>NZ_JBSXNM010000046.1:0-462622 GCF_056857655.1 Paracoccus sp. L-17
CATGTTGGTTTTGGTCATCGGGGTCTCCGTAGGGTTCGTGGTTGAAGCGTCGAAACTCCACCTCGACCATACACCTCGATGGCCACCCGGGATTGCACCGATGAAGGCGCAGAAATTACACCACGTCCTCGGACGCTAACCAATAGGGGGCCACAATGCAACCCTGATTCCATAAAATCAAAGACTTAGGCGGCGCAACGTCTGTCACCAGTTATTCTGGCAAGAAACTCATTAACCCCTTAATTTCGCGCGAAAAAATTGCGGCATCAGGTTCCGCAATATTGCGGCAATTTGCCAGAGTAATTAGTTTCGTGTCACCGCTTCGCTCTCTTTCCAAATACCTCGGGGGTCCGGGGGCAGCGCCCCCGGTCGTCGCGGGACGCAACCGGACCCGCCGAAGGCTTGACCCGAGCCCGGCCTTGCGGCAAGTCCCGCGCATGAGCGATACCCCGAAATCCGCCTTCGATCCCAATCCGCCGCGCCGCAATTTCTATGGCAGGCGGCATGGCAAGACCCTGCGTCACAGCCAGAAGGGTTATCTGGCCGAGGATCTGGGCGATCTCAGGCCGCACGGAATCTCGGTGCAGGAAAATCCCGAACGCAAGCCGATCGACCCGGCGGCGATCTTCGGCGACGATCGTCGGGTCTGGCTGGAGGTCGGCTTCGGCGGGGGCGAACATATGGTGCATATGGCCGCGACCCATCCCGACATCGGCATCATCGGCTGCGAGCCCTTCATCAACGGCGTCGCGATGCTGTTGGGCAAGATCCGCGCCGCCGGGCTGGGCAATGTCAGCGTGCATCCGGGCGATGCGCGCGATCTGATGGATGTGCTGCCCGATGGCGGTATCGACCGGGCCTTTCTGCTTTATCCCGATCCATGGCCCAAGGCGCGTCATCACCGCCGCCGTTTCGTGACGCCGGAACATCTGCTGCCGCTGGCGCGGGTGCTGCGGCCGGGCGCGCAGTTCCGGGTGGCGACCGACATTCCCGATTACGTCCGTCAGGCGCTGGAAGAGGTGCCCCTGGCCGGATTCGATCTGGTCCGACAGGGCGCCGATCCCTGGGATGACTGGATCAGCACGAGATACGAACAAAAGGCCCTGCGCGAGGGGCGCACCCCGCACTACCTGACCTTCCGCCGTCACAAGGCACAGGTCCGGGAATCGTGAAGGCTGGTCCGCGGGACGCCGCGCCTGCGCCACTCGGGGGAATATTATCGTCATGGGTTGTGATCGGACGTGCATTGACCGCGCCAAAGTCCGGGCGTTAGGCACGGTGATATCGAATTCGTTTCCGGAGGCCGGACCTCTCCCTTGCCATTCACCCTGGAGTTAAAATGTTCAGAACCCTGCTGACCGCTGGCCTTGTTGCCGGAACGACAACGCTATCATTGGTGTCATCAGCTTATGCTGAGAAAGTCACTGTGGAGGCCGTGATGGTGCCACAGGAATCAATCCGGATGGATTTTGGCGACGGAACCGACCAGTTTGTCCTCATGGTGCGTAGAGAAGGCAAATCCGAAGGAACCGGCGCACTGGCAGGTGCTTCGGTATCAGAATTCGGTTGGCACGATATCGATCCGCCAAAAGGTGGCGATCCCCAAGGCTATCTGCAATTCACGACTGAAAACGGCGACGTCGCGAATATCAAGTTTACCGTCAGGGCAGTTTTCATGAAGGATGGCGACAAGCCTCGTCTGGTGGATTACGGGTTCTGGGAACTTGTCAGCGGATCGGGTCAATTCGAGGGCATGACCGGCGTCGGCACACTGACCATCAAATCGGTATCGGAAACGGATCGCCAGTTCTCCCTGGACGGAGAACTGGGCGCCCGTCCCTAAAATCGATCGCAAGCGGCGTCCGAGCGGCGGATTGTCGGCACTGGCCCGGACTACGAGGAGATGCCCATCTCAAGATGGGAACGGTCAACCCGCGAGGCCATCGCCGCCGGCCTTCCGCGAATCAGGATCGGCGAATTCCGGGCAATGCGCTGCAGCAGGCGTTCCTGCCGATCCGAATTGTCGCAGCCCTCGTCGTGTTCGGGATGAGAATTCGAACGCTAGGGGAAAAGTTGGCGTAATTTGCGAAGCGGCGCGGTCACGCGCCATGATTTGCTCCGACGCATGCGCTTTTTTTCGGCCTCGCTTTCGGCAAGTTTCGCGGCCGTCCTTGCCAACTTCTGATGAGCTTCCTTGTAGCGGACTGAAAGTTCTAGATTTTCTTCACGGAGAGACGCGATGGCGCTGCTGTCGGCTTCAGACGACATGGCATTCAGGCGCTGCTGCAATTTTTCGTTTTGGGCCTCGTGCCGAAGGGCGCGTCGCTCCAGAATGCTGGCCCTCATCTCGGCAGCACCGAGCTTTGCGCGATGATGCGTTTCGGCAGATTCTTCCGCATCGTCGCGCGCCTGGGCAAGCGTTTGATAGGACAGGCGCAGGGCTTCGAATTGCTTCCTCTCGGTCTTGAACAATTCGGCTTGTTCCTCGCCGGCCGCCCGGACTTTGGCAAGTTCGTTTCGCAGCGTTCGATTTTCTTCGGACAGTCGAGAAATCTCGACCTCACGCATGCGCGCGCCATCCTTGACAGTCGCGCCGGTAGAATTTCCATCCGATTTTGTGTTGTTTTTCACGTTCCCGGAATCGGTTGAGGATTGGCGAAGCAATTTTGCATTCTCCGCGGCAACTTCGCGGATGCGGCTTGCCAGAACCTCCAGTTCGTCCTTCATCTTGGCCTCTTCAGCTGGATCTTGCGACAATCGTTCTAGCATCGCCAATCGAAGCGCGGCTTCGTCATCCGTGATCGACGACGGGGGAACCAGTTTGTTCAGCGCCGTCCCAAGCATCATCAAGGCGTCGCAAAACTGATCCGAGTCCCGGCTCACGAGATCGGCGAGGCGACCCTTTTTTCCGTCCAGCATGGATGAGACCCGTTCCAGTGCGGCGGCGGCCTGATCAGATAGCGGCGGCGCATCGGACTGCGCATGATCGAGGCGTGCAGAGAAGCAGGCTTTTGCGGCAGCGATCCGTTCGCCGTCCTCGCAACCAAGCGTCCCGGCCAGATATGCGACCTGAGCGTCGGAATTTTCCCGCCAGGTTCCGAATGGCAAGAGATGGGTATCGTCCGGGGAATCGCGCAGCAGATAGAAAGTTCTCTGGACCCAGGTCGCTGTCGCGTTTTCGACGGTGGAATGATAGGCGCGCATCAAGGATGCAATGACTTCGGCCGGCGGGCGGGTGGCCCAGATCCAGACCGGTTCCACCGCGGCCTCTCTGACAGCATCGCGAAGCAGCGGCAGGAACAGGCTGGAAAGCGGAAATTTCAGCGCCAGATTCGGTTGTCCTTCGTCAGCCGCGCCCAAGCTCAGATACCGTGTCAGCCATTCGCGCGTGTCGCACGCGACAGACGTGTTCTGCCATCCATCCGGAAGGAAACCGCGCGGGCCGCCAAGCGACCTGTGCAGCCGGAACATGGCGTCGCGCAGTTCCACAGCTTCGCCGGTCCCGCGAAGATTGTTCTCTCCGGCCGGCACGGCATCGCCGACGACCGAAAACCCAAGCGCGTCCAGCGCCTGCATTGCAAGCGACGTGCCGCTGCGACCCGTTCCGATCACGATGGCGACGGTCATGCGATCGTCTCGTCATCAAGGATCCGGTTCAGCAGCGACAGATAGTTGTCGCGCGTCAGAATACTGGTCAGATCATGTTTCCATCCCGGGGGAAGGCCGCCATGGTCAAGACAATGGGCCGTCGCCGGGTCAAGTCCTATCCCGGCCGGACCGATCCCGGCCGCGGCCAGCGCGGTGCGGGCATTGCGGGCATGGGTGGCGAAATCCCACCTTTCCCGCCGTGCCAGTTCCGTGTGATGCGTGATTTCCACGCCGGAATATTTCTCCCGAAGACCAGGCTTGCGGATCACCGTCAGCCAGCCTTCCTCGCGCGGCAAGACGAACAGAGGCAGACCGGCATCTCGCGCGGCGAGACTGAGCTTGAGGTCAACCATGACCTTCTCAAGCAGGTCGTCAGCATCGACGGGCATCCGGCGCTGGTCGAAGCACGCTGTGCCGCTGCCGGCAAGATTGCACATCTGCAACCCGACCACTCCGCGGATGCTGATAAAGACGGAATGCCGCTCATAATACCAATCGCAATCCTCCTGAACGACGGATCCATGCGTTGTCACCACGCAACGCCCCGCCATCTTGCGAAGAATATCAAGATTTTTCGCGACATAATCCGGCGGATAGATGAAATCATCATCCAGCGTGAAGACCTCGCAATCTTGCAGGAATTTCAGAAGATAGGCTTTGCCATTGGCCAGCAGATCACCGGCATGGTCCTGCCCGTCAAAAATGGTGACGTTGCGAAGATCGGAAAGATCAGGCAGGCCCTCGGTCGATTCATTGACATAAAGAAGCAGCGCATCAAGTTGACAAGCGATGCTTGCCACGGTCTGGCGTATGATGTCGAAACGACCGGGAAAGGTTGCCATGCAGCCCACGACTTTTCCCCGGATCATGGTCATGTTTCTTCCATCCTTTCGAACATGTCAGAGCCTCGCGGAAAAAGACCTTTCATGCTTCCTTTCGAACGGGACATTTGCCATGTATGCTTGGATTCGTCAGCATCGCGATAGACCATCAGCGAGGTTGAATCACCACAGAACATTCTTGTTCCAAGGGTAAAATTCCTTCGAACCCAGTTGGCGTCGCAAGCGTTGCGATCCTTCTGCGAAAAGCCGGTGGTGGGAGCCTTCTTGACAGATGAAAGCGTGGCCCCCGAAATATGGTCCTGGCTTTTCGTCAAGAGCTTGAAGCACTGCCTGGCAAGTCGATCAAACGATTGATATTGCCCGATTGCATCGAAATAATAGAATATGGATTGCCGACCGGTAATATCGGCCTGTGACGTCCGGTAATACCCCGCCGTCTCCTCAAGATAATAACGGCTGTAGAAATCGTCGTCATCGACCTTCACCCAATATTTCCCGCGTCCCGCCGCCACGCCCATGTTCAGGCATTCGCCGATATTCGCCGCTTCCGGCAAGGCAAAGACACGCTCGTTCCGGGCCAGTTCCGGCAGATCGGAGGGGACGGACCCGGTATTGAAAATCAGCACCAGTTCCTTGTTCGGCCAGGTCTGCTTGCGGAATGTGTCCAGGCAATTTTCGATGAGGTGGGGTCTTTTGGTGACGAGAACGACGGTGATCTTCGGCTGATCGAAATCCGCAGCGAATGGGTCGCGACCCAGGATCGCCGCACGGTCCCGTGACCGCCAGACATGATTGCGCCACACCTCGCGCAGCAGCGCACGAAGGCGACGTTCGCGAAACCAGTCGATTCGCAGCAGCAGCAGAAGCCTGCGCAAGGCCACGGCATCGTGGATCCGATCCAGGTCCGACAGCAGCGGCTCATCCTCGCCGCCATTTCCGTAAAGGATCGGGATCGCGCCGCTGGAAATGGCGTCCATGGCGATTTGTGCCAGTTCGACAGGGGGGCGCAGGCTGGTTGCCGGCAGCAACACCACTCGTGCCGCCTGCAACAGGTATCTTTGCATCATCCGGTTGGATTCGCCGACAATTTTCAGTCGGTCATTGTTGAAATGTCGCGCGAATTCCGCCGGGGCGAAGTTGTAGCGGTATTCCGCAAGAACTCCGTTGTAGAGGGTCGGCTGGTCGATCAGCGCGCGAAAAGCGGGAAACTGATAAGCGTCGGAAGCCGTCGGCACAAGCAGGAGATCGGGCTTGCGTTCGTCCAGCGCCGCAAGCGAACAGGCGGCAGGCTCGGTCGCGCGTCGGATGACGTGGTCGGGCCGGAACGCCGCCCATTCTTCCTCGGTCCCCTCGACGATGACGCGATCTGCGACCCGCATGGCGCCCCGCCATGCGGGCGCGCCGTCAGCGCTGCCGGTCGCCCAGAGATGCACCGGAACGCCAGCGTCGCGGGCGGCATCGAAAAAGGCGGAGCCGCGTTCGGGAAGATCGCCTGTCAGACTGGCGAAGGCCTGGTTCCATTCCCCACCCTCACCGGAGCCGCCCCCGGTCGCCGCAGCCTCGACCACCACGATCTCCAGGTCGAGATAGCGGAACTGATCGAGATATTCCGCCTCGCGCAGCCAGATCGTCTCGGTCAGCCAGGAAAGCCGTTCGAAGCCGCGCTCCGAGCCGATAAAGCCGATGCGCGGCGCGTTGTCGCCCTGGGCTCGAAGACGCTCTCGTCGCGTTTGCGCCTCGGCCTGCCATTCGGCGGCGGCGATCGACGACAGCACCGGTGCCCAATCGCCACCCGGCTTGAAATGGCTTTGCAGCGCAGCCATCTGCGCGGCACCGGCATGGCAGGCGAGGGCGATCACCTCTTCCGTTGTTTCGGGGAAGAGGCGGCGAATAAGCCGCTCTCTCTGGCGGCTATAGCGGGTCTGCAGGCTCGACGCGCGCCGGCCCGCCTCGCGGCCCCAGTCGATCGCGGATTCGAGCACTCGTGCCGAACGCAGTCTTGCCGTGTCCGCCCATCCTCCGATGCGAAGCGAGACAGCATCGGGAGGCGCGGGAAGATACCAGATGGCGGTGGCAGCCGCATCGCCGGCATCGGTTCGAGGGCCGGATGGAAGGACTTCGACCGATTCCGGCAGGTCCACCACGATGGCGCCGGTGGCGAGATAGGGGTCGATCACGCGCTTGCGCGAATCCAGAAACCGGACCGATACCTTCGCCCTGCCAAGCGCGCGACCAGCACCTTCAGGTTCGACGGACTGAAGCAGAAGGCGAATTTCCAGGACATCGCCCGGCGTCACCGGAAAGATCACCGTTGTCTCTCCGTCATCGCCTTGATCCGAAATGGGTGGGTTCATGAATCAGTTCGCTCACGGATTGGGCCGATCTATCATCGGCGCTTAGCACCTGCCACGACCTGTGATCAACCCGAGGATGAAAAGCCCGGTATCCAACGGTTTCCGGCAACGGATCTGTCAGGCCCGCGCGGCGGTGTCCAGGCTGGCCTCGTCACCGAAGCTTTCCCTTGCGCGCCGGATTGAGATTCCGGCACGCGAGTCCGCCATTCGGTGCCTGGTGACCCCGCCAGGACTTGAACCCGGAACCTAGCGCTTAGAAGGCGCTTGCTCTATCCAGTTGAGCTACGGGGCCGTGCCGCCTTGATAGCGGCTGGAATACCGGTCCGCAACGCAGGGCGTCGGTGTCGCGCGTCCGATTTCTGATCGCCGGGCGAAATCCGGCAAGCCCGCGGCGCCCGCCCGGCCGCCCGATCCGGATGGCCGGATGCCGTATCGGCAAGGCGGCTTGCCAAATGCCCGTCCACGACCGAGGGGTCACAATGCCAGCGTCATGAAAACGCTGTTGGGATCCTCGCGATAGGCTCCGAAAGGCGGGCAGATGGAAAAACCCGCGCGGCCATACAACGCCCGCGCCGCGGCGAAAGATGCCTGCGCACCGGTTTCCAGCGACAGCTGCGTCAGACCATCGCGCCTTGCATGATCGATCATGTGCACCAGAAGAAGCCGCGACAGACCGGCGCCGCGATATTCGGCCAGAACATGCATCGACTTGATCTCGGCATGGCCGTTGCACAACCGCTTCAGCGCGCCCATCGCGACCGCAAATCCGTTCCGGCGGGCGACGAAGAAGGCGATCTCGGGAACGGCCAGACCCTCTCGCGGCAGGGCGTGGTTCGATTCGGGTGGGGTGTCGGCATGCATCTCGGCCCAGTGGCGCCGAAACAGGGGCGCCAGATCCGCGGCCAGGGGGTTTTCGACGGCGATGGTCAGGTCCGCCCCGTCAGACGAACAAGGATGTGACTCGTTCAACGCTTGCTCCCCGTGCCTTTGATCTGGTCGAGAACACCGATATGCGATGTCCGGATCGACTGAAAGGTGTCTTGCCCTGGCTGCGATCATCGGCGGAATGTGAAACGAGATACCGCGCAAGCCGGGGCGATCGCGCCGATCCTCGCACTCTTTCCAAATACCTTCGGGGGGTCCGGGGGGCGACGCGCCCCCGGCCGCCCGCCGCCGGCGACCGGGCGGCGGTTCAGCGCGCCGGTTCCAGCCGCGTCACGCCTGTCGCAGCTGCGCGCGCCAGTTCCGGATCAAGCGACATGCCGATATACTCGCCACGCCGCCACAGATCGGCCAGATCGTCGTAGTGGCGCGACAGCGGGTGTCCCGATTGCCCGGTTGACAGGATGAAGACCGAGGAATCCGGATCGGCCAGATCATAGACGCCGCGATAGCCCGGACCCGACACCGCCTCGTAGGGTCGTTCGGCCCCGCCCAGCAAGCCGGTGCGCGAGACGGTGAAATCGCCGCCCGACAGCGATTGCGTCAGGTTCACCACCCAGCCAAGCGCCGGAAGATAGCCGAGGCCGGGGTGAATCTGCCGGCCCTGATGCGCGTCCCCCCACCGCCAGCTTGCCACATCGGGACCGAAACGCTGACTCAGATCCAGGATTGCGCTGTCCAGCGCCTGCCGCGCGATGGTCGTGCAATCCTCGATGGGCGCGCTTTGCACCACGTCGCACCAGCGCGCCGCGCCGCCTGTATTCCGGAACACGGCATCGATGAAACCCGGATACAGGCGGGTGATGTCCTCGGCCAGCGGACCGATCTCGTCGCGGATCAGACGATCCTGCAGGGCCTGCATCCAGGCGGTATAGATCAGCGGCTCGGGCAGGTGTTCGCTCATCGAGCCATCCCATTCGGCCAGCAGGTTCAGCGCGTCCTGCCTCTGCCGCTCGGGCGTGCCGGCGGCGGCGGGATCGCCGGTGAACCACAGATCGGCCCCGACCAGAGGCAGCAGCGCCCGCGCCGCGGGGCTGACCACGTCCAGCTGCGCGGCGATGAAGCTGTCGCGGGAATGGATTTCCCGGTCGTCAAGCAGGCGCCCCAGACGGGCCCGGCGCAGGGCAAGCGGGCCGCGTTCCCCGGTCGCGATCACGACCGCATCGCGCGAAGGAGCCACCGCCTTGCCCGGCCCGGATTCGTCGACTCCCTGCCACTGACCCGCGCGCAGCCAGCCCGGCACCGGCATCTGGCCGCCGGTCGGATGATCCGTGGCGCGACGCGGCAGGGCGCCCACCGTGACCTGGCGCACCCGTTTCGGATCGGCCAGAGTCACGTTCATCGCGGGCGCGACGGTGCGGCGCATGGCGGTCGCGGCGCTGTCGATATCGGTCGCCCGCATCAGTCCGATCAGTGCCGACATGGTGCTGTCGTCGCGCACCGAGCCGGTCCAGCGCAGGGCCGCGACGTAGCCCTGGGGCGTCACGCTGCGCAGCCCCGGATCCAGCGCCGGCACCAGCGGACCATTATCGGTCCAGCGTAACGTGATCGGGCGATCGGATTCGTCCAGCACCCGGATCACCTCGGTCCGGGTGCGGAAATCGGTCCAGCCGTCAGGGCCGCGATAGCGGTTCGGATTGCCGGGCTGGACCTCCTCCATCGCGATATCGGCGTCGTCCACCGGCGCGGGCGAGATCCCCCAGGCCAGCTGCGGATTGCGTCCCGACAGGACCACCGGCATCCCAGGTATCGTCGCGCCGATCACCCCGCCCGAGGTCAGTTGCAGCCGCGCCAGATAATAGAGCGATGGCGCGATCAGCGGAATATCCAGATCATTGGCCAGCAGCGCGCCGCCGGCGGCGGTTCGTCCCGATGCCGCGGCGAAGCCGTTGCCGCCCAGACCCGCCCCGGGCCGCAGGAAACCGGCCACGTCGCGCAGGCCGGCCGGCTGCGACAGCTTCTCGGGCGCGGGCATGGCCAGGCCGGGAAACAGATCGCGGTATCGGGGCAGGGCGCGGGGTTCGGCCTCGCCGGTCAGCACCTCGGGGCCACGATCGGGATCGGCCAGCGACAGCCGGGCGCGCAGGATCTCTTCGGCCGCGGCATCGGTCGTCGCGGCGGCCAGAAGTTTCAGGATCGCAAGGGAATCGGCGGGCTGCCAATAGGCGATGTCCTGCGGCACCAGAAAGAATTCCGGCGCGCCCCGGCCAAGCGCGCCGTCATTCACCTTGGCGATCCACTGATTGACGCCCGCCGCATAGGCTTCCAGCGCGGATCGGGTGGCCTCGTCCTGCGCCTCGAGCGAGGCGGCGGCGCTGCGATAGATTTCCAGCCGCCGCGCCAGATCGTCGGCGGCAAAGGCGCCCGCGCCATAAACTTCGGACAGCCGGCCCTGGGCCGCGCGGCGCAGCAGGGTCATCTGGAACAGCCGGTCCTGGGCATGGGCCAGGCCCAGGGCGAAGAACACATCCTCGTCGGTCTGCCCGAAGATGTTGGGCACGTCTTCGGTCGAACGCACGATCTCGACCGGGGCCGAAATGCCGCTGACGGTCAGCGTCGCGTCGTAGTCTGGCAACGAGCGGACGAAGAAATACCACGCCAGCACCACGGCCAGCACCAGCACGACGATCAGCGCAATCGTCAGCCTCAGCAGCCAGCGGAACAGGGTCAGCATCTCGGGCGGAATTCCATGTGCGGCGCGGCGCCTGTTCTTCGGGCGCATCGGCCGGCTTGACCGGGACGCGCGGGGGTGGTGGGTTGCTGCATAGGACAGCCGCGCGGGCATTTCAACGCGGGGTTGGGCCGGCGCCAAAGAAGGCCCGGCCCCTGTCGGCGCAAGGCAACAGCGGAGGATCGGCGCGATGGCGAAAGTGGCATTTCTGGGACTGGGCGTGATGGGCGGCCCGATGGCGGGGCATCTGAAGGCGGCGGGCCACGAGGTGACGGTTTACAACCGCACGGCATCCCGCGCGAAGGAATGGGTGGCCAGGCATGGCGGCGCCAGCGCGCCCAGCCCCCGCGAGGCGGCCGAAGGCGCCGATTTCGTGATGGCCTGCGTCGGCAATGACGACGACCTGCGCGCGATCTGCCTTGGCGATGACGGCGCCTTTGCCGGCATGGCCAAGGGCGCGGTCTTCGTCGATCACACCACCGTCTCGGCGGCTGTCACGCGGGATCTGGCCGCACTGGCCGCGGCGGCCGGGATCGGCTACGTGGACGCGCCGATCTCGGGCGGGCAGGCGGGGGCCGAGAATGGCAAATTGTCGGTGATGTGCGGCGGCGCGCAGGCCGATTTCGACCGCGCCGCGCCGGTGATCGACGCCTATGCCAAGATTTGCCGTCTGATGGGCGATGTCGGGGCGGGCCAGATCACGAAGATGTGCAACCAGATCGCCATCGCCGGGCTGGTCCAGGCGCTGTCCGAATCGCTGGCCTTCGCGAAGAAATCCGGCCTCGAGGTCGGCCGGGTGGTCGAAGTCATCTCGCAGGGTGCCGCCGGTAGCTGGCAGATGGAGAACCGCCACAAGACCATGGATGCGGGCGAATTCGATCATGGCTTCGCCGTGGACTGGATGCGCAAGGATCTGGCGATCTGCCTGTCGGCGGCGGATGAGGTGGGCGCATCGCTGCCGGTCACGGCGCTGATCGACCAGTTCTACAAGGAGGTTCAGGGCATGGGCGGCGGCCGCTGGGACACCTCGGCCCTGATCGCCCGTCTGACCCGGTGAAACCGGTCCTGCACCGGGCCGTCTGCGACGATCCGCAACCGGAATGGTTCGAGCGGCGTTTTGCCCTGCACGGCTGGACCGGAAGCTGGCGCGACGGCGTGTTCGACTGGCATCATTATCACCTCACCACGCACGAGGTGCTGGGCTGTTATGCGGGCAGGGCCATTCTGCTTCTGGGCGGCGAGGCGGGACAAAGGGTCACGTTGTCCGCGGGCGATGTTGTCATCATCCCCGCCGGGCTGGCCCACAAGCGGCTTGACGCTGAGGCCGGCTTTGCCGTTGTCGGCGCCTATCCGGGCGGCGTGCGGCCCGACATGCAACGGGGCGAGGGCGAGCCCTGCCCGCTGCCGAAATGGAAGACCGACCCGGTTTTCGGCAGACGGCGCCGGGCGGAGGTAAAGAAGGAAGTTTGTCATTGTCTTACAAATCCCTCGTCGGCCAGATCGAATTCGACATTCTCTCTGTCAGCGATACCGAGGCCTTGGGCGAAATGGCGATCCAGCCGGGAATCATGAACTCCTTCGGCACGATTCATGCCGGCGCGCTGGTCTGGTTTGCCGATGTGATCGCGACCAATCTGGTCGTCGGCGAAGAGCAGGTGACCGAGGGCGGCGACAGCATGCCCGTCGCCGTCACGCTGAATGCCCAGGTGCTGTCCAACCGTTGCGAGGGGGTGGTGACGGCCAGGGCGTTCTGGTTGCGCCGCGGCCCCCGGGTTTCGACCGTGCGCACGCTGGTGACGGACGAATCCGACCAGGTTCTGCTTGATCTGACCTCGACGCACCAGACCGGCGGATAGGGTCGTCAGGTGCGGTTCAGGCCCGGCTCGACCCGCGCCAGCGCTGCCTCGACCGCATCGGCAAAGCTTTGCGGCCCGAGATGCAGGATCCCGGAATGGGCGGCGCAGACCGTCCGCGTCTCGGCCCAGTCGGCGCCGATGCCGCGGGCCCAGCGGCGAAAATCGTCCGCGGCACCGGGGCGGTCCTGCAGGGCCCGAAGCAGGGTCGGATGAAAGGTCAGGCGCGGCAGGCCCATGGTCCGGCGCAGCCATTCGGGCAGCGGCAGCACGTTCAGCGTATCATCGACATGGACCGTGCCGCTGGCGGGATGGAAGGCCAGCAGCGATCCGGCATGGACGCGCTGATCCGCACAGATATAGTCGATCCCCTCGGGCAACGAGAAATCCAGCTCGCCGGCAAGGCGTGCCGCAAGATCGGCGCTTTCGACCGGCTGGTCCTGCCAGGGCAGATCGGGCCATTTGCGCCAATGACGCCGGGATCCGTAAAGCCGCGCTTGCGGAAACATCTGCGCCATCGTGGCACAGTGCAGCGTGTGGAAGGGATGCAGGTTCAGGATCGCCTCGACCGCCGCGCCGCCATCTGTCAGGGCCATCACCCTGTCGCGGGTCGGCATGTCCATGGCACAGGAATCCAGCGCCACGAAGCGCCCCGAGCGCAGCCGCACCAGAGAGGCCTGGGTGCCCACGTTGAGCAGGCCGAACAGCCGCAAATCGCCGCGAATGTTCCAGAAGCCATTGCCCAGATCGATCAGCCGTTCCATTGTCAGCGCCCCGGCGGATCGCCGGGATCGCGGCTGAACGGCACGTCGATCCGGGCCGCCTTGCATATCTGGCGCAGCGCCGGTCGCATCCCTTCTTCCAGAGTCGGGTGATAGAAGGGGTTTCCCAGCAGGGCTTGCGCCGGGTTTCCCGCTTCGATCGCCCATGCCAGCAGATGCGCCAGATGTTCGCCCCCCGGCGCGCACAGATCCGCGCCGATCAGCTTGCCCCGGACATCGGCATTGATCCGCACGACGCCCTCGGCCCGCGCCTCGACGCGGGCGCGGCCCTGATCGGCATAATCCGAAAGGCCCGACAATCCGGCCTGATCGGGACCCGCGCCGATGGTGGCGGTGGGTGGATCGGTGAAGATCAGCATGAAGCCATGGTTTCGCCGCACCGGGCCGACCGAGGGGAAGGCGGCCGCGTTGCTGCCCGCGATGCCGCCCTCGGCCGCGGCTTCGTGCAGGATCGCGACATCGGCATTGACATCACCTGCGATGAAGACCGGCCCGTCGCCGCATTGCATCGTGTTTCGGTCGAACACCGGCACACCGTCATCGTCCAGCGCCAGACCCGCCCGGTCAAGGTCCAGCCCGGCCAGCGCGGGCGGGCGGCCCGTCGCCAGCAGGACGTGATCGAAATCAGCCTCGCCATCGTGATCGCCGCTCCAGCGCAGATGGATCGCCTCGTCGCGCGCCTCGGGGATGACCTTGCAGCCCAGCTTCAGGTCCACGTCGCGCGACAGCGAGTCGCGCAGCACCCGATGCACCCGGTCGCAGCGGATCCGGCCCAAGCGGCGGCCCTGATCGAACAACGTGACGGAAACGCCCAGCCGGCCGAAGGCCTGAGCCAGTTCCAGCCCGATCGGACCCGCGCCGATCACAGCCAGCCTGTCCGGCAGGTCGGGCAGGTCGAACACGGTGCGATTGGTCAGCAGCCGATCGCCGAGACCCTTGAATGGCCCCGGCACCAGCGGAAAGGCCCCCGTGGTGATGACGATCGCGCCCGCCTCGATCCGTCGGCCGTCGTCCAGTCGCAAGCTTTTCGGACCGTCGAACCGCGCGCTGGCGCGGATGCAGGTTCCGGGCGGCAGCCGGTCAAAACCGCGTTTCACCCCGGCGACGAAATCGTCGCGCAGGTCGCGGACCCGCTGCATCACCTTGCCGCCATCGATCCGCGCGGGCGGAACCTCGATCCCGAAGACCTCGGCGCGGCGCAGGTCATGGGCGGCATGGGCGGCGGCGATCAGCAGCTTCGATGGCATGCAGCCGACACTGGCGCAGACCGTGCCCGCGAAATAGGGGTCGATCAGCAGGGTTTTCGCCCCCGCCTTCCGGGCCGCGCGTTCGGCCGAAATGCCGGCCGTGCCCGCGCCGATCACGGCCACGTCGCATCGCAGATCGTTGCCGCTGCCTGTCTCGCCCATTCCCGTTCCTTTCCTGTCCACCCAGACAGAACAAGCCCGGCGCGTCGGGGTTCCTCGCAGCGTCGGTGGGGGTTGCAGCCCCGGCCGGCGCGGAATCGCGGCGAGGCGGCTTAGCCGCCGGTCGCGCGCAGCGCAGTCCAGGCGGCGCGGAGACCGTTCAGCGTCATCTCTTCGGCATCCGCCCGGTGCGGGGCCGCGCCCTGCGCAAGCAGCGCCTCGGCATAGGCATCGCCCGGCGAATCCGATGCGACGATCGCCACGTCCTGACCCAGCCAATAGGGCCGGGCGGCGGCAAGTTCGATCCCGATCAGCAGACCGGACAGACGTGATCGCGCGACAACCGGCGCCAGCCCCGTCAGCAGGGATTGCGCCCGCAGCGAGAACAGGTCCGAGGCAATCGCCGCCGGCCGCGACATGGCATGGGCGACCGCATCCGCGAAGGCGCCCGAATCGTGGCCGGCGGAGCCGACGGAATGGCGCAGCACCGAATGTCGCGACAGCAGCGCGAAGATTTCGCCGGTCATGAAGCTGCGAAAGCTGACGACCTCGCCGGCGCTGACATGAACCCATTTGCTATGCGTGCCGGGCAGGCACAACACGCCGTCGAAACCGGGATGGGCGGCAAGATAGCCCGCGATCTGGGTTTCTTCCCCGCGCATCACGTCGGCAGGGCCGGCCTGGGACAGGCCGGGCAGGATGAATACCCGCAGGCGCGGATCGCCGGGCGAGGGTCGCGCCGCGTCGGCGATCGTGCCGGGGGGGCAGGGAACCGCGCGATAGGGCGCCTCGACCCAGCCTTGCCGGGCACCGGCCATGCCGCAGCAGATGACCGGGACCCGGCTTGCGGCCGGCAGCGACGATCCGATCAGGCCCAGCAATGTGGATTCGTAGTCGCCCGGCCCGATCTGGCCCATGCCGCTGTCGCTGCGGATACGATCCAGCACCCGGCCCTGGCCGTCCATGGTCCAGACCCGCAGATGCGTGGTTCCCCAATCTGCGGCGATCCAGTCAGGCATGGGCATCATCGTCTCCGTCTCGGCAAGCGCGCGCAGCATGGCGATTTCGCCCGCCGCTGTCCAGAAAGCGCGGCGACACGCTTGAGAGGGCGGGATCTTTCATCTAGTCACGATTTCCATGCGAATCCTCTTTCTGGGCGATGTGATGGGCCGGAGCGGCCGGCGTGCGATCGGCGACAGGCTGGCGCCGCTGCGGGAACGTCTGAAAGCCGATCTGGTCGTGGTGAACGCCGAAAATGCCAGCGGCGGGCGCGGCGTCACGGCGGGCCATGCGCAATTGCTGCTGGATTCGGGCGCGGATTGCCTGACGCTGGGCGATCACGCCTTCGACCAGAAGGATTTGCTGAGCTATGTCGAACGCGAGCCGCGCATCATCCGGCCGCTGAACTATGCCCGAGAGGCGCCGGGGCGCGGTCACGCCGTGGTCGAGGACCGGCGCGGGCGCAAGGTTCTGGTCGCGCAGGCGCTTGGGCAGGTCTTCATGTCGCGGCCCTATGACGATCCGTTCTCGGCGCTGGACACGGTGCTGAGGGCGCATCCCCCGGGGGGCATGGTTTGCGCGGCCATCGTGGACATCCATGCCGAGGCGACCAGCGAAAAGATGGGAATAGGCCATTTCTGCGACGGTCGCACAAGCCTTGTCGTGGGCACCCACACGCATGTTCCCACCGCCGACGCACAGATCCTGCCGCGCGGCACCGCCTATCAGTCGGATGCCGGGATGTGCGGCGATTACGACAGCATCATCGGTATGGAGAAGACCGAACCCCTGCGCCGCTTCGTGACCGGCATGACGCGCGACCGCTTTTCCCCGGCCGAGGGCGAAGCCACGCTGTCGGGCGTTCTGGTCGCGACCGACGACCGCACCGGCCTTGCCACCGCGATCGAGCCGGTGCGCGAGGGCGGCCGGCTGATGCAGACCCACCCCTAGGCCCCCGATGTCGGCGCGACGGCACCGGTCCGCCCGCCGCGCGTGCCCGGAGCCGTTCACAGGGGCCAGACGATCAGCAGCATGGGCACCGAGACCGCCATGACGATCACCTCCAGCGGCAGTCCCAGCCGCCAGTAATCGCCGAACCGGTAATCGCCCGGCCCCAGGATCAGCGTGTTGTTCTGATGCCCGATCGGCGTCAGAAAGGCGCAGGAGGCGGCGATCGAGATGCCCATCAGGAAAGCGTCGGGCTGCACGCTCAGCTGTTCGGCCAGGCGGATGCTGATCGGCGCGGCGATGATCGTGGTGGCGTTGTTGTTCAGCACTGCCGACAGCAGCATGGTGACGATCATCAGCAGGCTCAGCGCGATCCAGGCGGGATAGCCCTGGGTCAAGGCGACGATCCCGCCGGCGATCAGCGCGGTGCCGCCGGTCTGGTCCAGCGCCAGGCCCAGCGGGATCATCGCCCCCAGCAGCACGATGACCGGCCAGTCCACATGGTCGTAAAGCTCGCCCACCGACAGCACGCCGAACAGGACATAGGCGATCACCACCACGCCAAGCGCGATCGGCATCGAGATCACTCCGAAACTGGTGGCGATGACGGCGGCGGCGAAAAGCCCGACGGCGGTCAGCATGTGACCCTCGCGCTGGACCGGCAGGCTGCCGCCATCCAGGCGCACCACGCCGGCCGACAGCAGCACCTCGTTGGTGCGGCTTTCGGGAACCAGCAGCAGCAGCATGTCGCCTGCCGCGATCTCTTGGCGGGGCAGGGCATCGCGCAGGGCGATGCCGCGCCGGCGCATCCCGATCAGAACGCTGTCATAGCGGTTGACGAGGCCGAAGGATTGCCCGGTCCGTCCGGAAATCGCCGCGCCGACCGGCACCAGGCATTCGATCAGATGCTGGCCCTCGGTGTCGGCGCGGGCGCGTGGCTCGATGCGGCCATCGGGAAAGGCCAGCTTGGCGATCGAGCGGTATTCGTCCAGCGCCGGCGGATCGCCCCGCAGCACCAGCACGTCCATGGGCTCGATCCCGTGATCCTCGATCCGGCCGCTGATCGTATGGCCGTGACGTGACACCCCGACGATGCGGATGCCGACCTCCTGTGCCTCGCGGCGCGCTTCGGCGACGGTCTTTCCGCGAACCGAACTGGTTTCGGTCACGACCATCTTCGCGATATAGCGGCGCGGCCGCTCGGCGGTGGCGCCGCCGCGGCCTTCGCGGTGCCGGCCCGGAATCAGGCGCCAGCCGAACAGCGCGATGAAGGCGATGCCCGCCAGCGCCACCGCGCCGCCCACGGGAAGGAAGTCGAACATCCGATAGGGCTGTCCCAGGGCATCGGCGCGAAAGCTGGACACGATCAGGTTCGGCGGCGTGCCGATCAGCGTCAGCATCCCGCCAAGGATGGTCGCGAAGGCCAGCGGCATCAGCGTCATCCCCGCCGCCCGGCCGGATTTGCGCGCCGCTTGCATGTCGATGGGCATCAGCATGGCCAGCGCCGCGATATTGTTCATGAAGCCGGACAGAAAGCCGCCGACGCCGCCGAACAGCGCGATATGGGCGGTCACGCCGCGGTCGCGCGCCGACAGAAGCCGCGTCAGCCGCGACACCGCACCGGAGCGGGTCAGGCCCGCGGTCGCCACCAGAACCAGTGCCACGATCAGCGTCGTCGGATTGCCGAAACCCGAAAACGCCATCTCCTGCGGCACCACGCCCAGAATCACCGCCGCCATCAGCCCGGCGAAAGCCACGATGTCGTGGCGCCAGCGTCCCCAGAACATCAACACCATGATCGCGGCCAGCAGTGAAAACAGGACGATCTGCTGATAGGTCATGTCACCCCCTCTGGCCGCCGTTTCCCGACGCGCCGCTGTTTCTGCGCGCTCAACGCCCGCGCCCCGCCGCCGGTTCGTCTTGCGATGGGGCGCGGTGCTGGACTAAAAGCGGCGCGATCCGGATTCTACCAGACATGCGAAGGACGACCGACAATGGCAGGTCATTCCAAATGGGCCAATATCCAGCATCGCAAGGGCCGGCAGGACGCCGCCCGCTCGAAGCTGTTCTCCAAGCTTTCCAAGGAAATCACCGTCGCCGCCAAGATGGGCGATCCCGACCCCGACAAGAACCCGCGGCTGCGGCTTGCGGTGAAGGAGGCCAAGGCGAATTCGGTTCCCAAGGACGTGATCGACCGCGCGATCAGGAAATCGCAGGGCGGCGATGCCGACAATTACGAGGAAATCCGCTACGAGGGATACGGTCCCGACGGAATTGCACTGGTGGTCGAGGCGATGACCGACAACCGTAACCGCACCGCCTCGAATGTGCGCAGCTATTTCACCAAGTCGGGCGGTGATCTGGGCCAGACCGGCTCGGTCAGCTTCATGTTCGACCGGGTGGGAGAGATCATGTATCCGGCCTCGGTCGGCGATGCCGACAGGGTGATGCTGGCCGCGATCGAGGCCGGGGCCGAGGATGTCGAAAGCGATGACGAGGGGCACTGGATCTACTGCACGGGAAATGACCTGAACGATGTCGCGACGGCGCTGGAAGCGGCCTTGGGCGAATCCGAGACGGCGAAGCTGATCTGGAAGCCGCAGGCACCGACCGAGATCGCCGATATGGAAACGGCACAGAAGCTGATGAAGCTGATCGAGACCCTGGAAGACGATGACGACGTGCAGAACGTCACCGGCAATTTCGATTTCTCCGATGAGGTGGCAACCCGGCTGGAGGGATGATTGCTGCGCCCGGCGGTGACGGCGACCGCCGTGGCCGGTGTCGGCGCGGATCGCCGGGGGGCATCCGGCGGTCCCTGGCAGGGTCGCTGGAAGGGGGCCGTGGTTCGCGCCCGTCATCCGCGCGCCCCAGGTGGCCTATGCGCCGGGCGCGCGCGCAACGCGCGCGCTGAGGCCCAGCGGCAGCGACCGGGGCGGGCCATGCCCGGCCCGGTCCCATTCCGGTCTCCGACCGGCCGGCTTTCACAGGAACCTGCCATGTTGTCTTTCGCCGCCGGACTGGGCACCGGGCTGTCCCTGATCCTCGCCATCGGTGCGCAGAACGCCTTCGTTCTGAAACAGGGATTGCTGCGGCATCACGTCTTTGCCGTCTGCCTGTTCTGCGCGGTCTCGGATGCGCTGCTGATCGCCCTCGGCGTCGCCGGCATGACCAGTATCGCGCTGGCCGCGCCCTGGCTGCTGGTGGCGATGAAATGGGGCGGCGTGGCCTTCCTGATCGTCTATGGCGCGCGCTCTTTCGCGGCGGCGCTGCGCGGCGGCGAGGGTCTGCGCCCAGAAGGAAAACGGGCCTCGCTGACGGCGACCCTGGCCACGATCGCGGCGCTGACATGGCTCAATCCCCATGTCTGGCTGGATACGGTGGTGCTGCTGGGGGCGATTTCGGCGCAATGGCCCTCGGCCGTGGGGTTCGCCCTGGGTGCGATGACGGGGTCGGTGCTGTTCTTCTTCGGGCTGGGCTATGGCGCGCGGCTGCTGGTCCCGGTCTTCGCGCGGCCGTCCTCTTGGCGCTGGCTGGAGGCCGGGGTCGGCGTGGTGATGTGGGTCATCGCCCTTCGGCTGGCGCTTGGCTGATTGGGCCTTGCGCGAGGGCGTCAAACCCGGCAGTTGCAGGATATGCAAATTGACCGTGATACGCGCCGGGACCTGATCGGCATCGGCTGGATGCTGGCGACCGGGGCCTGTTTCGTCGCGGTCAACGGCATCGTGCGCGGCCTTGGCGGCGCGCTGCCGGCGCCTCAGGCAGCCTTCATTCGCTTCGTCTTCGGGCTGGTCTTTCTGGCGCCGGTGCTGGTCGGGGCCCTGCGGCAGGGATTTTCGGTTCCTGTCTGGCGCCTGTTCGCGCTGCGTGGCGGGCTGCACCTGATGGCGGTGATCATGTGGTTCTACGCCATGTCCCGGATCACCGTGGCCGAGGCCACGGCCATCGGCTTTCTCAACCCGATCATGGTGACCATCGGTGCGGCGCTGTTTCTGGGCGAGACGCTGGCCGGCCGGCGGATCGCGGCCATCGCGGTAGCCTTTCTGGGCGCGCTGATCGTGCTGCGGCCTGGGCTGCGGCCGCTGGATCCGGGCCATCTGTCGCAGGTCGGCGCAGCGGTGGCCTTCGGAACCTCCTATCTGCTGGCCAAACGGCTGTCGGGACAGGTGCCCGCCGCAACCGTCGTGGCGGTTCTGTCGCTGACCGTCTCGGTCGGGCTGGCGCCGATCGCCTGGGCGGTCTGGGTGCCGCCGACGCCGGGCCAGATCGGCTGGCTGGCGCTGGTCGCGGGGTTTGCCACGGCGGGCCATTACACGATGACCCGCGCCTTCGCCGCCGCGCCGCTGGCCGTCACCCAGCCCGTCACCTTCCTGCAACTGATCTGGGCCAGCCTGCTGGGCGTCTTCGTCTTCCACGAACCGCTGGACGGATGGGTGATTCTGGGTGGCGGGATGATGATCGGCGCGATCACCTATATCACCTGGCGCGAGGCGCAGCGTCGCGCCAGAACGCAGACGCCGCCCGTCAACGCCACCAAGGCCTGAGGCTCAGGGCGTCTCGCAAAGACCCATCGCCTGTCCGAAACTCTGCCCGCTTTTCTCCAGCCTGCCTCCGTCGATGCGGATCGGCCGGTAGGGCGGTGTGTCCTGCACGCCGGGCTGGACCTGGGTCAGCCGGTAGCATCCGGTGAACACCGTCTTGCCGCCCGCCGTGTCGGTCGCCTCGATGGCGACGGGAACGCGGGAATGGATCGCGCCCGCGGTCCCCTCGGATCGCACCTCGCCTATGCGCAGGGCGACGGTCCCGGTTCCCGTGTAGCCGTCGCGGAACGTCGCGTAGTCGGGCGCGCCGTCTTCGGCGAAATAGCTCCAGGCGCGGAGATATTCGTGCCGGTCGATGGCGTTGTAGAGCGAGGTGATCACGCGCGCAGGCGATGAGCGATCGTCGATGAACCGGTCCGCGGGCTTCGCGGCCAGAACCGGCGCGGCGATGGCGGCGACAAGGGCTGCGATCGGAAGACGGGTCATGACTGAACCTTTCGGCATCTGGAACAGCGGGTAAACCCGCCCCACGCCGGCGCCGTTCCGCCGCCGCACGAAGCCGGGAACGGACGTGATCGGACGCGGGGCCGACCGCATCCGCGCCGACTTGACCGCCCCCGCCAGACCCCGCTCTGACCCGAGGGGGCGCTCGACGGGGACGTTGGCGCGGTGTTCAGAAGCCGGAAACGCCCATGATCCGGCGGATCTCGCCGTCGCGGGTCAGGCCACGGGCCGCCAGTTCCGCGTCGCTGACGCGGTTCAGGCGTTCCAGCGCCTGCATCCGGGGATTGGCTTCGGCCAGTTGGACCATGAGCCGGCCGAAGGCTGCGAAGGGCGCCGCCAGCGCCGACAGGATTGCAGCCGGGGTCTTGCGGTCATTGATTGCGGTGGTGGCCATGTGGAAACTCCTTTGTCAGACAAAGCCGTTTCCTCCCTGCGACCAAGGTCGGATCTCGGGGCCGTTGACGCAACCGTCAATGCTGCATGGCAGCATTGCAAGTGCTTCAAGGGCTTGCGGCCTCCGATGGCGCGCGGCGCCGCCGGGTCCGGTTCGCCGTCAAAGCGGCCAGAAGATCGGGATCACCGCCGAGGCCGTCACCGCCATCAGCAGGTTCAGCGGCAGGCCCACGCGGATGAAATCCGAAAAGCGATAGCCGCCCGGCCCGTAGACCAGCGTGTTGGTCTGATAGCCGATCGGCGTCGCGAAACTGGCCGAAGCGCCCATCATCACCGCCACGACCAGCGGTCGCGGATCGACGCCGAGCTGCTGGCCCAGCGAGATCGCGACCGGCGTGACGATGACGGCGACGGCATTGTTCGTCACCGTCTCGGTCAGCGCCGTCGACAGCATGTAGACGGCGAGGACCAGACCCCAGGGCGGGATGTCGGCCAGCCAGGGCGCCACGGAGCGAACGATCAGTTCCACCGCGCCGGAATTCTCGAGACCCGTTCCCACCGCCAGCATGGCAAAGATCAGCGCCATCAGCCGGCCATCGACAAAGCCCAATGCCTCGTCGGCGTCGATGCAGCGCGTGCCCAGCACCACGGCCACGCCGAGAAAGGCCAGCAACAGGATCGGCGCCACCTCGAAGGCCGACAGGATCACCACGGCGGCCAGGGTTGCGACCACGATCGGCGCGTGCCGGCGGCGATAGGCGCGATCCGAGGGGATGTTGACCTCGACCATCTCCATGTCGCTGGCCAGCCGCTGGATATCCTCGGTCGCGCCTTCCAGCAGCAGCGTATCGCCGACACGCACGACCAGATCATCCAGCTGCCGGCCGATGTTCTGGCTTTTGCGATGGACGGCCAGCACATAGACGCCATAGCGCCGGCGCAGCCGCATCGAGCCGAGGCTGCGCCCGACCATGCGGCAGCCGGGCGTGATCAGCACCTCGACGGTCGAGGTCTGGACGGAACTCAGCTTGTCCACCATGCGCAGATCCTTGTGGCCCTGAAGCCCCAGAACCTCGGACATGGGGGTGCGCAGGACAACACGGTCTCCGGCCTCGAGCCGGACCGAGGTCAGATCGCGCCGCAGCGAGGCATCGCCGCGCAGGACATCGATCACGCGGGCCGTGTCGCGGGTGAAGATGTCGATCTCGTCCAGCGCCTTGCCGATCACGGCGGAATCTTCGGGGATCGCGACCTCGGTGAAGAACTTCATCTTCGTGCGGCCCGACATCAGTTGCGACATCGAATCGCGGTCCGGCAGCAGGCGTGGGGCGAAGATCAGCAGATAGGTGATGCCCACGACCGCCATTGGCAGGCCGACCGGCGCGATCTCGAAGATCGAGAAGGGCGCCATTCCGGAATTGCGGGCCACGCCGTCCACCAGCAGGTTGGTCGAGGTGCCGATCATCGTCATCGTGCCGCCCAGGATCGACAGATAGGACAGCGGGATCAGCAGCTTCGAGGGGGATTTTCCCATTTCCTTCGCCAACTGCATGAAGATCGGCATCATCACCACGACCAGCGGCGTGTTGTTGACAAAGGCCGACATGGCGCAGACCAGGCAAGAGACAAGGCCCAGCGTCATCATCGGACGCGCGCCCGCGTGGCGCGCCGCGCGCTGACCGATCCAGTCCAGCGCCCCGGTCCTGACCAGCCCGCCGACGATGATGAACATGAAGGCAATGGTCCAGGGCGCGGGGTTGGCCAGCACCTCGGCCGCGTCGTCCTTGCCCAGGATTCCAAGGCCCAGCAGCACCACCGCGCCCAGAATCGCGGTCACTTCGGGCGGGTAGGTTTCGCGGATGAACAGCGTCAACATGCCCGCGATGATCAGGATCGTGACGATCGCCGAGGCTGTTCCGGTCAGTTCAAATCCGAACATTCATGTCTCGCATCCCGCACCGGGGAACCGGCCAGTCGGCGCATATTGATCCTATTCCGCGCCGTGCCGCAAGCGGGCCGTCGCGCGGCTGCCTGGATCGGCGCCGGTCAGGGTCGCGGGCGTCGCGGCGCCAGGCGGGCGGCCCGCGGGACCCTTCGCCGCCATCATCCGCCTGGCCCGGATCCGGCCTGCGGACGCCCTGGCGCGCTTCCGGCCCGGTGACCGATCAACGATTCGGCCACAAACCCGCGTGACGGTTCACGTCCTTGTAGAGAAGATAGCGGAACCGCCCCGGCCCGCCCGCATAGCAGGCCTGCGGGCAGAAGGCGCGCAACCACATGAAGTCGCCGGGGCCGACCTCGACCCAGTCGCGGTTCAGGCGATAGACGGCCTTGCCCTCCAACACGAACAGCCCGTGTTCCATCACGTGCGTTTCGGCAAAGGGGATCGAGCCGCCGGGTTTGAACGTGACCAGCGTGATGTGCATGTCGTGGCGCAGATCGGCCGGATCCATGAACCGCGTCGTGCCCCAGGCGCCGTCGGTATCAGGCATGGGCGAGGGCGGCAGATCCTGTTCCCGCGCGATGATCGGATCGGGCCTGTCGAGTCCCGCACAGGGCTGCCACCGCTTGCGCCACCAGTGAAAGCCGGTCGGGCCGGGCGTCACGTTGCGCACCCGCCATGGCGTTCCCGCCGGGATATAGGCAAAGCCGCCCGGTTTCAGCAGGTGATCGGCACCGTCGATGGTGACGCGCAATTCGCCGCCGGTGACAAAGACCGCGTGCTGCACTTCGGGATCGTCATCGGGGGCGACGCTGCCGCCGCCCTCGGCCAGTTCGACGACATATTGGCTGAACGTCTCGGCAAAGCCGGACAATGGCCGGGCCAGCATCCACATCCGCATCCCGTCCCATCCCGGCAGGTAGGAGGTCACGATGTCGCGCATCACCGTGCGGGGGATGACGGCATAGGCCTCGGTGAAGACGGCCGTGTCGGTGGTCAGGCCGGTCTGCGGCGGCAGGCCCGCGACGGGGCCGGCATAGGGCCCGGACACATCCGCTTCGACGATGGTGGCCGGATCGCCGGTGGGGGCACCTTTCGGGGGCTGGTTCATGGCAGAAGATCCTTCAGGCGAAGTTCGGCGATGCGCATGACCTGTTTTTCGGCCTCGGCGCGTTCGGTTTCGGTATTGTTGTCCACCCGCGCCCGCATGGCGGCCTGGATGCCGGGCTTGTCGTAATCGCGCACTGCGATGATGAAGGGAAAGCCGTGCCTGGCGACATAGGCGTCGTTCAGCCGCGTGAACTCGGCCCGTTCGGCATCGGTCAGGCTGTCCAGCCCGGCGCTGGCCTGTTCGGAGGTGCTTTCCGCCGTCAGCTTCTTCGCCGCCGCCAGCTTGCCGGCAAGGTCCGGATGCGCCCTCAGCACGTCCAGGCGGGCCTGATCGTCGGCCGAACGAAAGATCTGCGCCATCCGCCGCGCCAGCCCGCGGGCGCTGTCATGGACCGCGCCCATCTCGGCGCGGTGGACACGCTCGGCCACCCAAGGGGAATGTTCGTAGATGCCGCCGAATTTCAGCACGAAGGCGTCGCGGCTCATCTGCGAGGGACGTTCGCGCGGTTTCCAAGGATGGGTCTCGGCCCAGTGGCGCGCGATGTCGAGGCGGGTGGCGAACCACACGCCCTCATGCGCGCGGGCGTGATCGAGGAAGCGCCGGATCGCCATGGCCCGACCCGGGCGCCCCGCAAGGCGGCAATGCAGGCCGATCGACATCATCTTCGGCGCGCCGGCCTGACCTTCGGCATAGAGAATGTCGAAACTGTCGCGCAGGTAATCGAAGAACTCGACCCCGGTGCCGAAGCCCTGACCCGACGAGAACCGCATGTCGTTGGCGTCCATCGTATAGGGCACCATCAATTGCGGGCGTTCCTGATGGACATGCCAATAGGGCAGGTCGTCGGCGATGGTGTCGGCCAGATAGGCAAAGCCGCCTTCCTCGCAGCCAAGCGCGACCGTGTTCATCGAGGTGCGGCCCTGGTAGAAGCCAAGGGGACGTTCCCCGGTGATGCGCCTGTGCAGGTCGACGGCCCGGGCGATGTGATCGGCCTCGACCTCGCGCGGGACGTCCTTGTAGTCGATCCATTTCAGCCCGTGGGTGGCGATCTCCCAGCCCGCCTCCTGCATGGCGGCGACCTGTTCGGGCGCGCGTTCCAGCGCGTTGGCGACGCCGTAGACGGTGATCGGCAGATCCTTCAGCATCCGGTGCAGGCGCCAGAATCCGGCCCGTGCACCGTAGTCGTAGATCGATTCCATGTTCCAGTGCCGCTGGCCGGGCCAGGCCTGGGCGCCGATGATCTCGGACAGGAAGGCCTCGGAGGCGGCATCGCCGTGCTCGATGCTGTTCTCGCCGCCCTCTTCGTAGTTCATCACGATCTGGACCGCGATCCGCGCGCCGCCCGGCCATTGCGGATCGGGTGGGGTTTCGCCATATCCTCGCAGGTCGCGGCTGTAGCGCATCGTGATGTCCTTCCCTTGGCTGGTTTCACAAGACCCGTCCGGGCCGCGCCGGGCAAGTCGGCAAGTCCGAAATTCTGTATCAACAAATCGACAAAGATCGCGGCGCTTTCAATCCCGCATTGAAAGACTTGCGGGCCGGGCGCGATTGTGAAGCCATTTCCCCGACCCATACAATCCGCGTCGATGGCGGCGGGGAGAGCCGCGGGGAGGATCATCATGGAACGACTATTCAAGCTGACCGAAACCGGCAGCAATATCCGCACCGAGATCATTGCGGGCCTGACCACCTTTCTGACGATGGCCTATATCATCTTCGTCAATCCCGACATCCTGTCCTCGACCGGCATGGATCGCGACGCGGTCTTCGTGGCAACCTGCCTGGCCGCGGCGATCGGGTCGCTGGTCATGGGGCTTTGGGCCAACTGGCCCATCGGCATGGCGCCGGGCATGGGGCTGAACGCCTTCTTCGCCTTCACCGTCGTCGGCGCGATGGGGTTCACCTGGCAGCAGGCCCTGGGCGCGGTCTTCATCTCGGGCCTGATCTTCCTGTTCCTGTCGGTGACCGGGATCCGGCGCTGGCTGATCGGCGGGATTCCGGTGTCCATGCGCAGCGCCATCGCCGCCGGCATCGGGCTGTTCCTGGCGATCATCGCGATGAAATCCTCGGGTATCGTGGTGGCCAGCCCGGCGACCTTCGTGACGCTGGGCGATCTGACCCAGGCGGGCACGCTGCTGACCATCGCGGGCTTCTTCATCATCGCGGCACTGGATGCACTGAAGGTTCCGGGCGCGATCCTGATCGGGATCCTGCTTGTCACCGTCGCCTCGATCCTGCTGGGCGTCAGCCAGTTTACCGGCATCATGTCCACGCCGCCCTCGATCGCGCCCACCTTCATGCAGCTTGACCTTCTGGGCGCACTGAGCTTCGGGATATTCCATGTCGTCCTGGTCATGGTCCTGGTCGAGATTTTCGACGCCACCGGCACCCTGATCGGCGTGGCCAAGCGTGCCGGCCTGCTGGTCGAGGGGCCGACCCATACCAACAAGAACCTGGGCCGGGCGCTGATGGCCGATTCGACGGCTATCCTGGCCGGTTCGATGCTGGGCACGTCCTCTACCACCGCCTATGCCGAAAGCGCCTCGGGCGTCGCGGCGGGCGGGCGGACCGGCCTGACCGCGCTGGTCGTGGCGGGATTGTTCCTGCTGGCGATGTTCTTCGCGCCGCTGGCGGGGGCCGTGCCGGCCTATGCGACGGCGCCGGCATTGCTGTATGTCGCGTCGCTGATGGTGCGCGAACTGGCCGAGATCGACTGGACCGATGTCACCGAAAGCGCGCCAGCCGTGCTGACCGCGATCGCCATGCCCTTCACCTATTCCATTGCCAATGGCCTGGCTTTCGGCTTCGTCAGCTACGCGGTGCTGAAGCTGCTGACCGGCCGCGCGCGCGAGGTTCACGCGGCGACCTGGATCGTGGCGGGGCTGTTCGTGATCCGCTTTGCCTTCTTCCCCGAAGGCTAGGGCCGGACAAGGATCGCGGCCATCGGCGGCGCCCGGCCGGAATGGGCCCGGACGCCGCCCTCGTTTCCGGCCCGCGGCATGTTTCCGGGCTTGCACCCGGCGCCGCATGTCCTAGGCTCGGCCCCGCGACAACAGGGGAACGAAAACATGGACTGGATGGCACGGGCGACGTCGATCGTGGGCGGGGCGATGGTGCTGCTGAGGCGCGGGGCGGCGCCGAAATCGCAGGCGACGGGGCAGTCACCCACCATCCCCGAAGCCAGGAAACAGGGCATCATGACGCTGAAGATGCCGACCGCGAAGGGTTGGGTGGGCGACCACAAGCCCACCGCCGCGCCCGGCCTGAAGGTCAATGCCTTCGCCCGCGATCTGATCCATCCCCGCTGGATCGAGGTCCTGCCCAATGGCGATGTCCTGGTGGCCGAGGCGCTGCAGGAGGAAAGCCCGCCGCGCAAGCTGATGGATCACGCCATGCAGGCCACGATGCGGCGGGCGAAGGCCATCGGCCAGAGCCCCAACCGCATCACGCTGTGGCGCGACGGCGACGGCGACGGCGTGGCCGAGACGCGACATGTCTTCGTGCAGAACCAGAACCAGCCCTTCGGCATGGCCATGGTCGACGGCACCTTCTATGTCGGCAATACCGACGGGATCGTGGCCTTCGACTACACCGAAGGCGCGGACCGGCTGCAGGGTCCGGGCCGCAAGCTGGTCGATTTCAAGCCCGGCGGCCACTGGACCCGCAGCCTGATCGTCAGCCCCGATCACAGCAGGATCTATGCCGGCGTCGGATCGCTGACGAATATCGGCGACGAGGGCCTGGAGGCCGAGGAAGGCCGCGCCGCGATCTGGGAACTGGATCTGGCCAGCGGAAAGGCGCGCATCTTCGCCTCCGGGTTGCGCAACCCGGTCGGCATGGCCTGGCAGCCCGACACCGCGACTCTGTGGACCGTTGTCAACGAACGTGACGGGCTGGGCGACGAGACGCCGCCGGATTACCTGACCTCGGTGCAGGAAGGCGGCTTCTACGGCTGGCCCTATTGCTATTGGGACCGGATCGTCGACGACCGGGTGCCGCAGGATCCGGATCTGGTCGCCCGCGCCATCAAGCCGGATTACGCGCTGGGCGGGCACACCGCCTCGTTGGGACTGTGCTGGATGCCGGACCAGACCTTGCCCGGATTCGGCGAGGGCATGGTGATCGGCCAGCACGGATCCTGGAACCGCTCGACGCTCAGCGGCTATCGCATGATCTTCGTGCCCTTCGCCGAGGGCAGACCCTCGGGACCGCCGCGCGACATCCTGTGGGGCTTTCTGTCCGAGGACGAGAAATTCTCCTATGGACGGCCGGTCGGCGTGGCCATAGGACCGGACCGCCGATCGCTGCTGATGGCGGACGATGTGGGCGACGTGATCTGGCGCGTCAGCGCGGCATAACCGCCCGGCAGCGGCGCGGCGTCCGTGTCGTTCGCCTGGGAGGACCGTGACGGAACAGGATCCCGCAGCCGGACGTTGCCCGACATGACGACCGACCCTTTCGCCGCCCTTGCCGCAAGGCCCGGAGGCGCGCTTGCCCTGCTGATCGCGGCCGAGGGCGGTTTTCCGCGCAGGCCCGGGGCGGCCATGGCGCTGTGGCCGGATGGCGGCCGGGTCGGCCGGCTCGGCGCGGGCTGCATCGACGCCGACATCGCGGGCCATGTCGGCGCGGCCCGTGCCGTCACCCATCTGACCTATGGGCTGGGCGGGCCGATTGACCTGCCCTTGCCCTGCGGCGGAACCGTGCACATCGCACTGATCCAGCGTCCCGATCCGGTCTGGCTGGCTGCCATCGGCGCGGACAGTGCCGCCCGGCGCACCGGCCGCTGGCGCATCGATCTTGTCACCGGGGCGGCCTCCCGCGACGCAGCGACGGGCTTTGCGCTGGTCCTGCCGCCACCGCCCGCGGTGATCCTGCACGGCGAGGGCGACGAGGCCGAAGCTCTGGCGTCCATGGTCGCCGCGCTCGATCTGCCCTGCCACCGGGGCGAAAAGGCTCCGCCGCCGGACGCCCAGAGCGCCGTCGTGACGCTGTTTCACGACCATGACCGGGAATTGCCTCCCCTGCGCGCGGCGCTGGCCTCGCCCGCCTTCTATATCGGCGCGCTCGGATCGCGACGGGCACAGCTTGCGCGTCAGGCGGCCCTTCGCGAGACGGGGATCGACGAGGCGGCGCTGGTCCGTCTGCGCGGCCCGATCGGCGTCGTCAGCCCCGTGCGCGAACCGCGTCTTCTGGCCGCCTCGGTCCTGACCGAGATCCTGGCCGCCTATGATGCACAGTTCGGATGATCCGCGCCGGGCTGCTGCTGGCCGCTGGCGCCTCGCGCCGCTTCGGACCCAAGGACAAGCTGCTGAGCCCGCTTCGCGGCCGCCCGCTGATCGCCCACGCCGCCGAGGCGATGCGCAGGGCGGCGCTGGACCGCCGTATCGCAGTCATCGCCAATCCGGACCTGGCGCCTCATCTGGCCGGCTTCGAGATCGTGGCCGTCGCCCCGGGCGGGCAGTCCGACAGCCTGCGTGCGGGACTGGCCGCCGCGGGCCGTCCGGACCTCTTGCTGATCGCGCTGGCCGACATGCCCTTCGTCAGCGCAAGACATCTGGACCGGGTTGTCGCCGCTGCCAGCGACACGATGCCCTCGGCCAGCCGCGACCGCGGCCCGCCCATGCCGCCGGCCTGTTTTCCGGCGGCCTGGCTGCCAAGACTGGCGGCCTTGAAAGGCGACCGGGGCGCGGGCCCGCTGATCGGGGATCTGCCGCCGGCGGCGGTGATCGAGGCCGCCGGTCAACTGGCCGATATCGACACGGTGAACGATCTCGCCCGGATCCGGCGCGCAACCCGGCCGGCCCGCCTTTCGCACTCTTCTCAAATACCTCGGGGGTCCGGGGGCGGCGCCCCCGGCCGTCGCGGGACGCGATAAGCTATCCCAGAACCTCGGTGATCGCGTCCTTCGTCACCGACACGATCTGATCGGCCTCGGACTTCGTCAGGCACAAGGGCGGCGCGAATCCCAGAATGTCGCCCTGCGGCATGGCCCGCGCGATCACGCCGCGTTTCAGCATCGCGGCCACGACCTTGGCGCCCTTGCCATCGGCAGCCTCGAAGAAGATGCGTTTTTCCTTGTCCGCGACCAGTTCCACCGCGCACAGCATCCCTTCGCCGCGAACCTCGCCGACATGACGATGGCCGCCGACCTGCTCGCGCATGTTCTGCCAGAAGTAATTGCCGGTCTCGCCGGCATTCTGCACCAGTCCAAGGTGGTCGATCAGCTTCAGGTTGGCGATTCCCGCCGCCGCGCCGATCGGATGGGCCGAATAGGTCCAGCCATGTCCCAGCACGCCGTATTCGTCCGTTCCACGCGTCAGCACGTCCCACATGCGCTGACCCACGATGCTGGCCGACAGCGGCGCATAGGCGCTGGTCAAGCCCTTGGCGCTGGTGATCAGGTCGGGCTTCATCGCGTAATGATCGCTGCCGAACATGCTGCCCAGACGCCCGAACCCCGTGACCACCTCATCCGCGATCAGCAGGATGTCGTGGCGGTCCAGCACCTTCTGGATCGCGGGCCAGTAGCCGGCGGGCGGCGGCACGATGCCGCCCGTGCCCAGGACCGGCTCGCCGATGAAGGCGGCGATCGTGTCGGCGCCCTCGGCGGCGATCAGGTCTTCCAGCTTTTCGACGCAATAGGCGGTGAAATCGGACTCGGACATGGCCAGGTCGGGTCGGCGGTAAGGATAGGGCGCCTCGGTATGGATCACCTGCGCCAGCGGCAGATCGAATTTCTTGTGAAACAGGTCCAGCCCGGTCAGGCTGCCGGTCATCAGGCCCGAACCGTGATAGCCGCGCCAGCGCGAGATGATCTTCTTCTTCTCGGGCCGGCCCAGGATGTTGTTGTAATACCAGACCAGCTTGATGTTGGTTTCATTCGCGTCCGAGCCGCCAAGCCCGAAATAGACCCGCGCCATACCTTCGGGCGCGCGCTCCATCACCATCCTGGCCAGAGTGATGCTGGCCTCCGAGCCGTGTCCCGCATAGGCGTGGTAATAGGACAGTTCGCGCGCCTGATCGGCGATGGCTTCGGCGATCTCCTTGCGCCCATAGCCGACATTCACGCAGTAAAGCCCGGCGAACCCGTCCAGCAGGCGGTTGCCGTCGCGGTCGGTGATGAAAACGCCCTCACCGCCGGTCACGATCCGCTGCGGGCCCTCGCCTCGCGCGAATTGACCCAGATTGGTCGAAGGATGGAAAAAGCTCTCGCGGTCCCACTTCGCCAGTTCGTCATTGGTCAGCATCTCGTTTCCTTTCATCGCCGGTGGTTCAGGCCCAGTCGCGGCAGACATATTTGATTTCGGTAAAGGCTTCGAGCCCCTGACGCGCGCCCTCGCGGCCGATCCCGGATTGCTTCATGCCGCCGAAGGGGATCGGCGCGCCGGTGACCTTGGTGCGGTTCACCGCGACCATGCCGTATTGCAACGCCCGCGTCAGCCGATAGATCCGGCGCGGGTCGTGGCTGTGAAGATAGGCGACCAGCCCGTATTCGGTGGCATTGGCCCGCGCGATCACCTCGTCCTCGGTGTCGAACGGACTCAGCGCGGCGACGGGACCAAAGGTTTCCTGCGACATGATCGCGGCCTCGTCTGGCACATCGGCCAGAACCGTCGGCCTGAAGAACAGCGGCCCCTGGGCCTCGTCCACTCCACCCCCGGTCAGCAGCCGCGCGCCCTTGGCCAGGGCATCCTCGACATGCGCCATTTGCTTTTCGATCTGGCGGTCATGGATGAGCGGGCCGATATCGGGATCTCTCATGCCCGGTGCCAGGGTCAGCTTTTCGACTGCGGCGGTGAAGCGGGCACAGAAATCGTCATAGATGTCGCGCTGGATATAGAAGCGGTTCGCGCCCAGGCAATCCTGTCCCGAGGTCGCGAATTTCGCCTTGATGCCCTCGGCCACGGCCCGGTCCAGATCGGCGCCCTTGAAGACGATGAACGGCGCGTGTCCGCCCAGTTCCATGACCAGACGTTTCACCGTATCGGCCGATTGGCGATAAAGCAGCCGCCCGATCTCGGTCGATCCGGTAAAGGACAGGGCCCGGACGCGGGTATCGGCGGTCCATTCGCCGACGATGGTCGCGGCGTCGCCGATGACGGTGTTGACCACGCCTTCGGGAAACCCCGCGCGGCGGGCCAGTTCCGCAAGGGCCAGCGCCGAGAGCGGGGTCTCGGCCGAGGGGTGGATGATGACGGTGCAGCCCGCGCCAAGCGCGGCCGCGGCCTTGCGGGTGATCATCGCGCAGGGAAAATTCCATGGCGTGACCAGCGCGGCGACACCCACCGGCTCGCGCCACAATTCCATCTCTGCGTCCGGCAGGTGGCTGGTCACGCCTTCGATGTTCGGGCGCAGCGCCTCTTCGGCATAGAATTGCACGAAGCTGGCGGCGTATTCGATCTCGCCCCGCGCCTCGCTGATCGGCTTGCCCTGTTCGGCCACCATGATCCGGGCAAGATCCTCTTTCGCCTCGACGATCATGGCGTGCCAGCGATGCAGGATCTGCGCCCGGTGCTGGGGCAGCATCGCGGACCATCCGGCAAACGCCGCCTGCGCGGCATCGATGGCAGCGCGGGCGCCGTCGCGGTCGCTGATGGCCACCTTGGCGATGACCTCGCCGGTCGCGGGATCGCGCACGGCCATCCGGCCCTCGCCGGCGAAATCGCCCTGGCCGGGCAGCAGGCCGGAATCGGCGATCCGGTCGGTCAGTCGGGAAGACATGTCGTCAAGCATCGTGCACCTCCTTGCCTGACACGGATCTAGGTGCCGCGCGGGGGAGGAATTCTCCAAAGTCGGTCGCCGCCGCAGAAAAATCCTCTGCTCCGGCGGTTTCTTCGTTGCGGAAATACCCTGGGGTGAGGCGCGGCACGCGCCGAGGGGCAAGGCCCCTCAGCCCTCGCCTCCGCCCAGCAGCGCCAGCGCCGGCGGCAGATCCTTGACCGGCTTGGTCACGATATAGCTGTAATAGCGCCGCAGCCCGGCGGGGCTTTCCAGCAGATTGTCCATCAGGTCCTGAAATGCCGCGACATCGGTCGATACGACCTGCATCAGGTAATCATAGCCGCCGCCGATGGCCCAGCAGCCGGTGATCTCGTCCATCCGCGCCACGGTGCGCTCGAAGGTCCGGAAACTCTCGGTCCGGTGAGTGTCCAGTTCCACCATCACGAAGACCTGCACATGCGGCGCCAGCCCGGCAAGCGCGATCTCGGCGCGATAGCCACGGATAAGCCCGGCCTGTTCCAGCCGCTTCATGCGTTCCCAGCAGGGCGTCGGCGACAGGTTCACCCGCGACGCAAGCTCGGTCTTCGAGATGCGGCCCTCGCGCGCCAAGGTCGCGAGAATGGCGATGTCACGATCATCGAGGCGAAGCGGCGTCATGATCCGCTTGTTTCCGCCGCCCCGGCCAATGTCAATCTGGACAAGCCGCCGCCGCATCGCGAATCATGCGGTCCATGTCGCATTGGCCGCTCACCCGCGAGGACATCTCGCGCCCCGCCTATCGAAGCCTTGCCCAGGGCCTTGCCGCCGCCATCGATTCGGGCAGCCTGCGCGCCGGAGAGAAATTGCCGCCGCATCGCGATCTGGCCTGGCGGCTGGGTGTCTCGGTCCAGACGGTCAGTCGCGCCTATGAGGAACTGATCCGCGCCGACCTGATCTCGGGCGAGGTGGGGCGGGGGACATTCGTGAAATCCGGCCCGCGCGAGACGGTCGAGGTGCCGTGGTTCCGCGCCGCCACCGACCGTCCGCCGATCGATCTGTCGATGATGACCCCGGTCCGCCTGCCCGCCATTGCCGAGGCCTGGCGCGATAGTCTTGTCCGCCTCTCCGACAGGCTGCCCGATGGCGCGATCCATTCCTTTCGCCCGCGCCAGACGATGGCCCTCTACGGCGGCATGGCGGCGGCCTGGCTGGCACGCTGCGGCCTGGTCGTGCCGGCGCAGCGCATCCTGATCACCAACGGCACCACGCCCGCCATGTTCGTGGCGCTGATGAGCGCGCTGAAACCGGGCGACGAGATCGCCACCGAAAGTTCGACCTGCCACACGCTGAAACCGGCGGCCAGGCATCTGCATCTGCGTCTGCGCGGCGTTCCCGGCGACGAGGCGGGAATGGATCCGGGCGCGCTGTCAAAGGTCGTGCGTGCCTCGGCCGGGCGGGTGAAGGCGGTGTTTCTGCTGCCGTCGGGGGCGGGCCCCTTCGCACGGATGATGGATCGCGACCGGCGGCAGGCGCTGGCCTGCGCGGCGCGCGAGGCCGGCCTGATCATTCTGGAAAGCGATCCGACGGGACCGGTCGCGCGGCGCCGTCCTCCGCCCGTGTCCCATTTCGCGCCCGAACGCAGCTTCTACTTTACCGGCTTGTCGAAATGCCTGTCGCCGGGATTGCGGCTGGGTTTTCTGGCCATGCCCGAAACGCTGGCAGAGAGCGCGCTGAACCGGCATCTGTCGCTGGCCTGGATGGCCACGCCGCTGATGGCCGAGATCGCGCAGGACTGGATCGCCAGCGGCGTGGCGGACCGTCTTCTGGCCGCCCAACGGATCGAGCTTGCGGGCCGAAACCGGCTGGCGCAGCGTCTGCTGGACGGGCGCAGCGCGGGCTTTCCGCATGGCCTGCACCGTTGGCTGCCGCTGCCGCCGGGCACCGACGAACGCGCGTTGCTGGACCGCGCGCTGGACCGCGGCGTGGCGGTGGCGCCGGGCAGCGGCTTTGCCGTCACCGACCGCGATCCGGCGCTGCGGATCTGCCTCGGCGCGGCGCCCTTGCGAGAGATGGAACGGGGGCTTTCGATCCTGGCCGGGATCCTGCCCGAAAGTCGGCCCGAGGGCCGTCCCGGACCATCCGTTTGACACCCGGCCCCCGAATTGTCATGGTTTAATATAGAAATTGACATGCTAAGGGCTTGGTCCGAACTGTCGAGACAAGCCAGTCCGGGCAGGAACGACCCGGAGCCTGCAAACCCGAGGTTCCTTGCGCCGTGGCGTCAGGGAGGCCCATCAACAGGAGAACACATGACTTTCAAGACATTGACCGCCGCCAGCCTTGCCGCCCTGGTTCTGGGCGCGGGTTCCGCCATGGCCGAAACCTGGCGCTATGCCTTCGAAGAGGCGATGGACGAGGTTCAGGGCAAGTTCGCCCAGAAGTTCAAGGAAGAGATCGAGGCCAATTCCGACAACGAGGTTCAGCTGTTCCCGTTCGGAACGCTGGGCGAATCGGCCGACATCATGGAACAGGCGCAATCGGGCATCCTGCAATTCGTCGATCAGTCCCCCGGTTTTACCGGCGCGCTGATCCCCGAGGCGCAGGTCTTCTTCGTGCCCTATCTGCTGCCCCAGGATCAGGATACGCTGGTCAGCTTCTTCCGCAATTCCAAGGCCATCAACGAGCTGTTTCCGCCGCTTTATGCCGATCAGGGTCTTGAGCTTCTGACCATGTTCCCGGAGGGCGAGGTGATGATGACCACGACCACGCCGGTCAAGAGCCCGGCCGATCTGAACGAGGTCAAGTTCCGCGTGATGACCAACCCGCTGCTGGTCGAAAGCTACAAGGCCTTTGGCGCGACGCCCACGCCGCTGCCCTGGGGCGAGGTTTACGGCGCGCTGCAGACCGGCATCATCCAGGGTCAGGAAAATCCCGCCTTCTTCATCGAATCGACGAAGATGTACGAGGTGACCGACTACATCACCCGCGCCGGCCACAACAACTTCACCACCGCCGTCATGGCCAACAAGGAATTCTTCGACGGCCTGTCCGACGAAAACAAGAAGGTGGTTCGGGACGCGATTTCGGCCTCGTTCGACTATATCGTCGATTACCAGAAGGGCCTGACCGAGGAATCGCTGAACAAGATCAAGGAAGCCAAGCCCTCGATCACGATCAACACGCTGACCGAAGAAGAGCGCAAGCCCTTCAAGGAGACGGCGGCCGATGTCGAGGCGCAGTTCCTCGAGATCGGCGGATCGCAGGCCCAGGCGATCCTGGACCAGATGAAGGCCGATCTGGAAGCCGCGGGCAGTGGCGACGCGGCCGCCGCGGCTGGCGGCAGTGACGAGGCCGCCGCGACCGGGGGCGGTGACAGCGCCGCGGCCCCGGCGGAAGGCACGACCGAGACCGCCCCGGCCGGCAACTAGCCCCGGCCCGTGCCACGACAGGGGGTCCGGCCACATGCGTGGCCGATCCCATGCAGGTTATCCGTTCACAGCATGGGATCCCGGCCATGACGCTTGACGACAAGCATGCCCCCAAGCCCGATCCCGATATCGTCGCCGCGGCCGAAATGGCGGGCGGCGATGACGATATCGACGATTCCAAATATGTTTCGGGGCTGCCCGGACCGCTGGGCGCGATCGATGTGGCCATCGCCCGGATCGAGGCGGTGCTGCTGGCAATCGGGGTCCTGCTGATGGCGCTGAACACGATGGCCAATGTCGTCGGTCGCTACCTTCTGGGCCAGAGCATCTTCTTTTCCGAGGAACTGAACCAGGCGCTGATCATCCTGATCACCTTCGCGGGCATTTCCTACGCCGCGCGGCATGGCCGGCATATCCGCATGTCGGCCTTTTTCGACGCCCTGCCGTTCCGGCTGCGCAAGATGATGATGATCCTGATTTCCGCCCTGACGGCGGCGGTTATGCTGCTGCTGGCCTGGTATGCGATGGATTACGTGCTGACGCAGGCCTCGCGCGGGCGGGTGCTGCCGGCGCTGCAGATCCCGCAATGGTGGATCATCGTCTGGGCACCGCTGGGTTTTTTCCTGACCGGCCTGCAATACACGCTGACCACGATCAAGAACATGATCGACCGCGACATCTGGCTGTCCACCAGCACGCTGGAAGGCTATGACGACAGCGTGGAAGAGGAGGTCTGAGCGATGATGACCTGGGCAATCTTCGGCACCATGATCGTCCTTCTGCTGCTGGGCTTTCCGATGATGATCCCGCTGATCGCGGGCTCGCTGATCGGCTTCGTCACGCTGTTCGGCGGCTTTTCGCAGCTGGATACGATGATCCAGCAGATCCTGGGCGGCATCAGGCCCGCCAGCCTGATCGCGGTGCCGATGTTCATCTTCGCCGCCGACATCATGACGCGCGGCCAGTCGGCGAATCGCCTGATCGATCTGGTGATGGCCTTCGTCGGGCATCTCAGGGGCGGGCTTGCGATCTCGACCGCGGGGGCCTGCACCATGTTCGGCGCCGTCTCAGGCTCGACCCAGGCCACCGTCGTGGCGGTCGGCGGACCGCTGCGGCCGCGGATGCTGAAGGCGGGCTACAATGACAGCTTCGTCCTTGCGCTGATCGTGAATTCCTCGGACATCGCCTTTCTGATCCCGCCCTCGATCGGGATGATCATCTACGGCGTCGTCTCGGGCACCTCGATTTCGGAATTGTTCATCGCGGGCATCGGGCCGGGGCTGCTGATCCTGCTGATGTTCTCGGTCTACAGCTACATCTACGCGGTGCGGAACGACGTGCCCACACTGCCCAAGTCGAGTTGGGGCGAACGCGGGCAGGCCGTGTTGCGCGCGCTCTGGCCGCTGGGCTTTCCGGCGATCATCATCGGCGGCATCTATGGCGGCATCTTCTCGCCGACCGAGGCTGCCGCCGCCTGCGTTCTCTACGCGCTGTTTCTGGAAATGATCGTCTTTCGCGAACTGAGCGTGAAGCAACTTTACGCCACCGCGAAATCGACCGGGCTGATCACGGCGGTGGTGTTCATCCTGGTGGGCGCCGGCGCGGCCTTCAGCTATGTCATCAGTTTCGCGCAGATCCCGCAGCAAGTCCTGGAAAGTATCGGCATCAACGAGATGGGCGCATACGGCGTGCTGTTCACCATCTCGATCGCCTTCTTCATCGGCTGCATGTTCGTCGATCCGATCGTGGTGATCCTGGTCTTCGTGCCGATCTTCGCGCCGGTGGTGCAGTCGGTCGGCCTGGATCCGGTCCTGGTCGGCACGATCATCACCCTTCAGGTGGCGATCGGCAGTGCCACACCGCCTTTCGGCGCCGATATCTTCACCGCCATCGCGGTCTTCAAACGGCCCTATATCGATGTGATCCGGGGCACGCCGCCGTTCATCCTGATGCTGCTGACGGTGGCCGTGCTGCTGATCTTCTTCCCGCAGATCGCGCTGTTCCTGCGCGATCTGGCCTTCGACAAGTAGAGGCGCGCGATGTTTCGGAAAATCCTCGTCGGCTATGACGGTTCGAACGGGTCGCACCGGGCCCTGACGCAGGCGGTCGAGATGGCCAAGCTGTGCGATGCACAACTGATCATCCTGACCGTCTATCGGCATCACTCGATGCTGGAAGCCTCGCTGTCGATGGTGCGCGGCTCGCTGGAGCCGGGCGGCAACCTGGACGAGGCCATGCGATCGACCGCGCGCAACGCGGCCGATTATGCGAAAAGTCATGCCCGGGATGCCGGCGTGGTGCAGGTCAGCGCCTTCATCAAGGCCGGCCCTCCGGCGCGCACGCTGATTTCGGTCGCGCATGAAAAGGGCTGCGATCTGATCGTGGTCGGATCGCGCGGGCTGGGCGCCACCGAGAATTACCTGCTGGGATCGGTCAGTCACAAGGTCACCGGCCTTGCCGCCTGTCCGGTGCTGGTCGTCTGAAGGGACAAACGGAAGATGTGGCGCGACGACGTGAACCGCTTCGGCCTGATCGCGCTGGCGACGGACCTGACCATCGAGGGCGACGCGCAGCGGCTGCTGCCGCCGGGCTGCCGGCTGCATGTCACCCGGATCGCCTTTGACAATCCCACCACCGCCGAAAACCTGAAGAAGACCGGCCCGCATCTGAAAGCGGCCTCGGACCTTCTGGTGCCGGGGGTCGCGCTGAAGGGCATCGCCTTCGGCTGCACCTCGGCCTCGGCGGTGCTGGGCGATGGCGTGCAGCAGGCCATCGGTTCGCGCGCGCCGGTCAGCACCCCGGTCGCGGCGGCGCTGCGCGGATTCGCGGCTCTGGGCGTCACCCGGATCGCCCTGATGACCCCCTATCTGCGCGAGACCACCGATCTGGTCGGCGATCATTTTCAGGCCAACGGCCTTGACGTGGTGTCGCGCCGGTCGATGGGACATGCCGATGACCGCGACATGGCCTTGCTGTCGGCCGACGAGATCGTCGAATTCGCGCAGGCATCGGATCATCCGCAGGCAGAGGCGCTGTTCATGTCCTGCACCGCGCTGCCGGCGGTTTCGGTGATCGAGCGGCTGGAAGAGACGATCGGCAAGCCGGTGCTCAGTTCGAACCTGGCCCTGTTCTGGTCGATGCTGGACATCGCCCGCATCCCGGCCCAGGGAACGGGGCGATTGTTTCAGGTGCGGACATGGTGACGCTGGACGATATCCTGGCGGCCGCGGAACGCATCCGCGACATGGTGCGTGTGACGCCCGTCAAGGCTGCGCCCGGCCTGTCGCGGCTGGCCGGGGGGCCGGTCTGGCTGAAATGCGAACACCGGCAGGAAACCGGCGCGTTCAAGCTGCGCGGGGCGTCGAATGCGGCGGCGCGGCTGGGCGAGGTGGCAGGGGTGACGACCGCCTCGACCGGCAATCACGGCCGCGCACTGGCCCATGCGGCCCGTCAGCTTGGCCTGCCGGCGGTGATCTGCGTCTCGCGACTGGTGCCGCAGAACAAGCTGGACGCGATCCGGGCCCTTGACGCCGAGGCCCGTGTGATCGGGGCCTCGCAGGACGAGGCCTTCGACGAAGCGCGGCGGTTGCAGCGCGAGGAAGGCTTTGCGCTGATCCCGCCCTTCGATCATCCCGATGTCATCGCCGGGCAGGGGACACTGGGACTGGAAATCCTGGACCAGATCCCCGATGCCGCGGCCATCGCGGTGCCGCTGTCGGGCGGCGGATTGCTGGCCGGTGTGGCGCTGGCGGCCAAGGCCCGTCGGCCTGCCATCCGCATCATCGGGATCAGCATGGAACGCGGCGCGGCCATGGCGGCCAGCCTGAAGGCCGGCCATCCGGTCGCGGTTCCCGAACAGCAGACGCTGGCCGACAGTCTGGGCGGCGGAATCGGGCTGAAGAATCGCCTGACCTTCGGCCTGTGCCGCGACCTGATGGACGACCTGATCCTGCTGACCGAGGATGAAATCGCCGACGGCATCCGCCACCTGTCGGTCGAGGAGGACGAGATGGTCGAGGGCGCGGCGGCGGTCGGCGCGGCGGCGATCCTTGCCGGCAGGCTGCGGGCCGTGGATGGCCCGCTGGTGTTGATCCTGTCCGGCCAGAACATAGACCCGGCCCGCCACGCGGCCATCGTCAGGGGCGCGGCATGTCCGACATCCTGATCCTGCACGAAGACCTTTTGCGCGAAAGGGTGCGTCTGGACGACGCTGTGCTGGACCTGATCGAAAACGCCTTTGCCGCCTTGGCGGGCGGCGGGGTGCAGATGCCGCCGATCCTGTCGATGCACATGCCCGATGTGAACGGCGAGGTCGATGTCAAGACCGCCTATGTGCCGGGCCTGCCGGGTTTTGCCGTCAAGATCTCGCCCGGCTTCTTCGACAATCCTGCGAAGGGCTTGCCCTCGACCTCGGGGCTGATGGTGGTGCTGTCCACCGAAACCGGCCGGGTTTGCGCGGTGCTGCTGGATAACGGCTATCTGACCGATGTTCGCACGGCGGCGGCCGGGGGCGTGGCGGCGCGGCATCTGGCACGCCCGGATGCCAGCCGGGCCGCGATCTTCGGCGCGGGGTTGCAGGCCCGGATGCAGTTGCAGGCGCTTTGCCTTGTCCGCCCGATCCGCGAGGCGGTGATCTGGGCACGCGATCCCGCCCGGGCCGAGGCGCTGGCCCGCGACCTGGCCCGCGACGGGTTGCGGGTCCGGGCCCAGCCCGACGCCGCGACCGCGGCGGGCTTTGGCGATGTGATCGTGACCACGACGCCCGCCACACAGCCGATCCTGCGGGCCGAATGGCTGCGCCCCGGCCAGCATGTGACCGCGATGGGCAGCGATCAGGCCGGCAAGAACGAACTGGATCCGCTGTGCCTTGATCGCGCCGATCTCTACGTCGCCGATCGCGTCGGCCAGACGCGGCTGATGGGCGAATTGCGCGCCGCGCTTGGCGCGGGGGTGATCGCCCAGGATGCCGCGATCCCCGAACTGGGCGACATCATTTCCGGCCGCCATCCCGGCCGAACCTCACCCGACCAGATCACCATCGCGGATCTGACGGGCACCGGCGTGCAGGACACCGCCATTGCCACCCACGCGCTTGCCGCGTTTTCGAAAGACCAGCCGAATGCCTGAACTGCAAAGGACCCCCTACCGCTTTTCGACCGAGGAATACGAACAGCGGCTGCGAAAGACACGTTCCAGCATGGAAAAGCTGGGCCTCGATCTGCTGATCGTGTCGGACCCGTCCAACATGGCCTGGCTGACCGGCTATGACGGCTGGTCCTTCTATGTGCATCAATGCGTGATCGTCGGGCCCGACGGGCCGCCGATCTGGTTCGGGCGCGGGCAGGATGCGCAGGGCGCATTGCGCACGGTCTGGATGCCGGACGACTATATCATCGGCTACCCGGATTATTATGTGCAGTCCGTCGAACGCCACCCGATGGACTACCTGTGGGCCAGCCTTGCCACCCGCAATTGGCATCGCGGCTTCATCGGCGTCGAGATGGACAATTACTGGTATTCCGCCAAGGCGCATGAACGGCTGGTCCACGGACTTCCCGAGGCGCAGATTCTTGACGCCACCGGGCTGGTGAACTGGCAGCGCGCCATCAAGACGCCCAAGGAACTGGAATACATGCGCAAGGCCGCCCGCATCGTCGAGCGGATGCACCGACGCATCGCCGACAAGGTCGAGGTCGGTCAGCGCAAGTGCGATCTGGTCGCCGAGATCTATGACGCCGGCCTGCGCTTTGACGAATGGTCCCAGCATGGCGGCGATTATCCGGCGATCGTGCCGCTGCTGCCCTCGGGGCCGGATGCCTCGGCGCCGCATCTGACCTGGGACGACCAGCCGATGAAGCAGGACGAGGGCACGTTCTTCGAAATCGCGGGCTGCTATCAGCGCTATCATGTGCCGCTGTCGCGCACGATCTTCCTGGGCAAGCCGCCGCAGGACATGCTGGAGGCCGAAAAGGCGGTGCTGGAAGGGATGGAGGCGGGGCTTGGCGCCGCCCGCGCCGGCAATACCTGCGAGGATGTCGCCAATGCCTTCTTCACGGTCCTGGACCGCCACGGCATCGTCAAGGACAACCGCACCGGCTATCCGATCGGGCTGTCCTATCCGCCCGACTGGGGCGAGCGCACCATGTCGCTGCGCCGCGGCGACCAGACCGAATTGAAACCGGGCATGACCTTCCATTTCATGACCGGCTTGTGGATGGAGGGCTGGGGTTACGAGACCACCGAATCCATCGTCATCACCGAACGCGAGCCGGAACTGTTCTGCAACATCCCGCGCCGGATGCTGGTGAAGTCATGACCGCGAACCCGATCGTGCCCACCATCCCGCTGGACCGGCCGGGCAAGCATCACGGCTTTCTGCGACTGCCCTATTCGCGCAACGACAGCGCATGGGGCAGCGTGATGATCCCGATCACCGTGATCGCGGGCGGCGCGGGGCCGACCGCGCTGCTGACCGGCGGCAATCACGGCGACGAATACGAGGGCCCCATCGCCCTGCAGGCCCTGGCCTGGGAGATCGCGCCAGAGGATGTCACCGGGCGCGTCATCATCGTGCCCTACCTGAATTATCCGGCCTTCCGCGCCGGAACCCGGGTCAGCCCGATCGACCAGATCAACATGAACCGCTGTTTTCCGGGTCGTCCCGATGGCAGCGTCAGCCAGAAGATCGCGCATTATTTCGACAGCGTTCTGGTGCCCATGGCCGACATCGTGCTGGATTACCATTCGGGCGGCAAGACGCTGGATTTCCTGCCCTATGCGGCGGCGCATTATCTGGAGGACAAGGACCAGCAGGCGAAATGCGTGGCGGCGATGCAGGCTTTCGGCGCGCCCTATTCGATGATGATGCTGGAAATCGACGCGGTGGGGATGCTTGACACGGCCGCCGAAAGTCAGGGCAAGGTCTTCGTCACCACCGAACTGGGCGGCGGCGGCACGGCCACGGCGGCCTCGGCCGCCATCGCCATCCGGGGCGGGCGCAACCTGCTGCGCCATGCGGGCATTCTCGCCGGGCCGGTCGAGGCAGCGGACGACAACGTGATGCTGGACATGCCGGGCGATGATTGCTTTCACTTTGCCACGCGCGACGGCTTGCTGCATCCGCTGGCCGATCTGGGCGATGCGGTCAGGGCCGGCCAGCCGATTGCCCGGATCTGGCCCGCCGACCGGACCGGGATCGAGCCGGTTTCGGTCACGGCAAACCGCGACGGCATCATCGCGGCGCGGCATTTTCCGGGCCTCGTGCAGACCGGGGATTGCCTCGCGGTGATCGCGGTCCGCTGACCTGACGAAGCGCAGGGACCGGGCCGCGTCGCTGGTGCAAGGCGGTGTCACGCCCTCGCCGATTGTCCGCCGGGGCTTGGCGGCGCGCCGACCTCATGCTATCGCGATTCTCGTTCTCAGGGCGGGGTGCAATTCCCCACCGGCGGTGACAGCCCGCGAGCGCCTTCCTGTCGGAAGGGTCAGCAGATCCGGTGAAATTCCGGGGCCGACGGTATAGTCCGGATGGAAGAGAACCGAGGCCGCCCTTGCCTGGGGCGGTCAAGGATCGAAGCTCTGGGGCCTGTGCTGTTGCAAAACGGAAGGTTCCGAAAGATGACCAAGACCAATCCCCGCATCGCCTTCATCAAGGCCCGCTGGCACGCCGAGATCGTGGACCGTGCCCATGACGGTTTTCTGGCCGAGGCAGCCACGCTGTTTCCCGGCGCGCGGATCGACGCCTTCGACGTTCCCGGCGCCTTCGAGATGCCGCGTCTGGCCAAGAAACTGGCCCGGACCGGGCGCTATGATGCCGTCGTGGCCGCCGCCCTTGTCGTCGATGGCGGCATCTATCGTCACGATTTCGTCGCCGGCGCGGTGGTGACCGGGTTGATGAATGTCGGGCTGGAAACCGGCATTCCCTGCTTTTCGGTCTCGCTGACGCCGCATCATTATCAGGAAACCGCCGCGCACAGGGCGTTCTTCCGCGATCACTTCGTCCGCAAGGGCGCCGAGGCAGCCCAGGCGGTGCAGCAGGTTCTGGCGCTGGAGGCGGATCTTGCCGCCTCGGATCACTCTGACGCCGCCTGATCCATCCGCAGGCGGTGCCGCCCGGTCAGCATCGCCCGCGTATCCGCGATTTCCTGCCGGCGGCGGGTATCGTCCCAGTCCAGTGCCCGCGCGCAAAGGCCGGCGATGCGGTCCAGATCGCGGCCCGTCAACCGCCCCGTGACCGCAATCGCGGTGCGCCGCATGACAAGATCCGCCAGATGCCGCACCCGTTCATGTCGGATCAGCCAGTCCAGTTCGGCCAGCGAATAGGCGGCATCCGCCAGCATCGCGGGCGCCGGGCCCTCGGCCGCCAGGATCGGCCCGGCGGTGGTGCCATAGCGGTCCAGCAGGTCTCGCGCCCGGTCGGGGGCACAGCCTGTCCGCGCGGCCACGGCGTTGGCCCAAACCTCCGGATCGGCCGGAAAATCGCGGCCGCCGCCGATCGCCAGCGACGCCGTGCCGATGCGCCGGGACATCGAAAGCCGCGCCAGAACCTCGTCCGCGACCTCTTCGGCAAAGCCCCGGAAGGTCGTCCACTTGCCGCCGACCAGCGACAGGATGGGCCAGACGCGCGGTCCCTGCGGCTCGGCAACGGGGGCCGAGTGGTCGCGGCTGATCAGGCCCGGCATGGCCGCATCGCTGGCGGGCAGGGGGCGGATGCCGGAATAGGCATAGACGATCTGTTCGCGGCCAAAGCGCAGCCCCGGCAGCAGCCCGCGCAGCGCCCCCAGCAGATAATCGACCTCGGCCTCGTCGCAGGCGACCGTATCGGGATCGTCGGCGCGCAGGTCGGTCGATCCGACCAGCGCCCTGCCGAGATAGTCGAAGACCAGGCAGATGCGGCCGTCATCGGCCTCGAAATACAGCATCCGTCCGTTCAGCGCCGCCAGCAGGTCGGGATGATCCAGCAGGAGATGCGATCCTCTGGTGCCGCCGATCAGCCGCGATGGCGCGCCAAGCGCCGCATTCACCCGGTCGATCCAGGGCCCGGCCGCATTGACCACGATCCGCGGCCGCAGCGCAAGTGTGCCGTCCGGGCCGGTCAGCCGAATCGTGGTTCCATCCGTATCCTGCAATGTCGTGTAATTCAGCGCCCGGGCGGCAGGATTGACGCGGATCCCGTCGGCCAGCAATTCCCAGACCAGCCTTTCGGGCTGCGTCACCATCGCGTCGTAATAGCGGCCGGCGGCGGCGATGCGCGGTGTCAGCGGCGGGATTTCGCGCAGGGCGCGCGCCCGCGACCACAGCTGATGGCGCGGCATGACGCGGGCCCGCCGGCCATAGAGATCATAGATCGCCAGCCCGATCTTGATCAGCACCGCGCCCCGGCCGCGCGGCGCCGTGGTCGAACCCAGCAGCGTCCGCAGCGCCGGCCCGATGCCCCTGAGCCACGAGAAGATGGGGATCACCGTCGGCAGCGGCCGCACCAGATGCGGCGCATTGCGCAAAAGCAGGTTCCGTTCATAGGTGGATTGCGCCACAAGCCGCAATTCGCCGGTCTCCAGATACTTGATCCCGCCATGGATCAGCCGCGACGGCGCCGCCGAGGTGCCGCCGCCGAAATCGCCCTTGTCGGCGATCACGCAGCTTGCGCCCTGTTCGCACAGATCGCGAAACAGGCCCGCCCCGTTGATTCCCGCGCCCAGGATCAGCACATCGATGTCGTGCGGATCTGTCATTCGTCCAGGGCCTCGATACTGGGCCAGACCGGTTCCATCGCCCGCCCGATCTCGCGAAAGACGGCATAGCGGCGGTCAAGATCGGCGCTGCGGGTGGCATCGGGGGTGAAATTCCGGGTCAGGGCGCCCGGATCGCGCGGATCGTGGCGCGGGCTTTCGAACAGGCCCGCCGCCGATCCCGCACACAGGGCCGCGCCCCAGGCGGCGGCCTCTTCGGTGTCGCTTGTGCTGACGGGCATGGCCAGGGTATCGGCGAAAAGCTGGGCAAAAACAGGGCTGCGCGAGATGCCCCCGGTCAGCCGCGCCCGGTCGATGGCAAAGCCTTCGCGCAGGGCATCGACATGGACGCGGTGATTGAAGGTGATCCCCTCGATCACGGCGCGCAGCATGTCGCCGCGATCCTGCCATCCGCGCAGGCCGAAAAAGCCGGCGCTGGCCATAGCGCCCTGCGGTGCGCCGAACAGGTAGGGGTGAAAGATGGCGGTCGAGGGGCGGGCCATCGCGGCCTCGATCTGGGGAATGATCCGGGCGTGCAGATCCGGGCCGCCAGCGGCACGTTCGGCGGCGCAGAATGTATCGAGGAACCAGTCGTAATTGCTGGCGGAGGCAGGAGAAATCGCCATCGCATTCCATTCGCCCGGCGCGATGCCGTTGCGGCAGAACCAGCCCGGGCCGGTCCGAGCCGCGCGCGAGACGGTTTCGTTGATGGAATAGGTTCCGGCGACGATGGCCGCGACACCCTCGGCATAGCCACCCGCACCCAGCGAGGATGCCGTCACATCATGCAGTCCGGCCGCGACCGGCGTGCCGGCGACCAGGCCGGTCAGGGCGGCGGCCTGGGGCGTGACATGGCCTGCGACGGCATCGGGGGCCAGGATCGGGGGCAGGGCATGGGACAATGCCTCGAGCCCGAAGATCGGCAGGATGTCATCGGCATAATCCTGTGTCGCGACATCGGTAAAGGCGGTGCTGGCCTCGGTCAGGTCGGTGGCGATGCCGCCGGTCAGGCAGAACCGCAGCCAGTCCTTGCAGGCCAGCACATGCCCGATCCTTGCGAAGCGGTCGGGTTCGTTGGCGCGCAGCCAGGCCAACAGTGCCGAAGGCGCCGAGGCATGAGGTCGCTGGCCGGTCCGTTCCAGGGCAAGAGCGGCGGTGCCGTCGGTCTGCCACCGCGCCGCGATTTCGCCCGCGCGGCTGTCCAAAGACAGGATGCCCGGCGCCAGCGGCCGGCCCTCGCCATCCAGCAGGTAGAGGCCATCGCCGTGGGCGGTCGCGGCAATGCAGGCAATATCCGAGGCCGGGCGGGGGCAGGCCGACAGGGCGTCGGCGATCGCCTCGGCTGTATGGGTCCACAAACCGGTCATGTCGCGCTGCACGTGGCGCGGCCGTGGCAGGGATTGCGGCACCCGGCGCCGGGCCATCGAGACCACGCGGCCTGCCGTATCGAAGATCACCGCCTTGGTGACGGTCAGGCCATTGTCGATGCCAAGCAGAAGCGACATTGGGATCACGGGCGCCGCGGAAATTCGGGGCTGGGGCGCGCGGTGGCGTCGTCGCGCGCCCCAGCCTTGCGGCTTTACTGTTCCAGCACGAAGGGGCCGGTATACTTGTCGACGTTGTCCTTGGTGATCAGCAGGCAGTCGAAAAGCTGCTTTTCGCTGTCCACCCCGGTCGAACCGTTCTTGATGAAATTGTCGGCCTGCCTGACGGCCTCGGCCGAGAACACCGCGACGGGCTGCAACACGGTATACTGCATCTCGCCGGCCTTGACCGCCTCGACCGCGTCGGGCGAGCCGTCAAAGCCGCCGACCTTGACCTGATCCAGCTTGCCGGCCTCTTTCAGCGCCGCGATCGCGCCAAGCGCCATCTCGTCATTGCCCGAGATCACGCCGATGATGTCGGGGTTGGCCTGCAGCAGAGACTGGGTTTTCTGATAGCCCTGCGTGCGGTCCCAGTTGGCAACCTCGCGGCCGACCTTTTCCAGATCCGGATACTGGCTCAGCACCGTCTCGTACCCGTTCGAGCGGGTCTGGGCATTGTTGTCGGCCGGGTTGCCGAACAATTCGACATATTGACCGGTATCGCCCACCGCCTCGACCCAAGCCTGCGCGCCAAGCGCGGCACCCTGGGCATTGTTCGACACAAGCTGGGCCTTGGCCAGGCCTTCCTGGTTGATCTCGGCATTGACCAGGATCACCGGGATGCCGGCATCGACGGCCTTCTTGACCGCGCCGATGGATCCGTCCGCATTGGCCGGGTCAAGGATGATCGCCTCGGACTTGTTGGTGATCGCCGTGTCGATCAGGGTGCTTTCGGTATTGGTATCGCCCTTGTGGGCGGCGACATTGGCGGTATAGCCCAGTTCCTCGGCGGTTTTGCGGGCGACTTCGCCCTCGGTGAACCAGTAGGGGTTTGCCGGGTCGTTCACGATGATGGTTATCAGCCCCTCGGCATTCGCGGCCCCGGCCATCAGCGGCGCGGCGGCCACGGCGGCCAGAAGCAGGCGGCGCGTCATCTTCATCATTGGTCTTCTCTCCCTTGGTTGATGGACCTGCCTTCGCCCTTGTCGCGTCAGGCAGTCTTTCCGCGCGGCCCGGTTTCCTGTTCGACCGCGCGGGGAAGGTTGTCGGACACTCAGCCCTTGCGGCCGCCGCGCCCGTATTGAAGCGAATTCATCAGCACGGCCAGAACGATCACGGCACCGGTAAAGACGGTCTGCCAGTAGGACGAGACGCCGATGATGACCAGGCCATCCGACAGGAACCCGATCACGAAGGCACCCAGCATCGTGCCGCGCATGGTGCCGCGCCCGCCGGTCAGCGCGGCGCCGCCGATGACCACCGCGGCGATGGCGGTCAATTCGTAGGTCGTGCCCGCCGTCGGTCCGGCCGAGGTCAGCTGCGAGGCCAGCACCAGTCCCGCGATCGCCGACAACATCCCCGACAGCGTGTAGACGGTGATCTTGACCAGCCGCGTGGGCACGCCCGACAATTCCGCCGCGCGTTCGTTGCCGCCCGAAGCATAGAGCCAGCGCCCGAAGGACGACCGCGACAGCATCAGCCCGCCCAGGATCGCCAGGACCGCCAGCACGATGACCGAGATCGGCACACCGCCGATGCGGTTGAAACCCAGCCAGTCAAAGCCGGTATTGCCCAGCTCGGCCCGGCCCGACAGGTTGTTGTAGGTCAGCCCGTTGGTCATCAGCAGCGCCACCCCGCGGGCGACATACATCACGCCCAGCGTGGCGACGAAGGCCGGCACCTTGAAGATCGAGACCAGGACGCCGTTGACCGCCCCCACCGCCGCGCCCAGCACGCAGGTCAGCACCACCACGGCCCAGACCGGCGGATACAGGATCACGCCCATCGCGTCGATCTGGATCCCCTGCATCATGGCGCCCGCACTGACCCCCGCCAGCGCCAGGATAGAGCCGACCGAAAGATCGATGCCGCCGTTCAGGATCACCAGCAACATGCCGATGGCAAGGATGCCGTAGATGGCCACGTGGCTGGCCATGATCAGCAGGTTGCCGATCGTCAGATAATTCGGGGACAGGATCGAGAAGACGACGATGATGGCGATCAGCGCAAAGAAGGCGCGGCCTTCCAGCAGCAATCGGCCGATGCTGAAATCGCGCTTCTTGCGGGCGGTGGCGGCGGTGGCTGTGGTGTCCGACATGATTGGGTCTTTCCTCAAGCGCGCTCAGGCGGCCACGGACTCGCCCGAGGCGGCCATGATCTTTTCCTTGGTGACGGTGGAATCGAATTCGGCCGAGATGCGGCCCTTGTGCATGACCACGATCCGGTGCGCGATGGACAGACATTCGCTGACTTCCGAGGTCGAATAGATCACGGCAAGACCCTGCCTGGCCTCTTCCGCAAGAAGGCGGAAGACCTCGGCCTTGGCGCCGATATCGATGCCGCGCGACGGTTCGTCCAGCATGATCACCCTGGGTCTGGTCGCGAGGATCTTGCCGATCACGACCTTCTGCTGATTGCCCCCCGACAGCGATCCGATCGGCGCGGCCGGACCCGAGGTCTTGACCGTCACCTCGCGGATGCTGCTTTCGACCAGGCGCCGCTCGGCGCGGGCCGAGGTGAACAGACCCCTGGTGAAACGCCGGATCGAGGCCAGCGACAGATTTTCGCCCACGCTCATGGTCTGGACCAGTCCGTCGCGCTGGCGATCCTCGGGGACCAGGGCAAGCCCGCGCGCGATGCGTTCGGCGATGGACAGGTGCGAGATTTCCTGCCCCTGCAGCACGATCTCGCCGGCGCTGGCGCGCAGGCGCCCGGCACAGGTTTCAAGCAGCTCCGTGCGACCTGCTCCCATCAGCCCGTAGATGCAGACGATTTCGCCCGCGCGAACATCCAGCGACAGCCGGTCCACCAGATCGAAGCCCCCCGACGGGTCCGGCAGGGTCAGGTTGCGGATCGACAGCGCGGCTTGCCCCATCTGCGTGTCGGGCGGGCTGCCCAGGTCGTAATTGTCGCCGACCATGTTGCGCACGATCCATTCCAGGTCGATCTGCGCGCGCGGCGCCGAGGCGGTCATGGCGCCGTCGCGCAGGACCACGGCGTGATCGGTGATGGTCAGAGCCTCTTCCAGGTGATGCGAGATATAGACGATGCTGACACCCCTCTCGGTCAGGTCGCGCACCACCTTGAACAGCACCTCGACCTCGCTGGCCGACAGCGCGCTGGTCGGTTCGTCCATGATCAGGATGCGGCTGTTGACCGACAGGGCGCGGGCGATCTCGACGATCTGCTGCTGGCCCAGGCGCAATTCCTCGACCGCGGTCAGCGGGTCGATATCCTCCTCCAGTTCCTCCATCAGCCTGCGGGTCTGGCGTTCTTCCTCGGCGAAATCCACGCCGGTCCGGCCCATGATCTCGCGGCCCATGAAGATGTTGTCGCGCACCGACAGGTTCGGCGCCAGCGACAATTCCTGGTGGATGATCGAAATGCCGCGATCCCGCGCCTCGGTCGCGCTGGCGAATGCCGTCGGCTGGCCGTCGAGGATGATGTCGCCGCTGCTGGGCTGGATCACGCCCGACAGGATCTTCATCAGCGTCGACTTGCCGGCGCCGTTCTCGCCGAACAGGGTCGTGACCTGGCCGCGATGGATGTCGAAATTGACGCCCTTCAGCGCATGGACATTGCCATAGGACTTGGCGACGTTGCGGGCGGCCAGAACGACTTCGCGCGCATCGGGTTCGCCTTCGGGGATCCCGCCCCCTGCTGTTCTTGCGCTGTTCATTGCACGCTGACCTCGACCGGCGTGATCAGCCAGTTCTTCGGATTGATCAGCCGGAAGGCGCCGGTGACGGTGATCGTCCTGCCGGTCAGACCGGCGGTGTCGATCGGTTCCAGAACGGCCGTCTTCATCGCGCGATTGATGCCTGCGCCGGCATTCTGATATTCGATCTGGTTCTTGAACTGGCCGAAGGTGATGTCACCGGGCGCGTCGCGCAGATCGGTGCCGTTGATCGCCGGGCCGGTCTGGACGCGGATGGTGATCTCCTCGGGCACATCCTCGGCCTGGATCGTGTAGATGCCGGACTTTCCCTCGGCCACGGCGCCGGTGACGGTGGTGAACATGATTGCCCCGGTCGAGGCCGGAGTGCCGTATTGTTCGGCCGCCGCCGCCTTGTCCTGCAAGACCGCCGGGGCCAGCGTGGCCGCATCCACCGCCTTGCCCTTCACGAATTCGGCGATGCGGGGAAATTCCTGCTGCCCGTAATCGTCTGGCGAGAAGACCTGCGCGCGGACATCGGACTCGGAACCGATGGTCACGATCGTGGTGTCGAAGGCGATGCCCGCCAGAAGGGCGGCGGCCACGCCGAGCCCAAGATACAATCCGCGCCGGGAGGAGGCGGGCGCTTTCGGCGCGGGGGACGAAAAATGCGTCATCGGGCGATCCTCTGGTTGCGGCGGTCGATCCGGGGGCGAATCGAGGTCAGCGCGGTGCACGGAACGGCCGGTTCGCCGCGCCGACGGCACCCGGATCGAGGATTGCAGGCGCGGTCTGGTCCGTCTTTTCAGAAGCAATTCTCATCGTGCCGGCCTCCTCTCCGGTCCTGCGCCGATGCCGCTGCGCGAACTCGCGGTCATCGTTTCTTCCCCTGGCCCGTCGCATGGCGCAGGACCCCTCGGGATCAATCTAGCCGAAATAAATTGCCGTGTCTGTAAAAAAATACATGCATCCGAAAGAACTCATGCTATACAAGCCCGAAGCAAGGCTGCCGCGCAAGGCATCCGCCGGGAGGGTTGGTATGGATCGCGCCGATATCCTGATCGGCATCGACGCCGGGACATCGGTCATCAAGGCCGTTGCCTTCGACATGGCCGGACACCAGATCGGGGCGTTTTCGGTGCCGAACCGCTATCTGACGGCCAAAGGCGGCGCGGCCACGCAATCCATGGACCGGACATGGCAGGATTGCGCCGCCGCGCTGCGCGGTTTGGGCGAGGCTATCGACGGACTGGCCGGGCGGGTCGCGGCCCTGTCGGTGACCGGTCAGGGCGACGGGACATGGCTTGTCGGGCCTGACGGACCCGTGGGCGATGCCTGGCTGTGGCTGGATGCCCGTGCCGCGCCCACGGTCGCGCGGCTGGCGGCGAGCCCGGCGAATCGTGCCCGGTTCGAGGCCACGGGAACCGGGCTGAACACCTGCCAGCAGGGTGCGCAGATGGCGCATATGGATACACATGCGCCCGACATGCTGGACCGGGCCGAAGTCGCGCTGCATTGCAAGGACTGGCTGTATCTGAACCTGACCGGCCAGCGCGCGACCGATCCGTCCGAGGCCAGCTTCACCTTCGGCAATTTCCGCCATCGCCGCTATGACGACACGGCGATCGCGGCGCTTGGCCTGTCCCATCGCCGGGCCCTGCTGCCCGAAATCGTCGATGGCAGCCAGGCTACGCATCCGCTGACCGGCGACGCCGCGCGCCAGACCGGTTTGCGGGCCGGTACGCCGGTCAGCCTTGGCTATGTGGACATGGTGATGACGGCGCTTGGCGCGGGCGTCTATGGCGGCACGGCCGGCGATGTCGCCTGTTCGACTGTCGGATCGACCGGGGTGCATCTGCGCGCGGTGGCCGCCGGCGACGTCCAGCTGAACCAGCAGGGGACAGGCTATGTCATCTGCCTGCCGATCCCCGGAATCGTGACCCAGGTCCAGACCAACATGGCGGCGACGCTGAACCTGGACTGGGTGCTGGGCATCGCGGCCGGGATCCTGTCCGATCTGGGTCGCCCCGTGACGCACCGCGATCTGGTCGCGCATCTGGACGAATGGCTGGGACAGGCGCGGCCGGGCCAGATCGTCTATCACCCCTATATCTCGGATGCCGGGGAACGCGGTCCCTTCGTCAATGCCGATGCGCGGGCGGGGTTCGTGGGACTTGCCTCAGGTCACCGCTATCCCGACCTGGTCCGGGCCGTCGCCGAGGGGCTGGGGATGGCGATGCGCGATTGCTATGCCGCGATGGGGCCATTGCCGGCCGAACTGCGCCTGACCGGCGGGGCCGCGCGGTCACCCGCCCTGCGCGGTATCCTGTCGGCCGCGCTGGCCGCGCCGGTCCGGGTCTCAGCGCGGGACGAGGCGGGCGCTGCCGGTGCCGCGATGATGGCCGCCGTCGCCATCGGCGCCTATCCCGACATGGAGGCCTGCATCGCCGAATGGGTAACCCCGCTGCTGGGCAAGGCCGAAGCGCCCGATCCGGCGCTGATGGCTGCCTATGACGGCCTGTTTCCCGCCTTCAGCGCCGCGCGGCATGCCCTGCCGCCGGTCTGGGATGCGCTTGCCGCCGCCCGCGCGGCCTTTGCGAAAGGACAGCAGGATGAGCAATGACAGCGAAACAATCGACCTGTTCGTGATCGGCGGCGGCATCAACGGCGCCGGTATCGCCCGCGATGCCGCCGGCCGCGGGCTGAAGGTCGTGCTGTGCGAAAAGGACGATCTGGCCGAGGGAACCTCGTCGCGGTCGGGCAAGCTGGTCCATGGCGGGCTGCGCTATCTGGAATATTACGAATTCCGCCTGGTCCGCGAGGCGCTGATCGAACGCGAGGTGCTGATGCGCGCGGCGCCGCACATCATCTGGCCGATGCGCTTCGTGCTGCCCCACAGCCCGCAGGACCGTCCGGCCTGGCTGGTGCGGCTGGGCCTGTTTCTCTATGATCACCTGGGCGGCCGGCGGAAGTTGCCCGGCACCCGGACGCTGGACCTGCGCCGCGATCCCGAGGGGGCGCCGCTTCTGGACACCTATATCAGGGGTTTCGAATACAGCGACTGCTGGGTGGACGATGCCCGTCTGGTCGTTCTGAACGCCGTTGACGCGGCCGAGAAGGGGGCGAGGGTGCTGACCCGCAGCCCCTGCATCTCGGCCCGGCGCGAGAACGGGATCTGGGTCGTCCGGACGAAATCCGAGGCGACGGGCGAGGTGCGCAGCTTTCGCGCCCGCTGCCTGGTCAATTGCGCGGGCCCCTGGGTCGGCGACATCATCACCCGCGTCGCGGGCGCGAATTCGGCGCGCAACGTGCGGCTGGTCAAGGGCAGCCACATCATCGTTCCGAAATTCTGGCAAGGCGCCAATGCCTATCTGGTGCAGAACCACGACCGACGCGTCATCTTCATCAACCCCTACGAGGGCGACAAGGCACTGATCGGAACGACCGACATCGCCTATGAGGGCCGGCCCGAGGACGTGACCGCGGACCAATCCGAGATCGAATACCTGCTGGCCGCCGTGAACCGCTATTTCAAGGAAAAGCTGCGACCTCAGGACGTGCTGCACAGCTTTTCGGGCGTGCGGCCGCTGTTCGATGACGGGCAGGGCAATCCCTCTGCGGTGACGCGCGATTACGTCTTCGACCTCGACCAGACCGGCGGCGCGCCGCTGATGAACATTTTCGGCGGCAAGATCACCACCTTCCGCGAACTGGCAGAGCGCGGGATGCACAAGCTGAAGGACATTTTTCCGCAGATGGGTCCCGACTGGACCGAGTCCGCGCCCTTGCCGGGCGGCGAGATCGCCAACGCCGATTACGAAAGCTTCGTCCAGCTGCTGCGAGAGCTTTACCCCTGGGCGCCGCGGGATCTGCTGCTGCATTACGGCCGCCTCTACGGTGCGCGGACAAGGGACGTGATCGGCGGCGCCTTCGGTCTCGACGATCTGGGCCGGCATTTCGGTGGCCAGTTCTACGAGGCCGAGGCACGCTATCTGGTGACCAGGGAATGGGCCCGGCGGCCCGAGGACATCCTGCGCCGCCGCACCAAGCATTACCTGCACCTGACCGAGGACCAGCAGCGCGCCTTCGCGGACTGGTTCGACACCGCCGACCTGGCTCGGGCCGCGTAAGGACGGATCATGCCGCTGACCCTGTCGCTGAACACCAATCCGCTGGTCAACCGCTTTGCCGAGCCCGATGACCTGATCGACACCGTGGCGCGCGATCTGCGCATCCGCGATCTGCAACTGACCCACGAATTCATCAACCCTTCATGGCCCGCGCCCGTCATCCGCCGCCTGACGCGGGCGATGGGCGCGGCACTGCAGCGCACGGGTGTCCGGGTCACCAGCGGCATGACCGGACCATACGGGCGGCTCAACCATTTCGGCCATCCCGATCGCGACGTGCGGCGCCATTACGTGGACTGGTTCAAGACCTTCGCCGACATCATCGCCGATCTGGGCGGCAAATCCATCGGCACGCAATTCGCCATCCTCACCTATCGCGACCATGACGATCCGGCGCGCCGCGAGGATCTGATCCGGATCGCCATCGAATGCTGGGCCGAGGTCGCCGAACATGGCAGGGCGGCCGGACTGGATTACATCTTCTGGGAACCGATGAGCGTGGGGCGCGAATTCGGTCACACGATCGCGGAATGCCTGGTCCTGCAGGACCGGCTGTCGGCAGCCGGGATGGCGATCCCGATGTGGATGATGGCCGATATCGATCATGGCGACGTGACCAGCGCCGATCCCCGCGATCATGATCCCTATGCCTGGGCGCGGGCCGTGCCGAAGGTCAGCCCGATCATCCACATCAAGCAATCGCTGATGGACAAGGGCGGCCACCGGCCCTTCACCGCCGATTTCAACGCACGCGGACGAATCCAGCCCGGACCGCTGCTGGCGGCCCTGGCCCGGGGCGGGGCGGTCGACAACGAGATCTGCCTCGAACTCAGCTTCCGGGAACGCGAGCCGAACGACCGCGAGGTCATCCCCCAGATCGCCGAAAGCGTGGCGTTCTGGGCGCCCCATATCGACACCGGGGCCGATACGCTGAATATCTGACGTCCGAACCCGGACAGGAGATGCCGATGACCGCTTTCGCCTTCGCCACCGCCACCGAGATCCTGTTCGGGCGCGGGCAGGCCGATGGCGCCCCCGGCCGGATCGCGGCGATGGGGCGCCGGGTGCTGCTGGTCCATGGCCGCGATGCCGGCCGCAGCGCCGGATTGCGGGCGGGGTTGCGGGCCGAGGGCTGCGCAATCGCCGGTTTTCCTGTCGAAGCCGAGCCCGACATGGCCCTGATCGACGCGGGTGTCGATGCCGGGCGCGGCGTGGATGTCGTGGTGGCGATGGGCGGCGGCGCGGTGATCGATGCCGGCAAGGCGATCGCCGCGCTGATCCCCGCCACCCGGCCGATGCTGGATCATCTGGAGGTCGTGGGCCAGGGCTTGCCGCTGGATCATCCGCCCTTGCCCTTCGTCGCCATGCCGACGACGGCGGGGACGGGCGCCGAGGTGACGCGCAACGCGGTCATCGGCGTGCCCGAGCATCGCCGCAAGGTCAGCCTGCGCGACGCCCGGATGCTGCCCCGCCTTGCGATCGTCGATCCGGGCCTGACGGATGGCTGTCCGCGCGGGGTGACGCTGGCCTCTGGACTCGATGCGATCACGCAGGTGATCGAGCCCTATGTCGGCACCCGCGCCAATCCGCTGACCGACGCGCTGTGCCGCGATGCGATCCCGCGCGGATTGGCCGCGATCCGGCGGCTGATGGAAGACGAGGACGCGGCCGCGCGCGACGAGATGGCCTGGGTCAGCCTGTGTGGCGGGCTGGCGCTGGCCAATGCGGGGCTGGGCGCGGTCCACGGACTGGCCGGGCCGCTGGGCGGGCTGACCGGCGCCGGCCATGGCGCGATCTGCGGCACCCTGCTGCCGCATGTGCTGGTCGCGAACCGGCGCGGCGTGGCCGATCCCGCGCGGCTCGAACAGGTCGGGCAATGGATCGGCGCGGCGTTCGATGCGCCGGATGCGGGTCTGGAACAGGCCGCCGGGATGCTGGCGCGGTGGTCGCGCGCGGCCGGTTTGCCCCGGCTGCACGATCTGGGGATCGACGGCGCGGCGCAGCGGGCAGCGGCCGAGGCTGCCGCGTCGTCATCCTCGATGAAGGCCAATCCGGCCGCGCTGTCGCCCGCCGATCTGCGCGCGGTGATGGCGGAGGCGAACTGATGGCGCGGGGAACGGGGATCGACCCGGAACAAAGCCTGGCAATCCGCGCGGCCTGGCTGCACTACGCGGGCGGCCTGACGCAGGCGGCGGTGGCCAAGCGGCTGGGTGTGCCCTCGGTCAAGGCGCATCGGCTGATCGCGCGGGCGGTCGCCGAAGGCGTGGTCAAGGTCTCGATCGACGGCGAGATCGTGGAATGCGCGATCCTGGAAGACCGGCTCTGCAAGGGCTACGATCTGGACTACTGCGAGGTCGCGCCGGATCTGGGCGAGGAGGGAATGCCGCTGCGCGCCCTGGCGCTGGCCGGGGCCGGGTTCCTGCGGCGCGAGATCGAGGCCGGCCGGCATCCCGTGATCGGACTGGGCCACGGCCGCACGCTGGCCGCTGCGGTGCATCAGCTGCCGCGCTTCGAGGCGCGGGACGCGCGCTTCGTGTCGCTGCTGGGCGGCCTGACCCGGAACTACGCGGCCAATCCCCATGACGTGATGCACAGCCTGGCCGAAAAGACCGGCGCGCAGGCCTTCGTGCTGCCGGTGCCCTTCTTCGCCAATTCCGAACAGGACCGGGCGGTGCTGCTGGCCCAGCCCGGCGTGCGCGAAATCTTCGACCTGTCGCACAGCGCGACGCTGAAATTCGTCGGCATGGGCACCGCGGATTCGGGCGCGCAACTGGTCGCTTCGGGCATGATCGAGCCGCGCGAGATCGAGGAGATCCGGGCGGCGGGCGGGGTGGGCGAAATGATGGGCCATTTCTTCGATGCCGACGGGCGGGTGCTGGAAACCGGGCTGAGCGCGCGAACCCTGTCGGTCGATCTGGACGGGCCGGAAGGCAGCCGGATCGTGGTGATCGCGGGCGGGGACGAAAAGATCGCCGGACTGCGCGCGGTGCTGAAAAGCGGTTGTGCCGATGGCCTGATCACCGACGAGGCGACGGCGCGCGCCCTTGCCGGCTGAGCCGTTGGGGGAAGCGGGCCGGGCAAGGCCCGTCCCGGTCGCTGCCGCTGGGCCGTTGCGGCCGGGACCTGGCAACGCGATGCGCGAAATAACATAAAAATATCACAAAATAACATAAATTATTGTTGATAAGTCCAGGCAAGATGTTAAAAAATGGCGAGGCCGACAGGGGGCGGCGAACCGGAGGCAAGGATGAAGCGCGAGGAACGCAGGCAGGCGATCATGGATCTGCTGATCGCGGCAAGGGCGGTCGATCTGGACGATCTGGCCGGTCGTTTTGCGGTTTCGAAGATGACCATCCATCGCGATCTGGACGATCTGGAACAGACCGGTCTGCTGCGGAAGGTGCGCGGCGGCGCCACCGTCGAGGCCGGCATCCAGTTCGAAAGCGATTTCCGGATCCGCGCCTTGCAGGATGCCGGCGCCAAGGCGCGCATGGCCGCAGCGGCGCTGCATCTGGTCGAGCCGGGGATGAGTGTCATGGTCAATGACGGCTCGATGGCGGCGCTGCTGGGCACGAGGCTGGTCGAAAGGGCGCCGCTGACGATCATCACCAACAATGCCGCCGTGATCGAGACGCTGAAAGACGCGCCGCGGATCACGCTGATCGCGCTTGGCGGCGCGTTCGACGCCAAGTTCAACGGCTTTTTCGGCGTGGTGACGGAACAGGCCCTGTCGCGGCTGCGCGCCGATCTGGCCTTCATCTCGACCCCGGCGGTGTCGGGCCTGCGGGCGTTTCACATGAGCGATGCGGTCGTCGGCGCCAAGCGGGCGATGATGGACGCGGCGCAGCGCAGGGTCCTGTTGGTCAACCATGCACGGTTCGGCCGTTCCGCCCTGCACGAACTGGCCGGTCTGGCCGAATTCGATGCCATCATCACCGACGCGCCCCCCGCGCCCGAGGATCGCGCCGCGATCGACCGGGCCGGGCTGACGCTGACCATCGCGGAGGATTGAGCGGATGACAATCTGGATCGGCACAAGCTGGAAGATGAACAAGACCCTGGCCGAAGCAGGCGCCTTCGCCCGCAGACTGGCCGAGGCTGACGCCGATCACGACCCGCGGATCCAGCGTTTCGTGATCCCGCCCTTCACCGCCTGCCGGCAGGTCAAGGCGGCTCTGGCCGACGTTTCGGTCAAGGTGGGCGCGCAGAACATGCACTGGGCCGATGAAGGCGCCTGGACGGGCGAAATCTCGGCCCCGATGCTGGTCGATTGCGGGCTCGACATCGTGGAACTGGGCCATTCCGAACGGCGCGAACATTTCGGCGAGACGGACGAGACGGTCGGCCTGAAGACCCGGGCCGCCATCCGCCATGGTCTGATCCCGCTGATCTGCATCGGTGAAACGCTGGCCCAGCGTCAGGCCGGTCGCGCGCAGCAGGTGCTGGAGCAGCAGGTGCGCGGCGCGCTGGCCCATCTGTCCGACGACCAGAGTGCGGCCCGGATCCTGCTGGCCTACGAGCCGGTCTGGGCCATTGGCGACAACGGCATCCCCGCGACCTCGGATTATGCCGACGCGCGGCAGGCCGAGATTGCGGCCGTCGCGCGCGATGTGCTGGGAAGTCCGGTGCCGTGCCTCTATGGCGGGTCGGTCAATCCCGACAATTGCGCGGAACTTGTCGGATGCCCGCATATCGACGGGCTGTTCATCGGACGCTCGGCCTGGAGGGTCGAGGGATATCTGGACATTCTGGCGCGTTGCGCCGCTGCTATCTGAAGGAGAGCAAGATGAAACTGGCAATTGCAGGCGACAGCGCGGGCGAGGGGCTGGCAAAGGTCTTGGCCGATCACCTCAGGCACCGCCACGACGTGTCCGAGATCAGCCGCACCGAGGCGGGACCGGATGCCTTCTACGCGACCCTCTCGGATCGGGTGGCCAGTGCCGTGCGGGACGGCACCTATGACCGCGCGATCCTGGTCTGCGGGACGGGGATCGGGGTTTGCATCTCGGCCAACAAGGTGCCGGGCATCCGTGCCGCGCTGACACACGACACCTATTCGGCCGAACGGGCGGCGCTGTCGAACAATGCGCAGATCATCACCATGGGGGCGCGGGTGATCGGCTCGGAACTGGCGAAAGCCATCGCCGATGCGTTCCTGGCCGAGGCGATGAATTTCGACGCCCGGGGCCGCTCGGCCGGCAATGTCGCGGCGATCGACGCGGTGGATGCGAAATACCATCAGGCGTGACCGGGCCTGACCGCGCGCGTCCCGGACGCGCGCCTGCCGCCCAGCGGCAGCGACCGGGCCGGGCTTCGCCCGGCCCGTCCCGGTTCCGAACATGCGCCGCGACGGGTTTCCCCGGTCATCATCCGCGCCGCCGTTCCGCAGGCGCAACCCGGCGCGGCCCGGACTGCTAGACAGCGGTCCAGTTCTGTTCGACAACGGCCTCCATCGAGACATAGCTGGACGTGCCGCCGACGAAGGGCAGGGTGGCGATCTTGTCCGCCATGATCCGGCGGAAATCGGCCATGTCTCGCGACCTCACCTTGACCAGATAGTCGAAACCGCCCGCGATCATGTAGCATTCCTCGACTTCGGGAATCTGCCGTATGGCCATGTTGAACGCTTGCAGGGCCTTCTGGCGGGTATCGGTCAGCCGCACCTCCATGTAGGTGACATGGGTCAGGCCCAGTTTCAGCGGCGACAGCATCGCGCGATAGCCGGTGATCAGGCCGGCCTCCTCCAGCTGGCGGATGCGGGCCGCGACCGGGGTCTTGGACAGCCCGACCTTGCGCGCCAGGTCGCTGACCGGGATGCGGGCATTGGCCACCAGTTCGGCGATGATCTTGCGATTCGTCGCGTCAAGAATATCCATGATCTGTCCCGGCCGTCCTCTATGGGCGTCTCGCCTGCCAATCTGGCCCGCTTTGGGCCCTTCGTCCAGCGATGATCGTGTAACCTGATCGGCAAGACGACCGACAGGAGCCTGCCATGCCCGATTTTTCCGCCTTCACCACCGACGCCAAGTTCCGTCCCGAAGCCGACCTGCTGTCCGATCTGGTCGCACAGGCCGACATGTCCTGTGCCATGCGCGGCCGCATCACCGACCGTGCCGCCGAACTGGTGCGCCGCATCCGCCGCGAGGCGAAGCCCAGCCTGATGGAGCATTTCCTGTCGGAATATGGCCTGTCCACGCGCGAGGGCGTCGCCCTGATGTGCCTGGCCGAGGCGATGCTGCGCGTGCCCGACCGCATGACCATCGACGCGCTGATCGAGGACAAGATCGCGCCGTCGGACTGGGGGCTGCACCTGGGCGAGGCATCGTCCAGCCTGGTCAATGCCTCGACCTGGGCGCTGATGCTGACCGGCAAGGTGCTGGATGATGACCATCCGGGCATCGCCGGCACGCTGCGCGGCGCCGTTCGCCGCCTGGGCGAGCCGGTGATCCGCACCGCCGTCACCCGCGCCATGCGCGAGATGGGCCGCCAGTTCGTGCTGGGCCAGACCATCGAGGCGGCGCTGGACCGGGCGAAGACGCGCGAGGCGCAGGGCTATACCTACAGCTATGACATGCTGGGCGAGGCCGCGATGACCGGCGATGACGCAGCCCGCTATGCCAGCGAATATTCGGCCGCGATCCGCGCCATCGCGGGCGCCTGCGGCAAGGGCTCGGTCGAGAAGAATCCGGGCATCTCGATCAAGCTGTCGGCGCTGCATCCCCGATATGAAGTGGCGCAGGAAGATCGGGTCATGGCCGAGCTGGTCCCGGTCGTCCTGGATCTGGCGCGACAGGCCAAGGCCGCCAACATGGGCATGAACATCGATGCCGAGGAACAGGACCGGCTGGTCATCTCGCTGAAGGTGATCGAGGCGGTGCTGTCCGATCCCTCGCTGGCCGGCTGGAACGGGTTCGGCGTCGTCGTGCAGGCCTATGGCAAGCGGGCCGGGCTGGTCATCGACTGGCTGCACGCGCTGGCCACGCGGCTGGACCGGCGGATCATGGTGCGGCTGGTCAAGGGCGCCTATTGGGACACCGAGATCAAGCGCGCCCAGGTCGAGGGTTTTCCCGACTTCGCGCTGTTCACCACCAAGACCGCGACCGATGTCAGCTTCATCGCCCATGCCCGCAAGCTGATCGGCCACGCCGACCGCATCTATCCGCAATTCGCCACCCACAACGCCCAGACCGTCGCCGCGATCCTGGAGATGGCCGGCGGCATCGACTATGAATTCCAGCGTCTGCACGGCATGGGCGAACGGCTGCACGACATCGTGATCCGCGATACCGGCGTCCGATGCCGCATCTATGCCCCGGTCGGGGCACATCGCGATCTGCTGGCCTATCTGGTCCGCCGGCTGCTGGAAAACGGCGCCAACTCGTCCTTTGTCCACCAGATCGTCGATGAAGATGTCAGCCCCGAAGACATCGCGCGCGACCCGTTCGACATGCTGGCGCAAGCGAAGCCGCCGGCGCTGCTGGTCCATCCGGACCGGATTTTCGGCGAGGACCGGAAGAATTCGAAGGGTTTCGACCTCAGCGACGAAGGCACGCTGGCGCGGATCGAGACCGCGCGCGATGTGTCCATCGCCGATGCGGGGCCGCTGACCCTGCGCGCGCCTTCGGGATCCGCCCGGCCGGTCGTCAACCCCGCCACCGGCGCGACCATCGCCCAGGTGACCGAGGCCGACGCCGATTGCGCGGCCCGCGCCATCGAGGATGCGCAGGTCTGGGATGCCGCACCGGCCGAACGCGCGGCGATCCTGCGTCGCGCGGCCGATCTTTACGAAGACCATTTCGGCCCGATCTTCGCCATTCTGGGCCGCGAGGGCGGCAAGGCGCTGCCCGACGCCGTGGGCGAATTGCGTGAGGCGGTGGATTTCCTGCGCTACTACGCGGCGCAGGGCCAGGATCAGGCTCGGGCGCCCCGCGGCATCGTCACCGCGATCAGCCCGTGGAACTTCCCCCTGGCGATCTTCACCGGCCAGATCGCGGCGGCGCTGATGGCGGGCAATGCGGTGCTGGCGAAACCGGCCGAACAGACGCCGCTGATCGCGCATCTGGCCGTGACGCTGCTGCATCAGGCGGGCGTGCCCCGCGCCAGCCTGCAATTCCTGCCAGGCGACGGGTCCAGTTTGGGCGCCGCGCTGACCCGCGATCCGCGCATCGGTGGCGTGGTCTTCACCGGCTCGACCGAGACCGCGCGGATCATCGCCCGCGCCATGGCCCGGCACATGGCCCCCGGAACGCCCCTGATCGCCGAGACGGGCGGATTGAACGCGATGATCGTCGATTCGACCGCGCTGCCCGAACAGGCGGTGCGCGATATCGTCGCCTCGTCCTTCCGTTCGGCCGGGCAACGCTGTTCGGCGCTGCGCTGTCTCTATCTGCAAGAGGATGTCGCCCCGCATGTGACCGCGATGATCGCGGGCGCCATGGACGAATTGCGGATGGGCGACCCGTGGCACCTGTCCACCGACGTAGGCCCCGTCATCGACGCCGATGCCGAGGCCGGGATCGCCGAATATCTGGATCGGAACCGCAATCGCGTGCTGCACCGCCTCGAGACACCGTCCGAGGGGCATTTCATCGCACCCACGATGCTGAAGGTCGCCGGAATCGACGATCTGCACCGCGAAATCTTTGGTCCGGTGCTGCATGTGGCGACCTTCAGGGCACGCGATCTGGACAAGGTGATCGGCGACATAAATGCCCGCGGTTTCGGCCTGACCTTCGGCCTGCATACCCGCATCGACAGCCGCGTGCAGGAGGTGACCGACGCGGTCCATGCCGGCAATCTCTATGTCAACCGCAACCAGATCGGCGCGGTCGTTGGCAGCCAGCCTTTCGGGGGCGAGGGTCTGTCGGGCACCGGGCCCAAGGCGGGCGGGCCGAACTACGTGCCGCGCTTCTTCGCGCCAGAGCCGGGCCGGGCGGCCGGGGCCTGGGGTGGCGATGCCGACGAGGCAAGGCTGGCCAGGGCGCTGGCGGCCGGCGCTGACAGGATGATCGGCGAACGGCTGATGCCCGGCCCGACCGGAGAGCTGAACCGCATGACCACCCACCAGCGGCCGCCGCTGCTATGCCTGGGTCCGGGCCCCGAGGCGGTCGCCGCGCAGGTCGCGGCGGTCGAATCCCTGGGCGGCCGGGCCATTGGCGCGGATGGCGCGGTCCCGGCTGAGGCTCTGGCGCGGCTGAACGGCTTTTCCGGCGTGTTGTGGTGGGGTGACGAGGATACCGGGCGGGCCTATTCCACGGAACTGGCCGGACGCGAGGGCGCGCTGGTGCCGCTGATCACCGCGATGCCGGATCTGGCCCATATCGCCCATGAGCGCCATCTTTGCGTGGACACCACGGCGGCGGGCGGCAATGCCGCGCTGCTGGCCGGTTAGGGCGGACCGGAAACTCAGGCCGGGCGCGCGATGGCCGTGAAATCCATCCGCACCCGCGCCTCGCCCTCCTGGATCGAAAAGGACAGCGCCACGCCGCTGCGTTCGGCGATCTTCCGGATGATCGTCATGCCCAGGCCGACACCCTCGGAATCGGGCGATTTGCGGAACGTGCCCTGCCGGAATCCGGCCGAGGCGGCGACGGGGTTGCGGATCTCCAGCACCGGGCCGGGGCGCAGCCTGGCGCGGACCGGGCCGGTTCCGTGATCGGCGGCGTTGCGGATGACGTTGCCGATCATCAGCGCCGCCGCATCGGGATGCATCGCCACCTGTGCGACCTCCAGATCGCCGTCATCGAAGGCCGGCGCGGGCCTTTGCTCGGCGATCATCATGCGCAGGACGACAACCAGATCGCAGCCCGCCTCGTTCGCGATCCCGGCCTCGGCGCGGGACAATTCCAGAAGCCGTTCCACGATCCGCCCAAGCCGGCCGATGGCGCGGTCGATCTGCCTGGGCGCTTCGGCATCCGCGCGCCCCGCGACCATCAACTGCGCCTGCGCCGAGGCCGCCGCCAGCGGCGTGCGCAATTCATGTGCGGCATGGGTCGCGAATTGCCGTTCCGCCTCGACATACTGACCGATGCGGCCCAGATAGCCGTTCAGCGCGTCGGGGATCGGGATCAGCTCCTCGGGCAGGTCGGCGGCGGCGACAGGCGACAGGTCATCCGCCCGTCTGCCGCCCAGCGAACGGGCAAAGCGCAGTGCGGGCGTCAACGCGCCCGTCACCGTCATCCTCACGATCCACAGCACGAGCCCCAGCACCGGCAACATCAGAAGCACCAATCCTCCGATGCTTTCCAGCAATTCGTCGCGCCGCCATTCGTTGCTTTGACCCAGTTCGACCGCGATCCCGTCCGCGGGGCGCGACAGGCGATAGATGCGCCAGCCGCCGCTGCTGCGGGGCCCGTCCGCCTGCTGCCGCGGCCATGGCGCATCGCCCTGTTCGCCGGCCGGCGTCACGATGCGGTAGGCCGGGAAAACCGTTCTGTCCGCGGCGGTGAAATCGCCGCCCGTCGCCAGAACGACCCGGGCGGAATCGCGCAGGATATCGTCCATGAACTCGGTCATCTCGCGGGACAGGAACAGCATCGTCAGCGCCATCCCGCACAGCCATCCCAGGCTGACGCCCAGAACCAGCCGGCGGACCAGACGCCCGCGCAGGGACCAGCCGCGCCTCACGGGATCAGATAGCCCAGGCCGCGCCGGGTCTCGATCAGCCGCGCACCCAGCTTGGCGCGCAGGCGCGAAACATAGACCTCAACGGCGTTGCCCTCGATCTCGTCGCCAAAGGAATACAGCCGTTCCTCCAGCGCCCGCCGCGACATGACCCGCCCGCGCGAGGCCAGAAGCGCATCGAACAGCGCCCATTCCCGCGAGGTCAGGCGAATTTCGCCCTCGTCGCGGAACAGCCGGGCGGCGCCGCGGTCGATGCGCAGATCGCCCAGGCGCAGCTGCACCGCCGGATCGCCGTCGGCGCGGCGGGCATGTGCGCGCAGGCGGGCGTCCAGCTCGCCCAGATCGAAGGGCTTGACGACATAATCGTCGGCGCCCGAATCCAGCCCCTCGATCCGGTCGCTGATCTGGTCATGGGCGCTGGCGATGATCACCGGCACCCGGTTGCCCGACGCCCTGATGTCGCGCAGAAGCCGCAATCCGGATCCGTCCGGCAGGGCCAGATCCAGCACGATCGCGTCATATACGGCCACGTCCAGCGCATCGCGGGCCTCGGACAGGGAGGCGGCGTGATCGACGGCATGGGCGCCGCCGCGCAGGAACCGCACCACCGCATCGGCAAGATCCGGCCCGTCCTCGACCAGCAGAATCCGCATGAGCCCCTCGTTTCATTCATTGCCCGGCCGGATTGATATGGCGGGCATTCCGGTCCAATATCAATCGAGGGGTCAGAAGAAAAGCGCGCGGCTGTAAGGAAGGAGCAAGGTTGCCTACCTACCGCGAACGCCAAAAAGGCAGGAATTCATTTTGCAACTGAACGTCAACATGATCTGGCTTGCCGTGGGGCTGCTGGGGCAGGCGCTGTTTTCGGCACGCTTCCTGGTCCAGTGGCTGGCCAGCGAGCGCAAGCGGCAAAGCATCATCCCCGTGGCCTTCTGGTGGCTGTCGCTGTGCGGCGGTGCCACGCTGCTGGCCTATGCGCTGTGGCGGCGCGATCCTGTCTTCATTCTCGGGCAGGGCATGGGGCTGTTCGTCTATACCCGCAACCTGATCCTGATCCGCCGCCATGTCCGCAGCCTCGCCGAGGCCGGTGCATGAGACCTTCCATCTGGTCCGCGACGCTGCTGTTCGCGCTGACGGTGCTGACGCTGATCCTGCTGCGCCCGCTGACGCCGATCGACGAGACGCGCTACGTCGCCGCCGCCTGGGAGATGTATCAGGGCGGATCGGCGCTGGTGCCGCATCTGAACGGGGCGCTCTATGCGCAGAAGCCGCCGCTGCTGTTCTGGCTGATCGATCTGGTCTGGCTGATGGGCGGTGTCTCGACGCTGGGCGCGCGGCTGGTCGCGCCGGCCTTCGCGGTGGCGGCGGTGGCGCTGACCGGGCTGCTGGCACGGCGCCTGTGGCCCGGAGATCCGGCGCGGGCGGCCCGGGCGGCGCTGATCCTGGCGGTCTCGCCGGTGTTTCTGCTGTTCGGCTCGACCACGATGTTCGATTCGATTCTGACGGTGGCGACGCTGTGGGCGATGCTGGCGATGCTTTGGGCATGGCGAAGGCCGGACCGCTGGACCCCGTTCCTCGCGCTCGGCGCGGCCATTGCGCTTGGGGTCTATGCCAAGGGACCGGTGATCCTGATCCATGTCCTGCCGGTCGCGCTGACCGCGCCGCTCTGGGCCGGGCGGGAACTGCCGGCCTGGCGCTGGTATCGCGGTGTCGGGCTGTCGATCCTGACGGCGCTTGCGCTTGTGGCGCTGTGGTTGGTGCCGGCGCTGATCCTGGGCGGCGAGGAATACCGAACCGAGGTCCTGTGGCGGCAGAGCGCGGGGCGGGTGGTGTCGTCCTTTGCGCACCAGCGGCCGTTCTGGTTCTTCCTGGCCATGCTGCCCCTGTTCCTGTGGCCCTTCGGCTGGACGCTGCCGGGATTGCGGGCGCTGCGTCCATCGGCGCTGACCGGAAGCGCGCCGGGTCGATTCCTGTCGATCTGGTTCATTGGCACGCTGCTGGCGTTTTCCCTGATCAGCGGCAAGCAGACGCATTATCTGCTGCCGGAACTGCCCGCGCTTGCGCTGCTTCTGTCGGGGGCGGGGTCTTTCGCGCCACGTCGGCCGCGCGATCTGTGGCAGGCGCTGCCGGTCTTCGCGCTGATGCTGCTGATCGTCGTGGCGGCGTCGGGTCAGTTGCCCGCGCTGCGGGCCTTGCCCTTCCGGATTCCGCTTTGGGCGGCGGGGCTGGGGCTGGTCGTCGCCGCCATCGGCATCGCGGGGTTCCTGCGCCTGCGGGCCGGGCTGGTGGCGCTGGCGGCCCTGCCGCTATCGGCCATGCTGGGGCTGCATTTCGCGGCCCAGCCGCTGCTGTTCGCGCGGTATGACGTCAACGCCATCGCCCGCGCGATCCAGCCCTATGACGCGACCGGTATCGCGATTACCGACGGGCGCTATCACGCCCAGTTCAACTTTGCCGCCAGACTGCGCCAACCCGTCGCGCAGGTCACCGATCCGCAGGCCGCGGCCGACTGGATTGCCGGCCATCCCGACGGCATTCTTCTGAGCCTCGATCCGGTGCCGCCGCCGGGAACCCGGCCGGTCGCGCGCTTCCCCTATCGCAGCGATACCTATACGCTGTTCCGGCCCGACAAGGCTGTTCGATGAGCGCACTGGTATCCATCATCCTGCCCGCCCGGGACGAGGCGGGCAGCATCACCCAGGTCGTGACCGGGATCGCCGAGGTGATGGCCGGCACCCCCCACGAGGTCGTGGTGGTGGATGATGCCTCGACCGACAACACGCGGGCGGTGCTGCGGGAACTGGCCGGTCGTATGCCGCAATTGCTGGTGATGTGCCATGATCGCCCCTGCGGCCAGTCCGCGGCGATCCGGACCGGCGTCCTGGCCGCCAGCGGCAGCCTTGTCGCAACGCTGGACGCGGATGGTCAGAACCCGCCCGCGAACCTGCCGGGCCTGCTGGCGCCGCTGCTGACGGATCCGGCGCGGGGGCGCATCGGTCTGGTCCAGGGCCAGCGGGTGGACCGGCGCGACACCTGGTCGAAACGATGGGCCTCGCATGCGGCGAACCGGATCCGGGGCGGCCTGCTGCGAGACGGGGTCAGCGACAGCGGCTGCGGCCTGAAGGCCTTTCCGCGCAAGGTCTATATGGACCTGCCCTTTTTCGACCACATCCACCGCTTCATGCCCGCCATGGTCCGCCGCGAGGGATGGGAGGTCGTGGTGGTGCCCGTCACCCATGCCGAACGACGCAGCGGCCGGTCGAAATACGGCAATCTTCAGCGCGCCCTGGTCGGGGCGGTCGATCTGCTGGGGGCGGCATGGCTGATTCGCCGCCGCAAGCTGCCGGTGGCGCATCGCCTGCAAGCCGGGTCTCCGGGAATCGCCGGTCCGGGGCCCGAGGCGGCGGCGGACCCTGTTTCCCCCCTGATGACGGAGGCCATGCGGTGAAAGTTCTCGTTACCGGCGCGGCAGGTTTCATCGGCTTTCACCTCGCCTGCCTGCTTCTGGACGAAGGCGCCGAGGTCGTCGGCCTCGACAGCCACAACGATTATTACGATCCGCGCCTGAAAGCCGCGCGCGAAGCGGTGCTGAGCGAACGGCCCGGCTACGTCGCGGTGCGCGGCAAGGTCGAGCAGCCGGGCCTGCTGGCCGATCTGTTCCGCACCCATCGGCCCGATATCGTCGTCCATCTTGCGGCCCAGGCGGGCGTTCGCCATTCCATCGACAATCCCCGCGCCTATGCCGAGGCCAATCTGGCCGGCACCTTCGAGGTCCTGGAGGCGGCGCGGCTGCAGCCGCCGGTGCATCTGCTGATGGCTTCCAGCAGTTCGGTCTATGGTGCGAACCAGAGGATGCCCTATCGAGAAACCGACCAGGTGGACCATCCGCTGTCCTTCTATGCCGCGACCAAGAAGGCGAACGAGACGATGGCCCACTCGCACGCCCATATTCACGGGCTGGCGATCACGATGTTCCGCTTCTTCACGGTCTACGGCCCCTGGGGCCGGCCCGACATGGCCCCGCATCTGTTCACCTCGGCGCTGTTCGAGGATCGGCCGATCCGGGTCTTCAATCATGGCCGGATGCGGCGCGACTTTACCTACGTCGCGGATCTGGTCCGCGGGATTCGGCGGCTGATGGATTGTCCGCCGGGACGCGGCGACGATCCGGTCTGCGAGGGCGACAGCCTGTCGCCGGTCGCGCCATGGCGGGTGGTCAATATCGGCAATGGCCAGCCTGTCGAGCTGATGGACTTCATCGCCGCGCTGGAAGATGCCGCCGGACGAAAGGCCCGGCTGGACATGCAGCCGATGCAACAGGGCGACGTGCCCGCCACCTGGGCCGACGCCGAATTGTTGCGCGCGCTGACAGGGGACGCGCCACGAACCGACATTGCCGAGGGCACCGCCCGCTATGTCGAATGGTATCGCGACTATTACGGCGTGGACCGGAACTGACGACGCACCGGTCCGCGCTGAAATCGCGATCGGACTCGCCGTCGAAAAAAGCCGGAACGGTTCCGCGAGGGGCGCGTCCCCCGGCGGGGTCCGTTCAGACGTCGGCCAGCGCCTGATCCATGGCGTCCAGTGTCGCCTCCCATGCCAGCAGGATCGAGGCGTGGCGGTTGGGAAAATCGCGCGCGGGCAGCAATGCCTCGAGATCCGCGAAAGGCGCCGAGGGGGGCGGCGCATCCTCTTTCAGCATGGCGCGAAGCTGGTCGCGCGTGGCCGCGATCTCGGCCCGGTCGCGACCGATCACCGCCTGACCCAGCACCGAGGCCGAGGCCTGGCCAAGCGCGCAGGCCCGCACCTCCTGCGCGAAATCGGCGATGCGGCCGTCGCTTACCGCCACGTGTACCGTCACCGAGGATCCGCATTGCGGCGAACGGCGCATGGCGCTGGCATCCGGCTGACGCAGCTTTCCCTGATGCGGAATCGCGGTGGTCAGCGCCAGAATACGGCGCGAATAAAGCTGCATCAGGTCGCTGTCGGCCATTCGTCCTTCCCCCCGGCGGGTGTCCGACCTAGATAGGAAGCGTTGTCGCGAAAGGAAACCCGATGTTCGATCCGGCCAGCCTAAAATACGATGCCGATGGGCTGATCCCCTGCATCGCGCAGGATCACGCCAATGGCGAGGTGCTGATGATGGCCTGGATGAACGCCCGATCCCTTGCGCGGACGCTGGACACGGGGCGCATGACCTACTGGTCGCGCTCGCGCGCCGCGTTCTGGGCCAAGGGCGACACGTCGGGTCATGTGCAGATGCTGGTCGAGCTGCGGGTGGATTGCGACCGCGATTGCCTGCTGGCGCTTGTCGAACAGACCGGACCGGCCTGTCACACCGACCGGCGCAGTTGTTTCTACACGGCGCTGCGCGAGGGCGACGAGGTCGAGATCATGGCGCCACTGAAGGCCTAGCGGCGCACGCCGCCGCCCCGTCATTGCAGCGAAATCCTGGTCCCGCGTCACGACCGGGACCGTTCAAAGGTCCAGCAGGCGGCGGATGTCATCGGGGGTGGCGCCCTCGTCGCGGTAATGGCGGATGGCGCGGGCATCGTCGCGCTTGGCCAGGCGTCTGCCCCCGTCGTCGCGGATCAGCCGGTGGTGATGATAGAGCGGCGTCGGCAGATCCAGCAGGCGTTGCAGCAGCACGTGGATCCATGTCGATTCGAACAGATCCTTGCCGCGCGTAACCTTGGTGATGCCCTGCGCCGCATCATCCAGCACCACGGCCAGGTGATACGATGTGCCCATGCCGCGCCGGGACAGGATCACGTCGCCGATCCGGGCCGCGAAGTCCTCTTTCGACAAATCGTGGTCCGTGCCGGGAAGGACCACCTCGTCACGAAAGGCGATCCGGTCGGTCGCCAATGCCTCGAAGGCGCGCGCCGCGTCCAGGCGGATGACGTCGCCGGACCCGGCCCCGGCCATCGCGCGGTGCCGGCAGGTGCCGGGATAGATCAGCCCGTCGGGGCCCGCGGGCAGCGCGCCTTCCTGTGGGGCCGACAGGGCCGCGCGGATGTCGCCGCGCCGGCAGCGGCAGGGATAGCAGAACGGCGCAAGGCGGATCAAGGCGGCCCGGTAGGCCGGCATCCGGTCGGATTGACGCATCACCGGTCGCGGCCAGTCCAGGCCCAGCCAGGCCAGATCGTCGAAGATCGCGGTTTCGTATTCCGTCTTGCAGCGGTCGCGGTCGATATCCTCGATCCGCAAAAGGAAGCGGCCGGTTCCCGCCTCGCGGGCGGCGATCAGGGCCGCATAGGCGTGGCCCAGATGCAGCAGGCCGGTGGGCGAGGGGGCAAAGCGGGTTACTGCGTCGCCAGCCATGCCCGGAAATCATCCTTGGCGCGCTGCGTATAGGCCGGGTAGCGGTCCTTGCGCCCCTTGCGGCCTCCGCGTGCCTCGTCCAGCGGCGGGAACAGGCCGAAATTGACGTTCATCGGCTGGAAGGTCCTGGCCTCGGCGCCGCCGGTGATGTGGTTGACCAGCGCGCCCATCGCGGTGGTGAAGGGCGGCGGCGCCAGATCCGCGTCCCGCGCGCGGGCGGCGGCCATGCGGCCGGCCAGCAGGCCCATCGCGGCACTTTCGACATAGCCTTCGACGCCGGTGACCTGTCCGGCAAAACGCAGGTTCGGGCGTGTCCGCAGGCGCATCCGGTCGTCCAGCAGCGTGGGCGAATTGAGAAAGGAATTGCGGTGGATTCCGCCCAGCCTCGCGAAACCGGCATTTTCGAGGCCGGGGATCATGCGCAAGACCCGGGTCTGTTCGCCGTATTTCATCTTGGTCTGAAAGCCGACGATATTATAAAGCGTTCCCAATGCGTTATCACGACGAAGCTGGACGACCGCATAAGCCTTTTCCTGCGGCTTGTGCGCATTCGTCAGTCCCACGGGCTTCATCGGGCCATGGCGCAGGGTTTCGCGTCCGCGTTCGGCCATCACCTCGATCGGCAGGCAGCCGTCGAAATAGCCGGCCGTTTCACCCTCGTGGAATTCGGTCTTCTCGGCGGCCAGCAGCGCGTCGATGAAGGCTTCGTATTCCGGCCGGGTCATCGGGCAATTGATATAGGCGCGACGCTCGGCCTCGGTTTCGCCCTTGTCATAGCGGCTCTGTTCCCAGGCCACGGACATGTCGATCGTGTCGGCGTGCACGATCGGGGCGATGGCGTCGAAAAAGGCCAGCGCCTCGGTCCCGGTGACGGCCCGGATGGCGCCCGCCAGCGCCTCCGAGGTCAGCGGGCCGGTTGCCACGATCCAGTTGCCGTCCCGGGGCAGTTCGGTGATCTCGTCCTCGCGGATCTCGATCAGCGGATCGGCGCGCAGCGCGGCGGTGACGGCTTGCGAGAACGCCTCGCGGTCCACGGCCAGCGCGCCGCCGGCGGGCAGGCGGTGGCGGTCGGCCATGGCCATGATCAGCCCGCCGGCCGCGCGCATTTCCCAATGCAGCTGACCCACCGCATTCATCACGTCGTCATCGGACCGGAAGCTGTTCGAACAGACCATCTCGGCGCAATCGCCGGTCTTGTGGGCGAAGGTGGCGACGCGGGGGCGCATCTCGTGCAGGATCACCGGCACGCCGGCGCGGGCCGCCTGCCAGGCGGCCTCGGATCCGGCCAGGCCGGCGCCGATGATGTGAACGGGCTGCATGAGGCACCTCTGGGTCGGGCGGAATGGCGCATCTGCTAGCAGCGGATGGCCGAAAAGAAAAGGGCGGCGCCAGCGGCACCGCCCCCCTGCATCAACCGGGCCCCGAAAGAGGCCGGGCGATCATTCTTCGGCTTCGGCCGTCTCTTCAGTGCTTTCGGCCTCGTCGGCTTTCTCGTCCGCATCATCGCTGGAACGCAGTGCCGACGGCGCGGCGATGTTGGCGATGGCGAAGTTGCGTTCGATCGTCGGCGTCGCGCCGGCCGGCAGCGTGACATCGTGGATATGGATGCCGTCACCGACTTCCAGACCCGACAGATCGACGGTGATGTGATCGGGGATATCACCCGCGGTCACGACCAGTTCGACCTCGGGGCGCACCGTCACCAGCGTGCCGCCCTTGCGCAGGCCGGGGCAGTTCTCGTGGCCGACGAATTCGACCGGGATGAACAGGTTCACCTTCGAGGTGCGGCGCAGGCGCATGAAGTCGATATGGATCGGCAGATCCTTCACGATGTCCTTCTGCACGGCGCGGCAGATGACGCGCACGTCGTCCTGACCATCGACCTTCAGGTTCCACAGCGTGGACATGAAGCGACCGGCACGCAGCTTGGTCAGCAGATTGTTGAATTCGAACGCGACGGCGACCGGTTCCTTGTGGTCTCCATACACGATGCCGGGCACCTTGCCTTCGCGGCGAGCTTGGCGGGCGGCCCCCTTGCCTGTCCCCGCGCGTGCCTCGGCCACCAGATCCGGGATCTCTTTGGCCATGATATCCATTCCTGTAACAGTTGTTGACGCCGCCATCCTCCAAGGGTGCATGGCGACAGAGCCGGGCCTATAGCGCAGGCCGGCCGGGATGTGAAGGGGGCAATCGCCGCTGCGCGCGCGGGCCTCGCGGTTTGCTTGCCGGCTGGCCGGCCGGCCGCTAGCGTTGCGGCGGAAGGACGAGGGGATGCAGGATTTCGGCGACTACGATTTCATCGTCATCGGCGCGGGATCTGCGGGCTGCGTGCTGGCCAACCGCCTGTCCGCCAATCCGCGAAACCGCGTCCTGCTGCTGGAGGCGGGCGGTCATGACAACCGCTTCTGGGTCCATGTGCCGATGGGCTATCTTCATGCGATGGGCAATCCGGGTCTCGACTGGTGCTACCGGACCGAACCCGAGCCGGGACTGAACGGCCGCCGCCTGAACTATCCGCGCGGTCGGGTTCTGGGCGGCTGTTCCTCGATCAACGGCATGATCTACATGCGCGGGCAGGCCACCGATTACGACCGCTGGCGGCAGGCGGGCAACCCCGGCTGGGGCTGGGACGACGTGTTGCCCTGTTTTCGCCGCAGCGAACGTCACTACGGCCCCGCCGACGACCATCACGGCGACCGGGGCGAGATGCGGGTCGCGCAGCAGCGGCTGCGATGGCCGATCCTGGAAGCCGTGGCCGAGGCCGCGCAAGAGATGGGGCTGCCCGCCTGCGCGGATTTCAATCGTGGCGACAACGAAGGCGTGGGTTATTTCCCCGTCACCCAGAGGCGCGGCCTGCGATGGAACGCACGCAAGGCGTTTCTGGACCCGGTGCGGGGCCGGCCCAACCTGCGGATCGAGACCGACGCCCAGGTGCGGCGCCTGACCTTCGCGGGCCGCCGCGCGGCGGGCGTGATCTTCACCCAGGGCGGCCGGCAGCGCCTTGCCCGGGTCAGGTCCGAGATCGTTCTGGCGGCAGGCGCGATCAATTCGCCTGCGCTGCTGGAACTCAGCGGCATCGGTCAGGCCGGACGGCTGGCGGGTCTGGGAATCGCGCCGATCCACGATCTGCCCGGCGTGGGCGAGAACCTTCAGGACCATCTGCAATTGCGGATGGTGTTCCGGATCAGCGGCGCGAAGACGCTGAACGACTGCGCGCGCGGTCTGCTGGGCAAGGCCGGGATCGCGTTGGAATACGCCTTGCGGCGAAGCGGGCCGATGTCGATGGCGCCCAGCCAGTTGGGCATCTTCGCGAAATCCTCCGAGGCGTTCGAGACCGCGAATATCGAATATCATGTGCAGCCGCTGTCGCTGGACCGTTTTGGCGAGCCGCTGCACGATTTTCCGGGGCTGACCGTCTCGGTCTGCAATCTCAGGCCCGAAAGCGCGGGCGCGGTTCACGTCACCAGCAACGATCCGGGGGCGGCGCCCGCCATCGCGCCGCGCTATCTTTCCGCCCCGGCCGACCGGCAGGTGGCCGTCGACAGCTTGCGCCATGCCCGGCGGCTGATGGCCACCGCCCGCATGTCCGCCTTCCAGCCGCAGGAACTGAAGCCCGGTCCGGACCTGACCAGCGATGCCGACCTGATCCGCGCGGCCGGCGATGTCGGAACGACCATCTTCCATCCGGTCGGTACGACGAAGATGGGCACCGATCCGATGGCCGTGGTCGATCCGGAACTGCGCGTCCACGGGATCGGCGGTCTGCGGGTGGTCGATGCGGGGATCATGCCGACGATCGTCTCGGGCAATACCCATGCCCCGGTGACGATGATCGCCGAAAAGGCCGCCCGGATGATCCTGCCTTCCCCATGATGCACGGTATCACGCGCTTGTGATCCATGCTAATCTGGCTCCAGCAGCCTTTGCCGAGATGCCCGTGCCCAGCCGCCGACAGCTTTTGCGCCTTGTCCTGTCCACGACCGCGCTGGCCGGTTGCGGCATTTCGGGCGTGATCCGGCCGGGGCCGGTCACGACGCTGCCGGGGATCCCGATCGACGCCCATCTGCATCTGTTCAACGGCGCGGATGTTCCGGTTCTGGGCTGGCTGGATCAGGTCGATTTCACCGCCGAATCCGGAGGCAGCCTGCCCGATGTCACGAAATCGCCGCTGATCCGGCTGATCGTCAGCTTCCTGGCCAGCACCACCCGCACCGCCGAAGATGAACTGGCCGATCTGCCCGCCCGGCTGCCCACGCCCTCGACCGACAGGATGCGCGACGAGGGCGTGGATCGGCTGGCCGGGTTTCTGGCTGCCTATCGCGCCGAAACGGCCGCCGTGGCCGGGCCATCGGCGGCGATGGCACTGCTGCCGGCGACGGATCGCGAAAGGCTTGCCCAGGACGAGGCGCTGTTCGCCGACCTCGCCGCCGCCGCCGGTCTTGACGAGCCCGCAATCCCGCCGCAGCCGGTGATCGAGCAGGCGCCCCCGGCAGCGGCCCGGACCAGCCGTCCCGCGGCGGCCCCGCCCGTCGCCGGCGGCACGGCCCTGCCGGGTCTCGCGCGCCGTCAGGCACGCCAGATCGCGGAAGGGCTTTATGATCCGCGCAATCAGGCTGGCGATCCGCTGAAACAGACGCTTGCGGGAATGATGCAATGGGCCGAACTGATGACGCGCGACCGCGCACGGATCGTGGCGCAGGCGATCAATCTCTATGGCCGTCCGGGCGAGGTGCAGGTCTTTGCCAATCAGCTGCTGGATCTGGCTTACTGGCTGAAGGCACGCGAGGTGAAGCAATCCGATCCCGATGCGCTGATCCGGCTGTTCGCGGAAATCTCGGCCCGCCGCAGCGATGTGCTGATCCTGAATTTCGTGGGCTTCTGCCCGCTTCGCGCTGCGATCGAGGGCGATGTCGCCCATGAACGGGTTCGTCGCGCCGTCGCCGAACACGGCTTTGCCGGCGTGAAACTGTATCCGCCGATGGGCTTCAAGCCGCTGGAGAATGCCGGCATCGGTTTCGGCCATGCCCGCGCCCGGCCCGCCGGCGGCGGCGCGGCCCTCGATCGCGAACTGCGCCGGCTTTATGGCTGGTGCCAGGCCAATGATGTCTCGATCGCGGCCCATGCCTCGGCCAGTATGGGCGCCGGGCCGGGCACCGCAGCCTATTCCGCACCCTGGCTCTGGGCACCTGCCTTGCGCGAATTCCCCGATCTGAGGGTCAGCCTGGCGCATTTCGGCGGCTTCGGCGGTCACGGCAATCCGCAATGGGAGACCGAACTGATCGGGATGCTGGACGATTTCCCGAACCTGTTCTTCGATACCGGCTTCTGGACCGAGGCAATGGCCGGCGCCGCCACACGGCCGGCCGCGCTGGCCACGACCCGGCACCTGTTCGAGGCCGAGCCGCTGGCGGGCGAACGGATGCTATACGGCAGCGACTGGTCGATGATCGCCCGGATGCCGGCCCATCCGGCCTATCTGGCCGGGCTCGGCAGTTTCGCGGAGGAATTGACCGGCGGCGGTGCGCCCGCCCGCGCGATCATGGGCGACAATGCACGACGCTGGCTGGGCCTGGATCGCGACGGCCTGCAAAAGGCGCGGCTGGCGCGGTTCCATGGCGACCATCCTGTCTGGCGGCGGCTGGCCTAGCGGTCCGGTCCCAGCATTCGGCGAAAGGCGTGCCAGCTTGCCTTGGGCGTGCGCGCCATGGTCGTGTAGTCGACATGGACAAGGCCGAAACGGGGACCATAGCCGAAGGCCCATTCATAATTGTCCAGCAGCGACCAGTAGAAGAAACCGCGCAGGTTGACGCCCTGATCCATCGCCGCGCGGGCGGCGCGCAGATGATCGCCGATAAAGGCCACGCGCGGCATGTCGTCGGTCACGTCCGGCCCGGCCGCCAGCGACATGCCGTTTTCGGTGACGTAGACCGGCAGATCCCCCACATGGTCGCGCGACAGGCGGATCAGGAATTCGGTCAATCCCTCGGGACGGATTTCCCAGCCCATCTGCGTCTTGGGCAGGGGCCCGTCGCTGTCCGCGTTGTTGGGCCAGTGGCCCGGGGCGTGACCATGCAACTTGCGGGTGTAGTAATTGACGCCCAGCCAGTCCAGCGGCGCTGCGACGAGATCCATGTCCTGCTGCCAGCCCTCGGGCAGATGAGGGCCGATTCCGGCCATCGCAGCCTCGGGATAGGGCTGGCCGGTGACGGCGCGGATGAACCATTGGTTATAAATCGCGTCCTGCGTCGCGGCCGAGGCTGCGGCCTGGGCGCTGTCGTCGCGCGGCTGCGCGGTCTCGAAGTTCAGCACGATGCCCAGATTGCCCGCGCCGTCGGCCCGCAGCGCGCGGGACGCCGTGCCATGGGCCAGAAGAACGTGATGCATGGCGCGGCTGGCGGCGCGGATGTCGCGCAGGCCCGGAGCGTGGTGGCCCAGGAAATGCGACAGCCAGGCGATGCACCAGGGCTCGTTCAGGGTGGCGGTCGCGGCAAGCCGGTCACCCAGCCGGGCATGGACCAGCCGCGCATAGTCTGTGAACCAGCCGGCGACGTCGCGATTGCGCCAGCCGCCCTTGTCGGCCAGCGCGGCGGGCAGATCCCAGTGATAGAGCGTCGCGAAGGGCTGCAGGCCGCGTTCCAGCATCCCGTCCACCAGGCGATCATAGAAATCCAGCGCCTCCGGGTTGGGCGCGCGGCCATCGGGCATCACCCGCGCCCAGGATGTGGAAAAGCGATAGGCCCCGAAGCCGGCATCCCGCATCAGGTCGAGATCGGTTTGCCACAGGTGGTAGTGATCGCAGGCCCGCGCACCGCAGCTGCCGTCGATGACGTTGCCCGGCGTCGCCGCGAAGGTGTCCCAATGCGACGGTCCGGCCCCGCCGAAGGCCGAACCCTCGATCTGATAGGCGGCGGTGGCGGCCCCGAAAAGGAAACCGGGCGGAAAGTCGGATCGCTTGGGCAGCATCGGATGTCTCCTTCCTGATCCCGGCTTTGCCATGTCGCGGCGCCGGCGAAAAGAGGGGTCAGGCGGCCCGATTGCGTGCAGGCGGTCCTGCGGCCCCGGAAGATGAGAACCGGTTGCACCTGAATCCGCGATGCGGCATCAACGGAAGATGGGCGATCGGCGCGCGAGACAACTGGAAGCCGCTTTGCGCGACGCGGGCATCAGGGTGACACGGCAGCGCGCCGCCCTGCTGCGCGTGCTGGCGGCCAGCCAGGATCATCCGGACGCGGCCGAATTGCACCGGCGCGCCGCGGCGGCCGGGGTTTCGGTGTCGCTGGCGACGGTCTATCGGACGCTGAACGGTTTGCAGGCGCAGGGCGTGATCGAGAAGCTGGAATTCCAAGATCAGCCGGCGCGGTGGGAGGCCGCCGACCTGCGCCACCACCATCACATGATCGATGTCGAGACCGGGGCCGTGACCGAATTCACCAGCGACCGGATCGAGCGGTTGCAGGCCGAGATCGCGGCCGAGATGGGATATGACATCGTGCATCACCGGCTGGAACTCTATGTGCGGCGCAGGGGTGCGGTCTAGTCGGGCAGGCGCGCGTGCGCCGCGACCGGGCGGGACAACCGGAAAGAAAACGAGGATGCAGGTTTTCGACAGGATCATCGTCGATCGCGGGTCGCGATACGCGGTCTCGGGGGGGCGGGCGGCCAGCCGGGCCGAGGTCCGGGCGCTGCTGGCCGGTCTGAAACGGCAGAAGAAATTTGCGAAGGCCACCCATAACACCTGGGCCGCGATCCTGGATGGCGAACCGGTAAAGGACGACGATGGCGAGGCGGGCGCGGGGGCGCTGATCCTGCAGATGCTGGACCGGGCCGGGCTGGAAAACCATGTCGTGGTGGTTACGCGCTGGTATGGCGGCAAGCAACTGGGCGGCGACAGGTTTCGCCATGTCGCGGATGCGGTTCGGCTCTATCTGCGCGAAACGGGACTGGGCGATCCGCAAGCCTGAGACAAGGCCTGAGGCGGGACCGAAGGGTTCACCTTGCGGGATGCTTCGGCTTCGGCCCCGGCCGATGGTCGCGGGCAGGCGCGCGGCAGAGCCGGAAGAACCGCCGCGGGTTTCCCCGCGGCGGCGCCGTTCAGTCGCGATCCGAGGGCGGGATCAGCCGCCCTGCTGCGGGGCCAGCTTGCCGTTGCGCTGCTGGATCATCATGAAGGTGTCAAAGGTATATTCGGCGGTCTGGGCATAGAGATACCAGTCATCGCGGAATTGCAGCATGGCCTCATACTGTTTCTTGAAGGACTCGTTCTCGGCCGAAATCTCGGCATAGACCTCGCCCGCGGCCTCGAACGCCGCCGTCAGGATCTCCTCGCTGAAAGACCGCAACTGCGCGCCCGAACCGACCAGTTCCTTCAGCGCGGTCGGGTTCTTCATGTCGTATTTCGCCAGCATGTTCTGGTCGGTGGCCTGCGCGCAGGTCCGCACCAGAGACTTGTAGCCGTCCGGCAATTCATCCCATTTGGCCTTGTTGAAGAAGAAGCTGACGGTGGGCCCGCCCTCCCAGTAGCCCGGATAGTAATAATACGGCGCGACCTTCTGGAAACCCAGCTTGCTGTCGTCATAGGGACCGACCCATTCGGCCGCGTCGATCGTGCCCTTCTCCAGCGACGGATAGATGTCGCCGCCGGCGATCTGCTGCGGCACCACGCCCAGTTTCTCGACCACGCGCCCGGCCAGGCCGGCGATGCGCATCTTCAGCCCCTGAAGATCGGCCAGGGTCTTGATTTCCTTTCGATACCAGCCGCCGAACTGGACGCCGGTATTGCCGCCCGGGAAGCCGATCAGCCCGTATTTCTGAAGGAACTCATTGTAGTTTTCGATCCCGCCGCCCTGATACTGGTAGGCCGTCTTGGCCCGGGCGGAAAAGGTGAAGGGCAACTCGGCGCCGCAAGCGAAGGCCGGATCCTTGCCCCAGTTGTAATAGCCGACCGAATGGGCGGATTCGACGGTGCCGTCGGTCGCTGCATTGATCGCGTCAAGGCCGGGAACGATCTCGCCGGCCGCAAAGACCTGGATGGTGAACTTGCCGTCCGTGGCTTCTTTCAGCCGTGTCGACAATTCTTCCGCGCCGCCATAGATCGTGTCCAGCGACTTCGGAAAGGACGAGGCGAGGCGCCAGTTGATCGTCGGCATTTCCTGCGCGATGGCGGGTGCCGCCAGCGCAGTGCCCGCGGCGGCCGCAGCCCCGCCGACCGAGGCCCGCGTCAGAAAGGAACGGCGGTCCAGTGACTTGGATTCTTTCATGCATTCTCCTCCGCTGGGACGGGTGGAGCCTTGCGCCCCGGGATTTTCCCGCCCTGCATGGCGCCGCAGTTTAGCCCTGGATCGGCGTCTGTCGAGGGGGCAGGAGGATGATGTTTCCGGTATTTTCGACTGCCCTTGCGTCAAGGCTGCTGCCGCCGCCCGCGACATCGGAAAACGGGCGGCGGGGCGGCCGTGCCGCGCCTGTCAGCGCAGGATCGAGCGGCCGGCATATTCCGCCGTCGCCCCCAGCATTTCTTCGATCCGGATCAACTGGTTGTATTTCGCCAGCCGGTCGGATCGGGCGAGGCTGCCGGTCTTGATCTGGCCGCAATTGGTGGCCACGGCCAGATCGGCGATGGTCGCGTCCTCGGTCTCGCCGGAACGGTGCGACATGACGCTGGTATAGCCTGCGCGGTCGGCCATGCGCACGGCGTCCAGCGTTTCCGACAGCGTGCCGATCTGGTTGACCTTGACCAGCAGCGAATTGGCGCAGCCCTTTTCGATGCCCTCGGCCAGCCGTTCGGGATTGGTCACGAACAGGTCGTCGCCGACCAGTTGCACGCGTTCGCCCAGGCGATCGGTCAGCAGCTTCCAGCCGTCCCAATCATCCTCGGAACAGCCATCCTCGATCGAGAGGATCGGATAGGCGTCGCACAGGGCGGCGAGGTAATCGACGTTTTCCTGCGGCGACAGCGACTTGCCCTCGCCCTTCATCTCGTATTTGCCGCCCTTGAAATATTCGGTCGAGGCGCAGTCCAGCGCCAGCATGATGTCGTCGCCGGGCTTGTAGCCGGCCTTCTCGACCGCTTTCAGGATGAAATCCAGCGCATCGCGGGTGCTGGAAAGGTTCGGCGCAAAGCCGCCCTCGTCGCCGATCCCCGTGGACAGGCCCGCCGCGGACAATTCCTTCTTCAGCGTGTGAAAAATCTCTGATCCCATGCGCACGGCATCCCGGATCGAGCTTGCGCTGACCGGCATGATCATGAATTCCTGGATGTCGATCGGGTTATCGGCATGTTCGCCGCCATTGATGATGTTCATCATCGGCACCGGCAGGATCCGCGCCGAGGTGCCGCCGACATAGCGATACAGCGGCTGCATGGAATCCTCGGCCGCGACCTTGGCCACTGCCAGGCTGACGCCCAGGATCGCATTCGCGCCCAGCCGGCCCTTGTTGGGGGTGCCGTCCAGGTCGCACATCATCGCGTCGATGGCGCGTTGTTCGGATGCGTCCTCGCCGATCAGGTTTTCGGCAATCTCGCCATTGACGGCGGCCACGGCCTCCAGCACGCCCTTGCCCATGTAGCGCGCCTTGTCGCCGTCGCGCTTCTCGACCGCCTCATGCGCCCCGGTCGATGCGCCCGAGGGCACGGCGGCGCGGCCCATGGTGCCGTCCTCCAGCGTCACATCGACCTCGACGGTCGGATTGCCGCGGCTGTCCAGGATCTCGCGGGCGAAGATATCGATGATGGCAGACATGAAGCCCCTCCGTTGCTGTGTCGGCGCCTGCATACCCGCGAAGGCGGCAGGCCGAAAGCCGCTTTCGTCAGGGCAGGGCGATCTCGGCCCAGATCGGAAGGTGGTCCGAGGCGTCGCGCGCCCGTGCGCCCGCGAAGACGCCGCTGTCCAGCAGGTGCAGGTGCCGTGACATGGCGATCCGGTCCAGAGCCAGCCGGGGCAGGGGGGCGGGATACGAGGGGCCCGGCGCGATCACCCGGAATCCGGCCAGCGATTCCAGGCCGCGATCGTCGCGCCATTCGTTGAAATCGCCCATCATCACCACATGATCACCCGCGATCCGCGCCGCCTGCGCGGTGATGCGCTGCAACTGGGCCCGGCGCGAGGATCGCGCCAGACCCAGATGCATTCCGATCACCGTCAACCCCGGCAGCCGCACCGCCACGGCGCCGCGCGGCTCCAGCCCCGGCAGGGGCAGACGCCGGACGGTCGCGGCCGCGGCAAGATCCGGGCGCATGAGGATGGTCTGCCCATGCCAGCCCAGCGACTGTTCGCCGGTCCGACCGGTGATCTCGACCGCGACCAGCCCCGTGGCGTCGCGGATCAATCCGCGCGGCAGCGCCTCGGGGCGGGCACCGAAGCGGAAATCCACCTCCTGCAGGGCGATGATGTCGGGCCGCAGCGCGGCGATGACCGCCAGATTGCGCTCGGGCGCGTGGGGTCCGGTCACGCCCCGGCACTTGTGAAGATTGTAGCTTGCCAGTTTCAGCACCCGGCCCGTCCCCTCGCACTCTTTCAAAATACCTTGGGGGGAATCCTCTGCAAGAGGATGGGGGGCAACGCCCCCCCGCCGCCATCAGGTTCCGCAAAAAGTCTGTCTGACTGCCTGTTCCGGCAGCGGCGCCCGGGCCAGGTCGGCCCAGTCGGCGCGATCCTCGCGGGGGTGGGTCACGGCCAGGAAGAGATGTTCGAAGGGCGCCATGTCGCCGGCCACGGCCGAGGCGATGGCCGCCTCGATCCGGTGGTTGCGCGGAATGCGCCGCGGATTGGCATGGGCCATCAGCGCCGGGTCGGGATCGCTCCTTCGCCAGCCCTCTGCCCAGGCATCGAAGGCCGTCGGATCGGTGAATTCGTCGCGGGCGCCGCCATCGGCCAGCCCGGCGAAGACGCGCGTGAAATCCGCCCGTTCCCGCGCCATCAGCGTCAGCAGCCCTTCGGCCAGGTCCTTGACCGGCGCGACGCCCGTCAGTCCCAGCTTTTCTCCGAAACGCCGCAGCCACGCCGCCTCGTAGAGCGGCGCGAAGGCATGGACCGATCGGGTCGCGGCCTCGATCGCGGCATCGCGTTCGCCCATCAGCGGGATCAGGCAACTGGCCAGCTGCGCCAGATTCCAGACCGCGATCTGGGGCTGCTGCGCCCAGGCATAGCGGCCTGCGTGATCGATCGAGGAAAAGACCGTGTCGGGATGATAGCCGTCCATGAAGGCGCAGGGACCGTAATCGATGGTCTCGCCCGACACCGCCATGTTGTCGGTGTTCATCACGCCGTGGATGAAGCCCAGGGCCATCCAGGCGGCGATGGTTTCGGCCTGCCGGGCCACGATGTGATCCAGCAGCGACAGGGGACCGGTCGCCTGCGGATAATGCCGCGCGATGACGTGGTCGGTCAGCGCCGCCAGCCGCGCCTCATCACCCCTGACGGCGAAGAACTGGAAGGTGCCGACACGGATATGGCTGGCCGCGACGCGGGTCAGCACACCACCCGGAAAGCCGTTCTCGCGCCAGACCGTTTCGCCGGTCGCCACGGCCGCCAGCGCCCGCGTCGTCGGCACGCCCATCGCCGCCATGAATTCGCTGACCGCATATTCGCGCAGGACCGGCCCGATCCAGGCCCGCCCGTCGCCCTGACGCGAGAACGGCGTCCGGCCCGAGCCTTTCAGCTGGATGTCGAACCGCGCGCCGTCCGGCCCGACCACCTCGCCCAGCAGCACCGCCCGGCCGTCGCCCAACTGGGGCACGAAGCCGCCGAACTGATGGCCCGCATAGGCCTGGGCGATGGGCTCGGCCCCCTCCGGCATGGCATTGCCCGACAGCATCGCCACGCCCTCCGGCCCGCGCAGCCAATCCGCGTCCAGGCCCAGCCGATCCGCCAGCGGCTGGTTCAGCGCCAGCAGGCGCGGCGCGGGCACCGGGGTCGGATCGACACGCGCGAAGAACCCATCGGGCAGGCGGGCATAGCTGTTGTCGAAGTGGATCATGGCTGGCTCCTTCGACCTCTACATAGGCAGCGCGGGGCCTTTTGCCATCCCTTGCGCGCCGGTCCGCATCCGCGTATCGCGTGGGCGCAAAGGAGCCCGAGCCATGAAGTTTCTCGATCTCGCCAAGGTTCATATCCGCTCGGGCGGGGGGGGCGCGGGCTGCGTGTCGTTCCGGCGCGAGAAATTCATCGAATATGGCGGTCCCGACGGCGGCGATGGCGGCAGGGGCGGCGATGTCTGGGCCGAGGCCGCGCCCGGGCTGAACACGCTGATCGACTTTCGCTATCAGCAACATTTCTTCGCCCGGTCCGGTCAGCACGGCATGGGCAGCCAGATGACCGGCCGGTCGGGCGAGGATATCGTGCTGAGGGTGCCGGCCGGCACCGAGATCCTGGACGAGGACGGGGAAACGGTGATCGCGGATCTGACGGAACCGGGCAGCCGCGTGCTGCTGGCGCGCGGCGGCAATGGCGGCTGGGGCAACCTGCATTTCAAGACCTCGACCAACCGCGCGCCGCGCACCGCCAATCCCGGCCAGCCGGGGGTGGAACGCACTATCTGGCTGCGCCTGAAGCTGATCGCGGATGCGGGTCTGGTCGGCCTGCCCAATGCCGGCAAATCGACCTTTCTGGCCGCGGTGTCGAACGCGCGGCCGAAGATCGCGGACTACCCCTTCACGACGCTGCATCCCAACCTCGGCGTGGTCGGCATCGACGGGCGCGAATTCGTCATGGCCGACATTCCGGGCCTGATCGAAGGGGCCAGCGAGGGCCGGGGTCTGGGCGATCAGTTCCTGGGCCATGTCGAACGCAGCAACGTGCTGCTGCATCTGATCGATGGCACGTCCGGGGATGTGGGCGCGGATGCGCGCACCATCCTTGACGAACTGGCCGCCTATTCGCCGGTGCTGATGGCCAAGCCCCGCGTCACCGCGCTGAACAAGATCGATGCGCTGGACGATGACACCATCGCCGAACGCCAGGCGGTGCTGGAATCGCTGACCGGCGGCCCGGTCCACCTGATGTCGGGCGTCTCGAAACAGGGCGTGCCGCAGGTGCTGCGCGCCCTGTGGTCCGAGATCGCGCCATCGCGCGGGACCGGGGCGGAAGATCAACCCGAGGCGCCATGGCGGCCCTAGCCCCGTCGCTGCAACAGGCGCGCCGGCTGGTCGTCAAGATCGGCTCGGCCTTGCTGGTCGGCCCCGAGGGGCTGCGCGGCGATTGGCTGCGCGGGCTGTGCGACGACGTGGCGCGATGGCGCGCGCGCGGCACCGATGTGGTTCTGGTCTCGTCCGGGTCGATCGCGCTTGGCCGGCGGGTGCTGGAACTGCCTTCCGGCGCGCTGCCGCTGGAACAGGCGCAGGCAGCGGCGGCGGTGGGCCAGATCCGGCTGGCCCGCGCCTATGAGGAGGCGCTGGCCCCGCACGGGGTCAAGACCGCGCAGGTCCTGCTGACGCTGGAAGACAGCGCCGAGCGCCGCCGATACCTGAACAGCCGCGCGACGATGCAGACCTTGCTGGGCTTGGGCGTGGTGCCGATCGTGAACGAGAATGACACCGTGGCCACGGACGAGATCCGCTATGGCGACAATGACCGCCTTGCCGCGCAGATCGCCGTGACCTGCGGGGCCGACCAGCTGCTGCTGCTGTCGGATGTGGACGGGCTGTATACCGCCAATCCCAAGACCGATCCGCAGGCGCGCCATCTGCCGATCATCGCGCAGCTGACACCCGCGATCGAGGCAATGGGCGGCGATCCGGTCTCCGGCCTGTCCAGGGGCGGCATGAAAACCAAGCTGATGGCGGCGCGCACCGCCGTGGCCGGGGGCTGCGCGATGGTGATCGCCGAAGGGTCGGTCATGCGGCCGCTTTCGGCGGTGGCGGGCGGCGCGCGGTGCAGCTGGTTCCTGCCCGAGGGCGATCCCCAGGCCGCGCGCAAACGCTGGATCGCGGCGATGAAACCCAAGGGCGTTCTGACCGTCGATCAGGGCGCCGCCGAGGCGTTGCGCCGCGGCAAATCCCTGTTGCCCGCCGGCGTGTGCGCCGTCGCGGGCGATTTCGGGCGCGGCGATCCGGTCGCGATCGCGGGTCCGCAGGGCCAGACGCTGGGCACCGGCCTTGCCCGCTATACCGCCGACGAGGCCCGCCGGATCGCCGGCCACCGCTCGGCCGAGATCGAATCGCTGCTGGGCTATCCCGGCCGTGCCGCCCTGATTCATCGCGACGACATGGCCCTGTGATGACGGACCCGACCGCCGCCCGACGCGCGCATCTGGAGATCACCTATTGCACCGGCTGCAACTGGCTGCTTCGGGCGGGCTGGTACGCGCAGGAATGTCTGTCGACCTTCGGCCCTGATTTGCAGGTCACGATCATTCCCGACGACAGTGGTGGTGTCTTCCGCATCACGCTGGACGGCGGCGACATCTGGGAGCGTAGGCGCGATGGCGGATTTCCCGACATCCGGACCCTGAAACAGGCGATCCGCGACCGGATCGACCCCGGCCGCGCATTGGGACACCTGGACCGGCCGACCTGAGCCGGGTGCCGGCCGGGGCCGGGCTCAGGCGATGCGGCTTTTCGCCCGGCGCGGGCGCACGACCGCCCCGCCGCCCCGCGCCAGCCGTGCCGCATCCTCGCCCGGCGGCGGCAGCGACAGCGCCGCGTCGCGCAGGATCGCGATGGCCTCGTCGCTGCCCCTGGGCAGCGTGGCCGGATCGATCGGCGCGCCGACGGTGATGCGATAGCTCTGGCGCGCCTTGTTCAGCACCTCGTTGAACAGGGTCACGTCGCGCAGCGTCGGATGGATCGCGTCCAGCAGGTAGAACAGGACCGAATTGCGGGCGCGGATGCGAAGCGGGATGACCGGAACGCCGAACTTGCGCGCGATCATCGCGGCGCTGGCCATCCAGGGGCGTTCGTGCAGGGTCAGGCCCTGCCGCTTGGCCAGTCGGCCCGAAGGGAAGATCAGCCCGATCCGGCCCGCGCCAAGCGCATCGCGCGTGTAATCCATCGTGGCCTTGGTCTTGGCGTGGCTGCGCTTTTCCTGGCGCCATTCCACCCCCGCGATCAGATCCTCGACCTGGGGCATGACCCGGATCATGTCGTGATTGGCATAGATGAAAAGATCGTCTCGCAGCGATTGCAGGACCGCGTGCATGACAATTCCGTCGGCGATGCCGGTGGGATGGTTCGACACGATCAGCGCGGGACCGCTGGCCGGCAGATTTTCCATCCCCGAGACACGAACGTCGCGGACGATCAGGTCGGTCATCCGGCGCATGATCTCGGGCGTGGGCAGATCGCGCAGTTCGGCCGCCAGCCGGATCGTGCGCGGATAGCGCAGAAGCCGCATCATCACCCGCCGGGCGATGCGGTGGTGCGCCTTTCCCGAATAGAGCCACGGTGCCCGCTCGGCAATCAGCGGATCGAGTCGGGCCTGCATATCGGCCCTGGCATCGGCGGACGATTCATTCATTTGCACCATTCTGCCCCGCCACAAGAGCCGCCACAAGCGCCCTCAGGCTCCGGCGGCGATCATCCGCGAAACCATCTCGCGCAGGTTGCGGCTGATCCCTTCCATCGCGGCGATCCGCTGCAATGCCGCCAGCGCCCGGGCGCGGCGGGTGGCGTCATACCGGGGCCAGGTCTCGAACGCGGTGGACATCCGGGCGGCGATCTGGGGATTGGCGCGATCCATCCGCATCAGCCAGTCGGCGGTGAAATCATAGCCCGATCCGTCCGCCGCGTGGAAACCCGCGTGGTTGCCCGCAAGCCCGCCCAGCAGCGCACGAAAGCGGTTGGGGTTCTTCCAGTCGAAATCCTGGCGTTCGGACAGGCTGCGGGCGGTCGCGACCGCCTCGGCGGGCGGCGCGGCCATGACCTGGACCGAGAACCACTTGTCCATCACCAGCCGGTTGTCGCCGAATTCGTCCTCCAGCGCCGAAAGCGCGGATGCCGCCCGGCCGCGCCGGATCAGACAGATCAGCGCTGCCATCCGCTCGGTCATGTTGCCGGCGCTGCCGAACAGCACGCTGGCCCGGTCGCCGCCGTCGATGCGGTTCAGCAGCCCGAGCGCCGCGATCCTGAGCGAGCGGCGCCTGGCCGCCGCCGCATCGGGCGAGTAGGGGCCATCGACCCGCATCCGGTCATGGATCGCCGCCAGCAGATCGCCATGGGCCTCGGCCACGCGGCGGGCAAGACCCTCGCGTGCGGCATGGATCGCATCCGGGTCCGGCGTCACGCCCTGGGCTGTCAGGCGGGTGGCGACATCCTCGTCTCCGGGCAGGGTCAGGCACAGGGCGCGAAAGGCCGGATCGGCGCTGTCGTCGCCCGCCAGCCGGCCGATCGCATCGACGAAATCGGCCCCCGCCTCGCGCCCCTGCGACAGGGCGGTCAGCGCCGACAGGGCCAGATCGCGACCGGCCTCCCAGCGGGCGAAGGGATCGGTGTCGTGGGCCAGCAGGAAGGCGCGGGTGGCGTCGTCCAGCGGTCGATCCAGCATCACCGGCGCCGAGAAGCCGCGCAGCGCCGAGACGACCGGCCGCGCGCCCAGCCCGTCGAAATCGAAACTTTGCCGCGCCTCGGTCATCTCCAGCATCCGGGTCGGCAGAACCTCGTCGCCATTGCGACCGATCAGCCCGACCGCGATGGGAATGACACGGGCGGGCTTGTCGGCCTGGCCGGGCGTGGGCGGCGTGTCCTGCGTGAAGGTCAGGGTCAGACGATTGGCATCGGCGTCCCAATCCTCGGCCATGGTCAGGCGCGGCGTGCCGGCATCGGTATACCAATGCTTGAACTGCGCCAGGTCGCGGCCCGTCGCATCCTCGAAGACCTTCAGCCAGTCCTCGATCGTCGCCGCCTGGCCGTCATGGCGGTCGAAATACAGATCCAGCGCCCTGGCATAGCCGTCGTCGCCGACCAGACGCTTCAACATGCCGATCACCTCGGCGCCCTTTTCATAGACGGTCGCGGTGTAGAAATTGTTGATTTCCTCATAGTGATCGGGCCGCGGCGGATGGGCCAGCGGACCCTGATCCTCGCGGAACTGGCGGGCGCGCAGGGCGCGCACGTCCTCGATCCGCTTGACCGGCGCGCTGCGCATGTCGCTGGTGAACTGCTGGTCGCGAAAGACCGTCAGACCCTCCTTGAGGCAAAGCTGGAACCAGTCGCGGCAAGTGATGCGGTTGCCGGTCCAGTTGTGGAAATATTCATGCGCGATCACCGCCTCGATACGTTCGTAATCGGCGTCGGTCGCGGTCTCCGGGCTGGCCAGGACCAGCTTCGAGTTGAAGATGTTCAGGCCCTTGTTTTCCATCGCGCCCATGTTGAAATCATCGACGGCGACGATGTTGAACACGTCCAGATCGTATTCGCGGCCATAGACCTGTTCGTCCCATCTCATTGATTTGATAAGCGATTCCATGGCAAAGCCCGCGCGGTCCTGGTCGCCCGGACGGACCCAGACATTCAGCGCCACCTCGCGGCCCGAACGCGTCGTGAACCGGTCGGAGACCGCGACCAGTTTGCCCGCGACCAGCGCGAACAGATAGCTGGGCTTGGGCCAGGGATCGTGCCATTCGGCCATTCCGTCACGGTTTTCGACAGGATTGCCGTTCGACAGAAGCACCGGCATGTCCGAACGGATGCTGACCCGAAATATCGCCATCACGTCGGGCCGGTCGGGATAGAAGGTGATGTGGCGGAATCCTTCGGCCTCGCACTGGGTGCAATACATGCCGCCCGACATGTACAATCCCTCGAACGCGGTATTGGCGGCAGGATCGATGCTGACCTCGGTGCTCAGCGTGAAGGCGGTCCGGGGCAGGGCGGCGGCGGCGATGCGCAGGGTCTCATCGTCGCGGCTGACATGGACGGGGTCGGGTTCGGTCCCGTCGATTCTGAGCGAGCGAAGCGCAACCTCCTTGCCACCGTCCAGCACCAGATCCTCGACCTTCGAGACATCGCGCGGGGTCAGCGAAAGATCGGCGCGCACCAGCGTCGCGTGCGGGCCGAGTTCGAAATCCAGCCGGGTTTCGGACAGCAGGAAGGGAAACGGCCGGTAGTCGGCAAGAAATTGCGTCGTCTGCTGAGGCTGCCGTGTCATCGCGTGCTCCGGTCAAAAAAACCTGTCGGTTCAGGGGGAACCTGATCTTTCCACTGGTGTTATTCGCCTGAGGGCCCGGTCGCAAGCCGGCATCCCGCTGGGACCCGATTGACAGCGTCGCGGGCAGAAGACAGAGAAAGGGGCGCTAAGCGCGCGTCTTGTCAGCACAAATTGGAGGGCAGCACATGACCTATGACCCGAATGACCCGAAGCGCACCGATCCCGTCGATCGCGACCCTGCCGCGCCCAAGGAAACCTATGTCGAGCCGGTCGAGCGCCGGTCCTCGGCACTGCCGCTGATCATCGGTGTTCTTCTGGCGCTGGCCTTGGCCTATTTCGTGCTGCAACGGTTCATGACCGATGACACCGTGGCGGTCGAAGGCGACACCACGACCGTGACCACGACAACCGATGTTCCCGCGGCCGATACCACCACGGCGACCGATCCGGTCGCGGCGCCGGCAGACCAGACGGCGGGCACCGAGACGCAATCGGCAGCCGACAACGCCGCCGCCGATGCCGAGGCGGCTGCGAACGAGGCCGCCACTGCCGCCGAGAACGCTGCCAGCGACGCTGCGACCGCGGCTGAAAATGCAGCAAGCGATGCGGCCACTGCGGCCGAGAACGCGGCCCAGGCGACCGGCGACAGCGTGGGGCAGGCGGTCCAGTCCGCCGCCGATGCGGCCCAGAACGCAGCCGATTCGGCGGCCGAGGCGGCGTCGGATGCGGCCAATGCAGTCGATGAGGCGGTCACCGATCAACCGGCCACGACCCAGCCTTCGACCACGACCACTCCCGCCCCCGAGACCGGCACCGCCACGGACGGGTCGGCCGGCACCTCGGGCACGCAGGGCAGCGCCGGAGCGGACAGCACGACCCAGACCGCGCCGGCGAACTGACCCTCGCGGGCAGTTCAAGGAAAAGCGATGGAATGCCGCGCGGACGGGTGCCGCGCGGCATTTTTCGTGGCGACCGACCCGCAGTTTGTCCGCGTCAGGCGAGAGGTGCCGCGGAATGGCTGGGCCGCAACCACGGTCTTGTGAAAGATTGTTGCGCAATGCTATGGGTTCAGCGACAGAATTTGGAATTCAGCGAGGGGGCATCGAGGCCATGAAGATTGGCGCTTTGAAGGAAGGCTTCGCCGGGGAGGCGCGAGTTGCGATCACGCCGTCTTCGGCGACGCATCTTCGCAAGCTGGGGCACGAGGCATTTGTCGAAAGCGGTGCAGGTGCGGCAGCCGGGTTTTCCGATGACGATTACCGCGCTGCCGGCGTCGGCGTGGAACCGGACGCCGCGGCGCTGATCGGCGCGGTCGATATCGTGGCCAAGGTGCGCCCCCCCTCGGAATCCGAGATCGGGCAGATGCGCGAGGGGCAGACGCTGATCTCGTTCCTCTATCCCGCGCAGAACGCCGATCTGCTGGACAAGGCCAGGCAACAGGGCATCACCGCCATCGCCATGGACATGGTGCCGCGCATCAGCCGCGCGCAGAAGATGGATGCGCTGTCCTCGATGGCCAATATCGCCGGCTATCGTTCGGTCATCGAGGCGGCGAACAATTTCGGCCGCTTCTTCACGGGCCAGGTGACGGCCGCGGGCAAGGTGCCGCCGGCGAAGGTCCTGATCGTGGGCGCGGGCGTCGCCGGACTGGCCGCCATCGGGACCGCGACCAGCCTTGGCGCGCGCGTCTATGCCTTCGACGTGCGTCCCGAAGTGGCCGAGCAGATCGAATCGATGGGCGCGGAATTCGTCTATCTGGATTTCGAGGAGCAGACCAGGGACGGCGCCGAGACCGGCGGCTATGCCGCGCCCTCCAGCCCCGAATTCCGCGAGGCGCAGCTGAAGAAATTCCGCGAACTGGCCCCCGACATGGACGTGGTCATCACCACGGCGCTGATTCCGGGCCGGGATGCGCCGGTCCTGTGGACCCGCGACATGGTCGAGGCGATGAAGCCCGGCAGCGTCATCGTGGATCTCGCGGCCGAAAAGGGCGGCAATTGCGAACTGACCGTCGCGGACGAACGCATCGTGACCGAGAATGGCGTGGTGATCATCGGCTATACCGATTTCGCCAGCCGAATGGCGACCCAGTCCTCGGAACTTTACGGAAACAACATCCGTCACTTCATGACCGATCTGACCCCCGGAAAAGACGGCGTTGTCGTCCACAACATGGAAGATGATGTGATCCGCGGCGCGACGGTGGTCCATGACCACGACATCACCTATCCGCCGCCCAAGCCCAAGGTGGCCGCGATCGCGGTCCAGAAGCCCAAGGAAAAGAAAAAGGAACTGACCCCGGAAGAGCGTCGCGCAACAGAGGTCGCCGCCTTCAAGGCCGAAACCCGGTCCCAGGTCACGCTGCTTGCGGGCGGCGCGATCCTGCTGCTGCTGATCGGCCTTGTCGCGCCTGCCAGCTTCATGTCGCACTTCATCGTCTTCGTGCTGGCCTGTTTCGTCGGTTTCCGGGTCATCTGGAACGTGGCCCATTCGCTGCATACGCCGCTGATGGCGATCACCAACGCGATTTCCTCGATCATCATCCTGGGCGCGCTGCTGCAGATCGGATCGGGCTCGGCCTGGGTGCTGATCCTCGCGACCCTGGCCGTGCTGATGGCCTCGGTCAATATCGTCGGCGGCTTTCTGGTCACGCGCCGGATGCTGGCCATGTTCCAGAAATCGTAAGGGGGCGCAGGCATGGATTACGGATTCACCACCGCGGCCTACGTCGTCGCCGCCATCCTCTTCATTCTGTCGCTGGGGGGGCTTTCGGGACAGGAAAGCGCCAAGCGCGCGATCTGGTATGGCATCGTCGGCATGACCCTTGCGGTCCTGGCGACCCTGTTCGGTCCCGGCGCCGGCAACTGGTTCCTGTCGCTGATCATGATCGCCATCGGCGGCGGCGTCGGCTGGGTCGTCGCCAAGCGCGTGCAGATGACCGAAATGCCCCAGCTTGTCGCGGCGATGCATTCACTGGTCGGTCTGGCGGCCGTCTTCGTCGGCTTCAACGCCCAGATCGAGATGGCGCGCGTTCTGCGCCTCAAGGCCGAGGGCCTTGCCTACGAATTCCAGGGTTTTGCCGCCGTTCTGGCGGACAAGAGCCCGGCCGAGATCGCGATGCTGAAGATCGAGGTTTTCCTTGGCGTCTTCATCGGCGCGGTGACCTTTACCGGATCGGTCGTCGCCTTCGGCAAGCTGGCCGGTAAGGTCGACGGCAAGCCCAAGAAGCTGCCGGGCGGCCATATGCTGAACGCCGGCGCCCTGATTCTGGCGCTGATCCTGGGTCTGCTGTATTTCACCGGGGTCGGACCGGGGATGTTCTGGCTGATCCTGGTCGCGGCTCTGGCCTTCTTCATCGGCTACCACCTGATCATGGGCATCGGCGGCGCGGACATGCCGGTCGTCGTGTCGATGCTGAACAGCTATTCGGGCTGGGCCGCGGCGATGATCGGCTTCACGCTGTCCAACGATCTGCTGATCGTGACCGGCGCTCTGGTCGGATCGTCGGGCGCGATCCTCAGCTATATCATGTGCAAGGCGATGAACCGGAACTTCGTCAGCGTGATCCTGGGCGGCTTTGGCGGTCAGACCGGCCCCGCGGCCGAGATCGAGGGCGAGCAGATCCCGATCGACGCCGATGGTGTGGCGGCGGCGCTGAACGATGCCGACAGCGTCATCATCGTGCCCGGCTATGGCATGGCGGTGGCACAGGCGCAGGGCGCGGTCAGCGAACTGACCCGCAAGCTGCGCGCGGCCGGCAAGGAGGTGCGCTTTGCCATCCACCCCGTTGCGGGCCGTCTGCCGGGCCACATGAACGTGCTGCTGGCCGAGGCCAGGGTGCCCTATGACATCGTGATGGAGATGGACGAGATCAACGAGGATTTCCCGTCCACGGACGTGGCGATCGTCATCGGCTCGAACGACATCGTGAACCCGGCCGCCGAAGAGGATCCCAACAGCCCCATCGCCGGGATGCCGGTTCTGGAGGTCTGGAAGGCGAAACAGGTCTTCGTCAGCAAGCGCGGGCAGGGCACCGGCTATTCCGGCATCGAGAATCCGCTGTTCTACAAGGAAAACACGCGCATGTTCTATGGCGATGCCAAGGATTCGGTGAACAAGCTGCTGCCGCTGCTGGAGTGATCGGTCAGGGCCGTAGGGGGCGACCCGAAGGACGGCGTCGCCCCAGAGCCTCCCGGCCGCGCTGGATGCCTGTTTTTCGGGCAGCCTGCGCCGGGATCCGATCCCGAAATCCGTGACAAGGCGCCCTGAAACCCTTTCCTTGCGACACAGCCACTTGCGCGGCGGAGCCTCACCGGGCTGTGATGGCGCCCAGAGAAGATGAGGGACAGTGATGACGGATCACCCGGACTATATCCATGTCGGCGGCGGCGATCCGTCGCTTTATAACGAGGACCTCGCACCGGTTCCGCATCAGCGGCGCAACTGGGGCGCGTTCGAGATCTTCAACGTCTGGAACAACGACATCCAGAGCCTGTTCGGCTACACGCTGGCGGCGTCGCTGTTCCTGTCATACGGGCTGAACGGCTGGCTGACCTTCGCGGCCATCGTCGTGGCCGGGCTTCTGGTGATGTGGCTGGTGAACCTGTCGGGCCGGCCCTCCGTGCGCTACGGCATTCCCTATGCGGTGATGGCGCGTGCCGCGATGGGGGTCAGGGGCGCACGGTTTCCGGCGCTGGTGCGCGGAATCGTCGCGATCTTCTGGTATGGGGTGCAGACCTATTTCGCCTCGACGGCGGTGGCTCTGGCGATCAGCGCAGTGTTCGCGGTCGACGGCGTAGGTGGCGGGTTTCTGGGCCTGAGCGGCATCGACTGGATCGCCTATGTCATCGTCGCCGGATTCCAGATCGGATTGTTCCTGATGGGAATCGAATGGGTTGGCAAGTTTCTGAACTGGGCCGGGCCGTTCGTCTATCTTGTCATGATCGCGCTGGCGCTGATGATCTGGTGGAAGGCCGGCAACGGAATCTTTTCGGAAATCGGCGTCATTTTCCAGGCCGATGCCGAAAGCACGCGCAGTCCGGTCGTGGGTTTCATCGCGGTGGTCGGCACGATGGTTGCCTATTTCGCCGCCGTGGTGATCAATTTCGGCGATTTCTCGCGCTTCGTGAAGACAGAGGGACAGATGCGCCGCGGCAATTTCTGGGGCCTGCCTGTCTCGATGGCCTTCTTCAGTTTCATCGCGCTTTTCATCACCGCGGGATCGGTCGTGCTGTTTGGTGAAAGGCTGACCGATCCGACCGCCATCGTCGAGCGGGTGGACAGCCTGGCGCTGACGCTGATCGCGGCGGTCACCTTCTTCGCGGCGACTGTCGGCATCAACCTTGTAGCGAACTTCATCCCGGCCGCCTATGACATCGCCAACATGGCCCCTGCCAGCATCAGCGCAAAGACCGGCGGCGTCATCGCGGCGCTGATCGCCTTTGTTATCGGCGCGCTGTGGCTGTCGCTGATCTCGACCATCGGCATCGCGGGCTTTGTCGATACGCTGGGCGCGATCCTGGCTCCGCTCTACGGAATCCTGATCGCGGATTATTATGTCGTGCAGAAGCGGCATCTGGTCGTGCAGGATCTGTTCACCGAGGATCCCACCGGCCGCTACTATTATGATCGCGGTTGGAACATGCGCGCGATCATGGCGGTCGGCCTGGCGGCGCTGTTCTCGATCGGGACAGTGTGGCTGCCTGCCTTGCAATCGCTGTCGGGATTTGGCTGGCTGATCGGCGCCGGCGTCGGCGGGGTGTTGTATATCCTGTTCTGCGGCAGCCGCAGCTAAAGGAGAACGGCGTGGGCCCGGCAACCGAACATCCGTTGCGCTATGCGCTGGTGAACGAACTTCATGCCCGTCCCTCGCCTCGTCTGAAGGCGCCGTCCACCTGTGTCTTCGTGGCCTTCAAGGAGCCGCGCGACGCCGCCAATCGCGATCTCGCGCGCGACATGGCGCATCTGTCGGAACTGGTGGATCGCCATGGCGGTCCGCGACCCGATCCCGACGAGAGTCACTATCAGGGCCGGTTGGGCCGGCATGACCTGAAATGGGAAAGCCACACCGAATTCGTGACCTACATGGCCACGACGCCGGGCCTGCCGATCCGTCCTTTCGATCCGTCGGCCGCCGCCATCTTTTCCGAGGAATGGCAGAAGGGCGCGCCGGGCAGGCGGGTCGCGGCGGTGATGGTTCAGATCGACACGCTGCCCGCGCATCCGCAAGAGGCGCTGGACAGGATTTCGGACTGGTTCGCGCGTGACAGCCTGACCGCCGTCTGGGTGCTCGAGGAAGCCGCGATGATCGCGGGCGATTTCCGTATCGACGCGGATGGCTGGATGCGCTTTGCCATTTTCGTGCGTCCTGACGTGGGCGAGGGCAGGATCGGGCGCATCGTGCACCGCCTGGTCGAGCTGGAAACCTATCGCGCCATGTCCATGCTGGGCCTGGGGCGCGCCCGCGGCCTGTCGCGCCGCCTGAACGAGTTGGAACCGCGCCTGTCGGCCATTGTCGAGGGGATGACCGATGACGACCGCGCAGCCGACGCGGTGCTGCACGATCTTCTGGCCGTCTCGGCCGAGCTCGAGGCGCAGGCGGTGCAGCATTCCTTTCGCTTCGGCGCAACAAAGGCCTATGAGGCGATCGTGATGGACCGCGTCAGCGCCCTGCGCGAGACGCGCTTCATGAGCCGGCAGATGCTGACCGAATTCATGCGCCGCCGCTATCAGCCCGCGATGCGCACCGTGGTGTCGAATGAAGAACGGTTGAAGACCATGGTGGAACGCGCCAGACGCGCCGGGGATCTGCTGCGGACGCGGGTCGATGTGGAACGTTCGGCCCAGAACCAGGCGCTGATGAAACGGATGGATCGCCGCGCCGATCTGCAATTGCGCCTGCAACATACCGTCGAGGGCCTGTCCGTCGTCGCCATCAGCTATTACGCGGTCGGACTTCTGTCCTATGCATTGTATCCACTGGCCAACGCGACAGGCATCGACAAGGCCTATCTGATCGCCGGACTGACGCCGCTTGCGGTGCTGTTCGTCTGGTGGGCGATGCGGCGGGTCCGCCGCAGCTTGCACCAGCACCCGCCGGAAGAGGATTTGTGACTTGCCGACAGGGCAGGGCGTGACGATAATCGGACCGTCGTTTTCCGAAGGTTTTCATGCGTCTTGCCGCCGTGATCACGATGCTTTCGGCCTGCGACTATCCGTTCGTTCCCTGAGCCGAGGTTTCCGCCATGTCGAAAACACTGCAAATGTATGGGCTGGGCCATTGTTCGACCTGCCAGAAAGCAATTGCCGCACTGGAAGATCATGGCTGGCGAGTAAACTTCCGCGACGTGCAGAAAGAACCTTTATCCGAAGCTGAAAGGGCCGGTCTGGTCAAGGATTTCGGCGATCGGATCGTGAATCGCGCCAGCCTGACATGGCGCGGCATGTCCGAGGAAGAACGCGCCGCCGATCCGGTTGCGATGATGGAAGCCAGACCCGCCGTGATGAAGCGTCCGGCCATCCTTGCGGGCGACAAGCGGCTACTGGGCTGGACGGCGAACGTCAAGCGCGCGCTGGACGTGCCCGCCTGAGCCAGGATCGCGGATCAGCCGCGCCTGCTTGCCAGCGAATCGATCAGCGGAAGAACCGGCGTCAGGTCATAGCCCGCGTCGCGGGCCACATCGATGATTTCAGCCCGAGGGCGCTTTCCGGCCTGGCTCAGCGCCCATAGCACGGTGCATCTGTGGCCGGACCGGCAATAGGCGATGATCGGGCCGCGGCCTGCGGTTGCCTGCGCGAAATCGGTGATCAGTTCCGGTGTGATCTGGCCGGGTGAGAAGGGAAGGTAGTGGTATTCCATTCCCTCCTTCTCTGCTGCCGCTGCCATTACCTCGTGGTCAAGGGACGAGTCCACCTCGGCGTCGGGCCGATTGTTGATCAGCACGCGAAATCCGGCCTCGGCCAGTTGCGGCACATCCTCGGGCGTGATCTGCGGCGAGACCGCGATGCTGTGGCTGAGTTGGCGCAGGTCCATGAACTGCCTCTTGCTGGGAATGCCGAGACATGGCGCGACGGAACGGCTTTTGTCAAGCGCCCGGCTCGTGCCGGCTCAGACCATCACGCGCGTCTCGATCAGGGCGGGGAGGGCAGCGAAATCGTCGAAGGCAGCATCGTGGGGCAAATCTGCGACCGGCTTCAGGCGATAACCTTTGGTGTAGATCAGGAACGGCACCTGTATCGCCGCGGCGCATCTGGCGTCGAATTCGCTGTCACCGACATAGATTGCGCGCGGCTGAGCCGGATCGGCCCCAAGCGCGGCAAGCGCGGCCCGCAGCGGCGCGGGATCGGGCTTCTTCTGGGGCAGGCAATCGCCGCTGGTGACATGGGCGAAGGACCCCGCAATTCCAAAATGATCAAGAATCGCGCGCGTCGGCCCCATCGGCTTGTTGGTGCAGATCCCCAGAGGATGCCCGCGGTCGGCCAGCGTGCCAAGCGCCTCAACCACCCCGGGAAACAGCCGCGTCAGCGCGGTCGCGTCGTGATAGCGGGTCATGAAGGATGCGATCAGATCTGATCTGTACGCCGGATCGATCCTCAGCGCGGCGATGATCCTGGTCCAAAGAAGGTCCACACCACCGCCGATGAAACTGCGCACCCGATCCTGGCCCAGCGGCGCCAACCGATTTTGACGCAGGACCGCATTGACGCATGCATGGATGTCCGGAGCGCTGTCGATCAGCGTGCCGTCAAGGTCGAAAACGATCGGGCATGGCGCCATGCAGACGTTCATGCGGATTTCCACTTGATCGAACATCCCATCGAAGGCACCTGATTTACCGGTCCTTTTCCTGTCTTGGCAATCATCATCATCGCGTCCCGCAATTCGCGTTTCGCATCCGCGGGACCAGCCTGCCGTGTCGAGGAATCCAGCCGGCCCCGATACTGCAACCTGCCATCCGCGTTGTAGCCGAAGAAATCCGGAGTGCATTCCGCACCATAGGCGCGGGCCGTATCCTGGCTCTTGTCGTAAAGATAGGGAAAGCTGAAACCGTGTTTTTCGGCCTCTGCCTTCATCTGCTTGGGACCGTCGCCGGGATACTCGACCACATCATTGGCCGAGATCGCGACAACGCCAATACCGGCCGCCTGCATCTCTTTCGCGTCGCGCACGATGCGATCGAGAACCGCCTGCACATAGGGGCAATGGTTGCAGATGAACATGACCAGCGTGCCCTTCGAGCCCTCGATATCAGCCAGGGAAACAGCCTTGCCATCGGGATCGGGTAGCGTGAAATCATGCCACGGCGCACCGAAATCGCAAACCGGAGGGGAAACCGCCATTGAAGTCTCCTTGCTTTTTTATGGCGAATGTCGCGGATCGGCGACCGGCAAGCAAGCCGGTTCAAACTGCCAGCGACCATCCGCAGTGTCCGGTATCAATACCAAATTGTTCCATAATACCGATTATCGGGACGAAGTGTGCTCCGGTTGTTGGAGTCACGGAATTTTCCAACCATCTCGTCCTCGTGCCGAGAATGGCCCTCGTTTGAGGTCGTTTGCGTTTCGCACCGCTCATTCCCCCTTGACGGTGATGCGGCCGTCCATGGCGGGCTTGTATTCCGCACCTTGGGCCGCAAGATAGTCAGCCAGGACCTGTGCCAGATCAGGACCGAAATCATAGGCATCGGTCGCGTTCGCCGCGAAGACCGAATACCCATCCCCGCCTGCGCGCATGTAGTTGTTCGATACCACGCCATAGGTCGCGGCGGGATCGATTGGGCTCCATCCGCCATCTTTGCGGACCATCACTTCGCTGATCCGACTACCCGCCTCGGCCGATGGATCAACAGTATATTTGAGACCGGCGACCTGTGCAAAGCGACCGGCGCCTTCCTCATATTTGCTGGCGCCGTTTTCCAAGGCAGAGACCACGTCGGCACCCTTCAGACGAAATGTTGCCAGCGTATTCTGGAAAGGCAGTACGGAATAGACGTCGCCCATCGTCACCTGCCCTTGGGCGATCGAGGCACGCAGGCCGCCGCCATTGGCGATCGCGATGCTCATGCCCTGATTCTTGACCCGATCCAGCATCGCATCAGCCACCAGATCGCCCATTTCGCATTCCCGCGCCCGACAATTGATGCGGTCTCCGTCGATGGGCGCCGCGGTCTCGGCGACGACCTTCTGGCGCAGTTCCTCGATCGGCGCGGCCATTTCCTTGACGCGAGCGACGATCGTCTCGTCCTCGGGAACGGAACTATCCAGAAGGATCGGCTTGCCCTCGGCCTTGATCAACTTGCCTTCGTCATCGAACGTCAGAATAAGATGGCCAAGATATCTGGAATACGAGGCGGCAGTCGCAACAGGAACCTCGACGCCATCGGGGCCCGAGACCATGGTCGGATAGGGTCCGGCTGCGTCCTCCCCCTCGCCCAGTAGGGTGTGGGAATGACCGCCGATGATGGCATCGATGCCCGGCACCTCTCTGGCAATTTCCTGATCGCGCAGATAACCGACATGGGTCAGCGCGATGATCTTGTTCACACCCTGGTCGGTCAGCGTCTTCACATCGGCTTTCAACGCCTCGATATCGTCAGTGACGATAACATCGGGACCGGGCGACGAAATTTCTGGCGTATCGGTCGCCAGCGCCGAGACAATACCGATCTTCTGGCCACCCACATCCAGCGTCACCGTGTCGTCGATCCTGCTTTTCAACACATTTGACTGCGAAAGGTCCAGGTTGCCGGAGGAAATCGGAAATTCCACGCCATCGGCCAGGACTGCCAGCCCTTCGGGACCGTCATCGAATTCATGATTGCCGACGGACATCGCGTCATAGCCGATATCGGTCATGAACTCTGCCACGTCCGTGCCCTTGTAGGTCGTGTAAAACAGGCTGCCCTGATACTGATCGCCCGCATCCAGCACGACCACATTGCCACCCTCCGAGGTGATCTTGTCACGCAGTTCCCTGACTTTTGCCGCCACGCGCGCGACCCCGCCGAAACACTCGCCCGCATCTTGCGTCTCTTGGTCACAGGTGCTGTCATATTTGTTGATCGGTTCGATCCGATTGTGCAGATCGTTGGTATGCAGCACATGCAGCACCATTTCAGCCTGCGCCGATCCCGCCATCAGCGCGGCGATCGATGCGGCGGTAAACAAACGAAGCGCCATGTGATTCCCCTTCCGGCCCTGTTGGTCTGACTGCGCCAGAGTGGCGCAGCGTCCGCGCGGGGTCAAATCTTCCCGACGCTGCCATCGCAGGAAAAGTTGTCAAGCAGGTTGCAGAACGCGGCCGGGCTTGACCTTGTGCGGAGAGGTGCCGCAAATGCCGCCATGCGGATCTACAAGATACTGAGGCTGGAAGAATGGGCCACGCTTAGAACGTCCGGACGCAGCGCCGGCGCTTCCGTTGATGTGTTGGATGGCTTCGTGCATTTTTCCGCTTCGGACCAGGTCAAGGCGACGCTGAATAAACATTTCCGCAAAGATAGCGAGCTGATGCTTCTGGCATGTGAATCGGATGCGATGGGCGATTGCCTGCGGTGGGAGCCTGCACGCGGCGGCGACATGTTCCCGCATCTCTACCGGGACCTGTTGTTGTCGGACGTGATCTGGACACGTCTGATCCTGCCGGGCACGGATGGTCATGACGTCGGAATTCTGGAATGAGCATGGTCGAGAAGCTGGGTCTTGCCTTCCTGCACCGGCTGGATCCGGAACGCGCACATGACCTTTCGATCCGGGCGCTGGCGACCGGATTGGCGCCCCTGCCCGGCCGGCCTGTCACGTCGGACAGGTTGAGGCTTGAAATGGCGGGTCTGGATCTTGCCAATCCGATCGGTCTGGCGGCAGGTTTCGACAAGAATGCCCGCGCAGTGTCAGCGCTGATGAAAGCTGGTTTCGGCTTCATTGAACTTGGCGCCGCCACGCCGCGCGCGCAACCCGGGAATCGCAGGCCGCGGCTGTTTCGCCTTGCCGAAGATCGCGCGATCATCAACCGGTTCGGGTTCAACAACGACGGCGCAGCGGCCATCGCCGCGCGACTGGAAGCCAGACCACGGGGCATTCCAGCGGGATTGAATATCGGAGCGAACAAGGACAGCACCGATCGCGCTGCGGATTTCGCAGAAGTGGTCCGCATCGCGGGCGGGACCGCCGACTTCCTGACCGTCAATGTCTCATCGCCAAACACGGAACGTCTTCGCGAATTGCAAGGCCCCAGGGCGCTGGAGGCGTTGCTGGACGGAGTGATGCGGGCCCGCGATGCCCTGACCGTGCGACGGCCCGTCTTCGTCAAGATCGCGCCGGATCTGGATCGAACGGCGCTTTCGGACATCGCCCACGTGGCACGGAACCTGCGGGTCGATGCGATCATCGCCACCAACACGACTCTGTCTCGCGAAGGTTTGCGCAGCCGCCAGGCCGGGGAGGCCGGCGGTTTGTCGGGAAAGCCCCTTCTCGCGCGATCGACCGAAGTCCTGGCACAGCTCTATCGGGAAACTCACCGAGAGTTGCCGCTGATCGGCGTCGGCGGCATATTTTCCGCCGACGACGCATGGGCCAAGCTGCGCGCAGGTGCAACGGCGGTGCAACTCTATTCCGCTTTGATCTTTCAGGGATTTTCTCTGGCAGGACGGATGGCAGAAGAGCTTGACCTGCGCCTGCGGCGCGAGAAGATGACACTGCCGGAACTGACCGGCAGCGGCATCTAGAAATAATCGTCAATTCCCAAAAGCTGGTTCATGCTGTGCGACGGTTCAGAACAACCCGCATCGCCCACCACGCGTGCGGGAACGCCCGCCACGGTTTTGCACGATGGGACATCGTGCAGCACGACCGATCCCGCCGCGATCCGCGAATGATGCCCGACCTTGATGTTGCCCAGCACCTTCGCACCCGCTCCGATCATCACGCCATCGCCGATCTTGGGATGCCGGTCACCGTCCTCCTTGCCGGTCCCACCCAAGGTGACTGAATGCAGCATGGAAACGTCGTTTCCGACGGTCGCCGTCTCGCCGATGACTATGGAATGGGCATGGTCGATCATCACCCCGGTGCCGATCCTGGCTGCTGGGTGAATATCGACACCAAAATATTCCGAGCAACGCATCTGCACGAAATAGGCCATGTCGCGCCGATCGCGCCGCCACAGCCAATGCGCCAGACGATAGGCCTGCAAGGCCTGAAAACCCTTGAAGAACAGCACCGGCTGCAAAAGGCGGTGCGTCGCAGGATCCCGATCGTAGACAGCCAGCAGATCGGCGCGCGCGGCGTCGCCCAGTTCGGCTCCCGCGTGATAGGCCTCGTCCGCCAGTTCGCGCAGGATCTGTTCGCTCATTTCACCCGAGGCCAGCTTGAGCGATAGCCGGTAGGCCAGCGCTGCCTCCAGACTGGAATGGTGCAACAATCCGGCATGGATCAGGGCACCCAAGAGCGGCTCGTTGCGAATGGCCGCCGAGGCTTCGTCGCGAAGCTGCGCCCAGACGGCGTCGCGATCCATGACCAGCGTGTTGCTGGATTTGTTTTGCACATTCATCGGCTCGGTCCGCGCTTGCTGTTCCTCACCTTCTTAGCCCAGATGGAAACGCGGGAAAAGCGCGCGGGACCTCCATCACGTCAAAACGGCAGCCGCAGTTCCAGCCAGTGAACCGACAGCCTGACCGCACCCCCGCTGAAATTACCGCCCTCGGCCGTCATCACCATCGTCTCGGGGCTGTAATACGCCGTGGGCGTGCCCAGCAGACCGCGTGCCCATGACCCGGCCGATGTGCCAAGCCCCTGCCCAAAGCGATTCGTCGCGCCGCCATGGCCCAGACGCCAGGAAGTCAGGCCACCTGTCAGGGTCTCCGTGACCCGCGCGACCGCTCCGATGACCGATACATTCGCGGGGATCGCAAGGCCGGTGTCGAAATCCGCGCCCGTACCGACCATCACCTCGGCCTCGGCGAAGCCGGCGACCAGCCCGGACCCGAAAACTCCCAGCGACAGGGCTCCAAGGGCCCAACCCCGACCATCATGGATCGCCTCGCAGCCCCGATCCGCGACGAAAGCCCGCATCCCTGCCGACGGCGCGACGAACATCCACCCGCCGTTCGAGCCAAGCGCGATCAATCCATCCTTGCCGGCCCAGGCGCCCTGCGCCGCGAGAGGCACACCCCAGCACTGCCCGTCGATCACGGTAGCCGGAGGCAACAAGGTGCTGACACTTTGCAAAACCAGGTTCACCAGACCGTCGAGTCGCATAAGTGCCTCGTTGACGGTCACATGCTTCTGCGCCTGGGAGGGTTGCAGCAAGGGCATCGCCAGTCGCATCGTTTCACTGGTCACCATCGAAAGTTCTCCTGAGATAGGGGCCGGCACCAAAAAGGTCCGACAATTGCGCTACGGCGACCGTGAAACCGCCGTTCTGCGCGGCTTCGGAAAAGACCGCTTCGGGGATCAGGTATTCGGGCCGGTCGAGATCGATCTGGTGGATCACGATATCGTCCTTCGTGATGCGCAGACGATACGATTCGAGGCTTTCGCCCAACGGGACATCCGTTCCGTCCCAGCTATCGCCATCGACCCGCGTGCGCCGCACCCATGACAGTTGGCGACCCTCGGCTCGCATGTGGCAAGGTGCATAGGGCCGCAGTCCGACACCCTTGACCTCCGTGGTCAGAAGCCGGTAGCTGGCATCATCGGGTGCCCGCAATGCTGGACCGATACGCCAAAACCTCTCTTGTCCGCGCGCCGAGGGCGGAAGCGCGACCTGACGCGGCGCCCCATCCATGATCACGACAAGACTGCCCTCGGGCCAGCTTGCCGGCATGATCGCATCTGTTCCGGCTTGGCCGCGCAACCGTTCGCTGATTTCCCAGATCCCATCGCCAACGGGCGCGGCCTTGCGAAATTGCAAGACCTCCCACCTGTCGGTCGAGCCATCGCCGATCGCAAGAACGTTGGCTCCCGACAGAAGGGCTTTCTCGGTCACGGAACGCAGCGTGTCCGCCTTCAATCGCAAGCGTAGCGGCGCGCCCCGGTCGATCACACCGGGCCGGGCTCGTTGCAATGTACCAAGCGTCCGCCCGATGACCGCCTTGCGCGGCAAGGTCAGGTTCAGGTCGAACCCGCCCTCCTCTTCGACCGATATGTAGGCCGCAACCGTGCCTGGCCAAGGTCGCGCGGACGCAGCCAGATACGGTGCATGGGGCGTCTCGTCACCACGCAAGAGCGGCAGATCCAAGAAAACCGGAAAGACCGGAATCGGCGGCACATAGCGCCGTATGGCATGGTCATCTTCGCTGGAAAGGGCAGGCCGATATACGCTGGGCTCGACCCTCACGGCATCAAAGGTAATCGCCCCTGCCCTCTCGACCCGGTCAATCCGCCAACGCCGCATCTCTGCCACATTCGATCTCATCAGGATCACATCACCGGGCCCCAGATCCGCCTTCGACGGCGCCAGCGCGAAGCGCGCCGTATCTCGCCCGATTTCCGCCTCGGCCAGCCATCGCTCGGCAATGGCGCGACCCTCGCCGCGGGTCATCGCCATGGTGAATTCGCTGTCGGTCACGGTTTCGGCGTCGCCGTCGGGCAGACTCGTCTCGGCAGTCGCCGTGGCGTAGTCGGTTCCGGCCTCGACATGCGTCAGGCGAAGCCGCCCGGCAACCTGAGGTGCCGCTGCCCGCGTCGTCTCGAAATCCGCGACATCCTCCGCCACTGCCAGGTCCTCTGGCCCGAGCGCGGCCCGGGCCAGCCCGTCTCGACGTCGAAAGCCCAGCATACCGTCACGCTCCAGCGCGTCAAAGCCGTGCGCAAGCATCAGCGGCTGCAATGCGGCCCGGCCGGTTTCGCCGCCCAAGACCGAAAAGCCGCGCACCACACCAAACAGCCCGCTTGTATCGAAGGCTTCCACGCCAGCCTCGCGGCAAATGTCGCCCACAACGGCTTCCAGCGCCACCGCTCCCGCGCGGCCGTTCAGCCAGTGTCCACGTTCCCAGGCCGGCCCGTCCGACCAAAGATCGTCCCGGCCCGGAAAGGCTGGATAGGGCCGGGCGTCCCAGCACCAGACATGCGCCCGATCCAGATCCAGCATTATGCCCCCATCCTGCCGTTCAGGATTGTTGCCAGGCTTTGACCAATAAGACCTTACCGCCGCCAGATAAGCCGCCTGGATCGCATCATCGCGCCGCCCGTCGGAATAATAAGGCAACGTGCTCTCAGAACTCATCGCATCAAGAAACTTGTTCGGCTGGTTCGTCGCTTTGTCCAATGCAGCGCAGCCGTATTCGGTGAACCAGATCGGCTTCGATCCCGGAACCCAGTTCGTCGCCTGCCTTGAACGCACACCGTCCGGCCGATCGAAATGCAAATTCTGCCACCAGCTACGCAGATCCTTGTAGCGCCAGACCCAGGCTTCGTCATATTGTCCGTCGGTAATCGGCGTGCGGATTTGTGCATCGCGATCGGCCTCACTGGCGTAATACCAGTCATATCCCTCGCCGCCGCAAACATTTGCTTCCAGATACTCAGGGTTGCCGATGCGGCCCCAATGCGCGTCCAGATGATCCTCGCCGTCGCGCCAATCACTGAGGGGCATGTAGTTGTCGATACCGATAAAGTCGATATTGTCATCGGCCCACAGCGGATCGAGATGGAAGAACAGCTCGCCGTTGCCGGGATGATGGCCAAAATATTCCGACCAATCCGCAGCATAACCGATCTTCACATCGGGCCCCAAGATTTGACGCACATCAGCCGCGAGACGTCGCAATTGCGCGACCGCGGGATAGATGTTCTGCGGTCCCCGGATCTGAGTCATTCCGATCATTTCGGAACCGATCAGAAAGGCGTCGATCCCGCCGGCAGCCGCACAGAGATGCGCGTAATGCAGTATGAACCGGCGGTAGGACCATTCGGCCGGACCGTGGTAGGTAATCTTCTGCCCGTCTGCGGTAAAATCGGCCCCGTCGGCTTGACCAAAGAAGGTCGCGACTTCATCGACTGCCGCTTCGGTCGAATCCGTCGTGTCGGCCCGTCCCGGTGCGATCGATGTGGTGATCCGCCCGCGCCACGGCATGACCGGTTGCTCAACCGCGCCATGGGGGTCGGGCAGTTCGTTTCCGCCAAGCTGCTCCATCAGGATGAACGGATAGAAGACCGCCTTTCTTCCGGAATTCTCTATGGCCACCAGCGCCTCGGTCACAGATTGATCCGACGGAGTGCCGCCATAGATCGGCCGACCGTCGACTTGCGCGACCTCGGCTGCCGATGTCCTGTCGATTCCGCCGGCACGCCAAGGCATCTCGGACCCGTCAATCTCGCGCTGCTCGACCTTAGGCTGAATCTTGCAGCGGTCGATCCGCAGGTCGTTTCCGAACCATGAAACAACAAGCGAGACCGAACCGACCTTCGGCAATTCCCGGCCCAGAATATCCATCGAGACACTGAAATCAGTGCCCCCCATGGGCGTGTTCGTATTGACCGAACGAACCTCGCCCAGCCCCAGATCCTGCGTAACGTGACTTGTCGCCAAAGAATATTCGCCGGTTCCCGGTATCAGGGCGACAGCCCGGACGTCGCGGCAAAGACCCGAGCCGTCCTGCGCCGCGCAGGTCACCTCGAAGCTCAGCTGCGGCATTCTGTTGCCCCAGCGTTCCAGGACCAGATCTTCCAGAACCACATAGGCCACGCCGCGATAGGCCGGCGTGTCCGCGCCTTCATGTGCCTCGATCGCCGGATCGGGCATCTGCGTTTCGCTGCCGCGATAGACCCGCATGTTCAGATCCGAAGCCGCAATTTCTTCTCCATCGGCCCAGACCCGGCCGACGCCCAGGATCCGCCCCTCGCACAGGGCCAGAGCGACAGAAAGCCGATAGCTGATCTGCGTGACCTTTGCCTGCGGCGCGCCTTTGCCCCCGCCTGCGCTTTCCGTCGTGCTGATCTCATCCAGCGGCGACGCCCATATGACATGACCAGGCACCCGCATCTGGCCCCAGATCCGCGGGATCGGTGCGCCCTCGCCCGCAGTCTGCAATCGCAGCCGGTCGATCCGACCCGTTTCAACTGCTTTCGAGCCACCGCCCAGCAGGCGCTGGTCCAGGGCGCGGCCAACCGTCGCTCCGATCGCCCGGCCGACCACGGCGCCCGACATGCCCAGAAACGCGCCGCCGAACCCGCCGCCGATGGATGCACCCACTGCGGACAGCACAATCGTGGCCATCGCGGCCTCCTTAAGTCAAAGATCAGGGAAAGCGGAACCGGGCTGCGATCCGGTTTCGCCAAGGGGCGGTCAACGGACTGTCGATCACCCCATGATGGGTATAGGCATGAATAAATCGCGGCGCGTCGCCGGCAGCCGAGACGATGCCTAGATGTTTGGCGACAGCGCCCGCCCGCATGCGGAACAGCAGCACCTGACCTGGCGCCAGCGCCGCTGCCCGTTCAACCGCCAGCATGTGCCTCATGGCACCATCCATCAGCAGTTCATGGCTGCCGAACTCGCCCCAGTCGGGCGTATAATCGGGTGCGGCCTCTGGCTCTTCGCCGTAGAGTTCACGCCAGATGCCGCGGATCAGGCCAAGGCAGTCCGACGCGACGCCCTTCTGGCTGGCCTGATGGATATAGGGTGTTCCCAGCCAGTCGCGTGCGACGGAAACGGCTCTATCGGTCATGACCGCCCTGCCGTCCCGGGCGCAATCAGCCAGTCCTCGGTCGGCAGATGCGGAAAACCACGGAAATTGACAAAATTGCGGAACTTCAGTCGGCAGGTCTGGGCGCGTTTGTCACACCCGGCGACCAGCCGAACGCGATCCCCGACGGCAGGGGTCATTCCGAATGCCTTCCACAACCCGATCTCGCGACGCGCTCCGGGCAGTGCCAGATCGTTCTTGATCGCAGCCGAAAGCCCTTCCGCCCGCCCCGTGAGAACCTCGATCCTGCCGCGCTCGAACCATCCCGCGTCAAATGCCGGAAACGCCGCGAAACGAAGGATGTGGTCGTCGTCTAGCGCCTCGATCGCGCGCTCGGTCCACAAGGTATCGTCAGTCAGGTCGATCTTGCAGAACTTGTCTCCCAGCCGGGCGGAGCAGCGCGGATGAAACACACGGCCCCGCGCCTGGTTCAGCGGCTCTGCCAAGCCGCGCAACTCGGCGCGGAAGGCCCCGCCCGAACGCGACACCTCGCCCAGACTGCCGGCAAAGACCAGCCGTCGCTTCGAGACATCGCGCCAATCGACCTCCCACATGCTGAGACCGGCTTCATCCCAGCGTCCGGCCAGAATGTCCCCTTCGGTGATCGCCTCATCCGACAGGGCTCCTTCTGCTTCGGAATTGTCCACCGACAGTCCCGAAGCCTGAACCAAAGCGCGTGCAGTCATTCCATGGTCGGGACGAAAGCGCAGGCCATCGAATGACAAATCGCGGTCGTGATCGGTAAAGCCCACTCGCAGGCCGTCTCGGCGTCGGATCAACCACGCACGCGCGATGGTGGTGCTGGTCATACGCGAACCTCCACGACCGGAATCTGCGGCATCTCGCCCGCCTGAAAGGAAGAAACCGATACCGCGATCCGATCGGTATCAAACCGGACAGGGACGTCGAATTCATATCCCGCCGAGATCGTCGCGCCGGGTTCGGGTGCGGCGCTGAAGGTGATCTGGCCCGTCTGATGATCTACTGTGAAATGCGTGTCCGGAAACAGTTCACTTCCCCCCACACCGGCGCGGACGCTGTCTTTCACCGGCTTGTTGATGGGACGCTGATAGCGGGCCGGCCCTGATGCATAGGCCTTGGTCAGTTGAAAGGTCACGCTGACGCCGTCACCCACGGCGATTTCCTGATCGTCGAAGGCCGGATCGCGTGACGGCAGACAGCTTTTGTAGTCCGACCAATCCTTCCAGCGGAAGCCGTGCAATTGCCCCGCCCTCGCCTCGAAGAACGCGACCAGCGCCGACAGATCGTCCAGCGAACGCAAACCCATTCCGGCATCATAGCGCCTGCGCGCGTCGGCCCAAGGTGTATTGCGTTCCTCAAATCCGCTGGACAACGCGACGATTTCCGTCCTGCGCTCTGGTCCACCGATCGAGCCGAAGGACAGGCTTGCAGGAAACCTCACCTCGTGAAATGCCATCCTCGCCTCCTGCTCAGGAATTTCGTTCGCCGCGCGCCAGGGCGCGGCCAAGCTGTGCCGCGATCTGCGATTGGCTGCGCTTGAAGCCGGCGACATCCGGCGTCGTGACATTGACCGTGACGTTCACTGCCCTGCCGCCGCTTCCGCCTGCGGCGACACCCAGTCTGCCATCGGCACCGCGTCGCAGCGGCATGATCGCCTCGGGGCCGGCTTCGCCCATCAGTCCCGTCGCGCCACGCATCGGGAACCGGGTCGGTTCCGAGACGACCCCGCCCTTGGCGAAGGGCATCACCCTGCCCTGCACGAATGCACCGCCCTGGGCGAATGGCATTGCGCCCGATACCATTCCGGCCATGCCGTTCGCCACCGATCCGGCCAATGCGCTCTCGACCGGCTTCATCGCGATCGAGAAGACGGTATCTGCGATCGTCCGCCCGATCCCCTTCAGTGCCTCGGACAACTTGTCGCCGTCAAAGATCAACCCGTCGAAGGCGCGGCGCAATCCGCTTTCGATCCCGGAACTCAGCGTTCCGACCTCGCGCGACGTGAACGACATCGACTGACGCAGCCGCGCCAATTCCGCCTCGAACTCGGCCGTCATCCGGCTCGTCTGTCCCATATTCTCGTCAAGCTGGTCCAGACCGGACCCGAAACCATCCTTGTTCGCCATCCTCTGATCCCCGATCATGCATTCCCGTCATCAGGCGCCGCGTCCCGGTCGGGATATCGCGCCGCCAGTTCGGCCAGTCTGCCCCGCGTCATTGCAGGGCGGCCTGCTTCGATGCCCAGCATCAGCGCCAGCTCCGCCGGGGTCAGCGTCCAGAACTGGTCCGGCCTCAGGCCCAGCCCATGCAGGCCGGCGCGCATCAGTCCCGGCCAATCCAGTCCCTTGTCGGCCTCGCTCATGCCGCGATCCGAAAAGCCCGCGCCAGCAATTCTGCCGCCGCGCGGCCGGCCCCCACCGGGCCGCCATCGATCTCGACCGACAGCAGGTCTTCGGCGCGACCCTGCCAACCTCCGCCGCGCAGGCCGGCGACAAGCACGGCCAACACATCGCGGCTGCTGAAGCGCCCGGCCTCGAACCGCCCGGCAAGATCCATCAACGAGGCCGCGCCCAACTGATGTTCCAGCTCTGCCAAGGCTCCCAGGGTCAGCCGTGCGACATGCGCGCGGCCGTCCAGAACCACCTCGACCTCGCCCCGCATCGGGTTCACCATCACAGGGCCACGAAGCTCAGCGCGCCCGCCGACGCCATCGTCATCTCGTAGGTCGCCTCCCCGTTGTAGCTACCCGCGTATTCCAACGCGGAGATCTGGAAAGGCCCCTCGACCGTGCCGAAATCCGGGATGACGACCTGAAAGCGCGGAACCTCGCCGTCGAAAAAGATCTGCCGCGCACGACCGTCCGTATCGGCATCGCGAAACACTCCCGACCCCGAGATCGAGGCGCTGCGCATTCCCGCCCCACCCAGCAATTCGCGCCAGCCGCCTTCGCTTTCGATCGTGGTCACATCCACCGTCTCGGCGTTGAACGACAGGCGCGAGGCCCGCAGTCCGGCCACCGTCTCGAAAGAGCCATCGCCCGTCATGTCCATCTTGATCAGCAGGTCGCGTCCGTTCTGTACCGCCATGGGTTTTCTCCTCAGTCCAGATCGATGCGGGCACGGAAGGTCAGATCGACCCGCCGCGCCGCACCATTTTCCACCCGCCGCGCCTTGGCGCGCAGGAACCACATTCCGGCCAGATCGCCGCGATCCAGCGTCAGTTCGGCACGTTCCAAAGCCTCCGCGACAGCAACGGCAGCCGTTTTCACGGCGGCGAATCCCGCGCTTTCATCCGTGCCCGACAGAACCGAGACGATGAAATCGTGCTGGGATCCGGCGCGATCGAAATCGCCGGCATCGCGCACCTCTTCGGGACCCAGCGAGACGAAGACCCCGCTGGGCGCATCGACCGGCATCGCGTCATAAATCGCGTCTCCGACCAGTTCGGACAACACTGCGTCGGCCCGCAGTCGCTGATAGACCGCGCCCTGAAGGGCGACGGAAGCCGCATAACTCATGCCTGATCCTCCTCGCGCGCAAAACATGTCAGCCACAGGCCGTCACGGTCCCGCTCGGCGACCGCATCGATCCGGAAGAACCGGCGATCCAGCCGCAACCTCTGTCCGGGTGCCGGCCGCCTTGGATCGCCCGTCGCCGCAGACCGCACCGTGATCTTCCAGGATACGACGCTTTCCGCGCCCACCTCTGCCGACCGCCGCCGCCCCGAACCCGAATCCAGTTCGGCCCACAGAAATCCCAGTTGCCGCCAGACCACGCGATAACCGCCCAGCCCGTCGCTCTGACGCTCTGGCGCTTCCAGCGCCAGGCGCACGTTCAGCCTCGGCGCGCCCATCAACGCACCTCGCGCTGACCGCGCCCCGCCAGGGTGCGGATCTGGCGCCAGCGTTCGATCAGTGCGCTGACCCCGAAGGGCATCGCATTCGCCGATCCCTCGAAGCTGCGATCCTCGTAATATCGCGTGGCCAGCATCAGAACCGCCTGCGACAGATCGGCCGGCACCGAAGCCCAGGTATCGCCGAACCCTGCCGTGAAGGTAATCGTCAGAAAGCCCCGGCGCGGCACGTTGGGCAGAATGACACCCGCCGGCAGAATGGTCGGGCGCTGCATGTCGGGCAGCAGCCGCCAGCCGTCGGGTTGCAGCGTCGTTACCGTGCCGGCCCCGTCATCGATCTCGATCCTGTCGACCGTGACCACGGGCGCCAGCGGCAGCGTCTGTCCCAGCCGGTCGCGCCAATCGTCCAGTTGCATCCGAAAACGCCGCGTCAGCAGGACCTTGCCCGTGCGCGCCTCGATCGCGGCGATCGCGGCGCGCAGATAGCCCGTCAGCGCCGCCGTTTCCGCATTATCCTCGGCAATCTCGAAACCCGAGCCGAGGCGCAAATGCTCGCGCAAGGCGGCGACAGGCAGCGCCTCCGCCGCGGGCGCCGTTTCCTCAATCAGCATCATCTTGCGAACCTCCCGTCCTGCCGTCCGCCATTCGTTCCACCGAGGCGGGGCCCGACCATGGGCCCCGCCATTGCTTCAGGCGGGAAAGGACCGCGCCCGCGCGCCAGCCATCAGCACGCGCGGACAGTTGCAAAGCCAGCATGACCGGCGCGCGACCCGCGCGCGGCCCCTTCCCTCGCCCGACCCCGAAGGATCAGGCGAACTGCAGGAACTTGACCGCGCGGAAGTCGGTGACGCCGCCGCCGACGCGCTTGGTCGCATAGAACAGAACATGCGGCTTGGCGCTGAACGGATCGCGCAACACGCGCAGGTCGGGACGCTCGACAATGGTGTAGGCGGCATGGAAATCGCCGAAGGCGATGGCCAGGGCGTCAAAACCGATATCCGGCATGTCCTCGCTGATCAGAACCGGATAGCCCAGAAGCTGCGGCACCTGACCGGCAGCCAGGGCGTCGCTCCACAGAAAGCGCCCATCGGCATCCTTCATCTTGCGAACCTGCGCTGCCGTCTTCGAATTCATCACGAAGCTGGCATTGGCGCGATATTCCGCAGGCAGGGCATAGATCAGGTCGATCAGCGGATCGGCCGGCGCGGCCGAGTTGAACTCGCCGATCGCGCCCGTGCCGATAACGCCGATCTCGCCCGCGCCGGCGCTGTCGTTCGGCGCCGTCGGATAGGCCAGAATGCCCTTCGGCTTCGATACACCATCGCCCGAAATGAAGGCTGCTGCTTCCGAACGCGCGAACTTGTCGGCGATCCGCTCGGCCAGCCATGCCTCGACGTCGAAGGCGGCATCGTCCAGCAGGCGCTGACTGGCCTTCGGCATCGCCGACAATTCGTGAACCGGGATCGAGATCCGTTCGACACCGCCGGCGCCGGACTCGACCGGCTCGGCCTCGTCGGCCCAGCCCGCACCCATGTCACCCTTGTCCACCAGAACCTCGTAGGCCGAGGATTCGACGGTCACGACATTGGCCAGCTTGCGCAGCGACGCACCGGTGGAGAGCACCGATTGCACGCTGTCGGCGACCTGGGGGGCCGCCAGGAAACCACCGTCGCTGGCCACGCTCAGCCCCTTTTCCTCGACCGCAAGGCCGCGCAGACCGTCGTCATCGCCGCTGCGCAGATAGGCGTTGAATGCCTTCTGATGCGGAACCTCGGTCTCGGCCACGGTCGAAAGAGGCGCGCGGCCCCGAATGGCGGTCTTGCGATCAAGCATGTTCATACGCTCTTCCTGTGCATTGAGCTTCTTCTGAATGTCGTCTCGGAACCCTCTGAGTTCGCTCACGAACCCTGTCATGGCCCCTTTCAGATCGGCGGACGCGTCACCGCCGCCCGCGGCCTTCACCTCGGTCATAATCTTCTCCTCATCGCGATGATCGGGGCCGATCCGCCCCTGCTGCCGGGTCAGGAACGACCCGAACCCGAATGATGCGTCCCGGCGCATCTTGCCGCGGCCGCGCCGATGCGGCGCGACCCCGGATTTCAGTCTGCCCGCAGCGCCTCGACGGCCGCCGAAAACAGCGCCGCGATCTCGCGCAGATCGTCCGTTTCCTTGCGGCCGACCTTGGCCTCGGGCAGCATCGGAAAGGTCACCAGCGACACTTCCCACAATTCGACCTCGGCCAGGGCGCGGCGCCCTTTCTGATCGCGCTCGGCGCGGATCGTGCGATAGCCGATGGACAGGCCATCGATCGCACCGGCCTGAATCAGCGCCGCCGCTTCGCGGGCCTGCGCGACCTCGCGCAGCAGGCGACCCTTGACCCACAGCCCTGTCTGATCCTCGCGGATCTCGTCCCAGACACCGATGGGCCGTGTCGGATCGTGCTGCCACAGCATCCGAACCTTGTCGCCCTTGCCCGCCAGCTTCTTCAGCGAGGCTGCGAAGGCGCCCGGAAGAACCGCGTCGCCGCCCTGATCCGTCATCCCGAACAGGCTGGCATAGCCTTCGATTACATGGCCTTCGCTCAGGACCGGAGCCCCGCCCGCGAATTTCACCTCAAGTCCCGGAACCATCCCTCAGCCTCCTTTGGGCACGTAGTCGATTATTCCCTGAATGGCCTGGGTCAGGATGACGGCGACGACGCCGTAAACCGTCATCCACAGCCGCCGCTCCAGGCCCTCCATCAGCGCCTCGATGCGCTCCAGCCGCTTCTCGACGGTGCCGAATTGCAGCGCCATGATCCGCTCCTGCGCCTCAAATCGCTGGTCGCGCCACAAGCCCGCCTCGATGAAACGCGATCCTTCCATCGGCTCACCCATCGGTCAGCGGAGGCAGCCCCAGCAGCGCCCGCTTTTCGGCATCGCTGAGAAAACTCGCCCCGCCGATCCGGGCCCATTGCTGATCCCGCTCTTCTGCCAGGGCCGGAATTCGGTCGGGATCGGGACGCAGATCGACCTCGGTGCCCATATGCTCAGAGAGCCACCAGGCCACTGACGCGGACACCCGCGTCGCCAGCGGCAGAACGGTCAGCCGATAGAAGGCCCGGTGCGCCTCGGCATAGTTTGCATAGGTCGCATCCCCGGGGATCCCCAGCAGCATGGGCGGAACGCCAAAGGCCAGCGCGATCTCGCGCGCCGCCGACAGCTTGGTTTCATGAAACTCCATGTCGCTGGGGCTGAATCCCATCGGCTTCCAGTCCAGCCCGCCTTCCAGCAGCATCGGTCGCCCGGCATTGCGTGCGCCCTGATGGTTCATCTCGATCTCGCCGACCAAGCGGTCATATTGTTCGGGGCTCAGAACCCCCTGCCCGTCGACGCCCTTGTAGACGATGGCGCCACTTGGCCTCGCGGCGTTGTCCAGCAGCGCCTTGGACCAGGCGCTGGCGCTGTTATGCACATCCAGCGCCACCGCCGCTGCCTGCATCGGCGACAATCCGTAGTGATCGTCCTGCGGATGAAAGCTCTTGATGTGGCAGATCGGATCGGGGCTGCCGGTCATGTCGAAACGATGCTTGCGCCCGCCAACGGAATATTCGAACGCCACCGGCCAGCCATCCGTGCCGGGAACGATGCTCATCCGGTCCGAACGCAGAACATGCAGTTCTTCCGGCAGCCCCGCCCCGGACAATCCGACCGCCTCGACATAGCCGTTGCCCGACAGCAGCAATTGCCCGAAGAGGGCTTCGAACAATTCCGCCCGTCCCTGGCCCGGGTTGGGACGTCGCAGCAGATCCAGCACCGGATGCACGTCATATCGCCGCTCGCGATCCTCGCAGACCAGCGGCACCGCCGCCGCCGCCTCGGCGATCAGCTTGACCGACCGGAACCCGACCGGATTGCCCATGAAACCGCCGCGCGTCAGCGACCCGGTATCACGTGCCGACCAGATCGGCCGTCCCGCTCCGGACGCAAAGGCCACCACCCGGCCCGTCGCGCTGGCCTTCCTCTCCGGTGCGGGAATGGATGTCTCCTCCCGCGAAAACAATCGAAACGCCATGCTCGCCTCCATGCCTCGGCCATGAAAAAGGGCCGGCCCGCAGGCCAGCCCCTTCTTCGTTGTCCAAATACCCCGGGGGACGCCGGTTCGTGCGTGTGAAACCCCCGCCTTTTCTCACAATCGCCGCATCTGCGGCCGCCGCCAGCCCGCCGCCGGCTCGATCATCAGCTCGTGAATCGCCCAGACCATCGCATCCAGCCGATCCGGAGAGCCGCGTCCCTCATAGCCGCGAACCGTCATCTGGCACATCTGGTCCTCCAGCGCGCCCAGATTGCCGGACCGGACATGCCTGATGCGCCCCTGTTCATACAGCGCGGCGACCGGTTCGGCACGCAGGCCCTTGCCGCGGCCGGCGCGCAGCGCCTTGAACGGCACCAGGGGATCGACCTGCCGGATCACGCTTTCGACCAGATCACCGCCCTGATTGACTTCGGCCACCAGCTTTTCGGCCCCGTGCCGGTCCATCGCGGCAATCGCGGCACGCGCCCAGTCCACCGGGCTGCCCCGCAGCGTCGCATCCTCCAGCAGATAGGCCCGCCAATCCTTCGGCTCGCCGTCGCAGACGACACCGGCGACGACGATGCCGCATTCGTCGCTGGCCCGGCCGGCCGTCACCGCCGGATCGACGGCAACCACGACGCGGCTCAGTTTCGGCGCCTGCTCGATACGCGCGCCCTCCAGCATCGCCGTCGTCCAAAGTGCGCCCTCGATATCGTCCAGCAGCACGCCCTCCAGCTCCTGCCGACCCATCCGGGTCCCGCCATAGCGGGCCTCGACCTCGGCCAGAAAGCTCTCGGCCAGATAGGCCCGGTTGGCATCGGTCGGCGCATGCGTCGTGACGGTGCTGGCATTGCCCAGAATGCGCTTCAGCACGGCCACATTGCGCGGCGTCGTGGTCACGACCTGCTGCGGATGGCTGCCCAGGCGCAACGCGAATTGCAGCATGTCCCAGGTGTCGTCGGCCTTCTTCCACTTGGCCAGTTCATCCACCCAGGCCGCATCGAATTGCGGGCCGCGCAAAGCCTCGGGCTCATGCGCGGAATAGACCGTCGCCGTCGCTCCATTGGCCCAGACCAGCCGCCGCCGCCCGGTTTCCCAGACCGGCCTGCGGTCGGGGGGCGAACAGGCCAGGATCCCGCTCTCGCCCATGACCATCACTTCGCGGGCCTGATCGAAGGTCTCGCCGACCAGTGCCACCCGCTGACACTGACCGGGCGCGGTGGCGGTCGGACCCTCGACCATGCGGCGGACCCATTCCGAGCCGGCGCGGGTCTTGCCCGCGCCGCGCCCGCCCATGATGACCCAGCTTTTCCAATCGCCCTCGGGCGGCAACTGATGCGGCAGGGCCCAGAACTCGAACAGCCAGGGCAGCGCCATCAGTGCGTTTTCGCCCAGCCCTTCAAGAAATTCGTCAACCTCCTCCGGCTCGGCGGAGGCAAGCCAGGCGGCGCCCGATCTCAGTTCTTGCCGCGTCAAGGTCGAGGCAGCCTCCTCCGACCCCGCCGGCGATGTCCTTGCGAAGTTTGTCAACGCGGCTCCTTTCCGACAACATATGATTGACCGCATCGCGCACCGCCCGTGCGCTGTGGATCGCGGTCTTCAGTTCACCAGGATCGACAGCACCCCGCTCGCGTTCCTCCAGCGCGTCCGTATGGCGCCGCAGGTCCCTGATGCAGGACGCAAGCTGTCCCTGTGCTTCGGCCAGCAGATCTTCCAGATCCGCGGTCCGCCGGTCTTCTTCGGCCTGGTCCGCAGCGCGATCGGTGACATGCGCATCGGCCGTGACTGGCCCTTCAGGATCACCGATCCCGCTCCATTCCATATCGTTCATGCAAACTGTCCCGCCTCGTGTCCTGTCCGCACGAGCCAAGAAACGAAAAAGCGGCCCTGGGGTCGCCCCCCGGCCGCTTGCCCATTTCTCCCAGCATGGAAAACTTCTACTTCAGGGCGTCCGGTAAGTCAATCGCTAAACCATAGCGCGATCACTTTACCAAGTCTTATGCATCCAAAACAATGCCTTAAGACAGGCAACACCCATGCGTTCGCAGCGCAACACCGCGCGTGACATCACGCAAAGCCAAGGCCGGAAGGCCGCGATCGCACGGGAAAGAGGCTGCCCTCAGCCCTTCTTCTTGCCGTCCTTGGCGCGCGCCTCGGTCGCGGCCGCGATGGCGTTGCTGGCCTCGTCCTGCATCCGTTGCGCAAAGGACACCATCTGCGCGGCATAGGCCTCGGCCCAGTCAGGGAAATGACCGCCCTTCATCGCCTGTTCGCGCATCTCCTCGCTCTTCTCGCGCATCTTCTGGAACTGCTCTTCCCAGGCTGATTGCATCACCTGCAGCTGGCCGCGGACATTCTCGCCCGCCTCTTCGAAATAGCTGCGCATCTGCGCGTTCATCTCGTCCTGGCGCTGCAAGGCGGTTTCCTGCCATTTGCGGGTGCTGGCCATCATCTCGTCATTCTTGACGTTCATCTGGTTTTGCCACTCGGCCGCCCGCTCTTCCATCCGGCGGGCATTGTCGGCCAGCGTCGCGAACATGTCGGAAAATTTCATCATCAAGGCTCTCCTTTGCACAAGGCGCATGGGGACGGCCGCCCGGCAAGATCTGCGAAGCGCCAGCCCCCTCGCCAACAGCCTGCGGTGCCGGGCGAATTTTGTCAAAGCCGTTGACCTGCGCGCGTCCCGCCTGCGACGGCCCGTCCGGTTGCACGGGCCCGCGCAAGGGGCTATCTGCGCAGGGCAGCATTGTTCCGGGATAAGCCATGATCGTGATCGCAGCCATGCTTCTGGGCGCCTTTCTGGGCTGGCGCCGCGCCAGCCAGTTGGGCGGCAAGGGACGCGACAAGGCGCAATATGCGGCTGCCTTCGCGCTGGCCTTCGCCGCCCTCGGCCTTTTCCTGACGATCTTCATCGACCGCATGATCTGATGTTCATCCCCTTCCTCGACGCGCTGCGCAGGCAAGGGGTTCCGGTTTCGCTGCGCGAATGGCTGGACCTGATGGCCGGGATGCAGGCCGGGATCGCCGCGGGCCGGGTCGAGGATTTCTACCATTTCGCCCGTCTCGCGCTGGTAAAGGATGAACGCCATCTGGACCGATTCGACCGCGCCTTTTCCGAAAGTTTCTCGGGCCTGGATCGGGTCCCGGTCGAGATGCTGGTCCACGAACAGGCGATTCCGCAGGACTGGCTTCGGAAACTGGCCGAAAAGCTGCTGAGCGACGCCGAAAAGGCCCAGATCGAAGCCGGTGGCAGTTTCGACACCCTGATGCGCAGGCTGCGCGACAGGCTGGCCGAACAGCAATCGCGTCATCAGGGTGGCAACAAATGGATCGGCACGGCCGGAACCTCGCCCTTCGGCGCGCATGGCTACAATCCCGAAGGCGTGCGAATCGGTCAGGACGCAAGCCGCCACAGACGGGCGGTCAAGGTCTGGGACCGGCGCGAATTCCGCGATTTCGACGATTCGGTCGCTCTGGGCACGCGCAATATCAAGGTGGCGCTGAAACGGCTGCGGCAATGGGCCCGGCACGGCGCCGCCGATGAACTGGACCTGCCCGCCACGATCCGCGCCACTGCCAATCACGGCTATATCGACGTGCAGACCCGGCCCGAACGGCGCAATGCCGTCAAGGTGCTGCTGTTTCTGGACGTGGGCGGCAGCATGGACGACCATATCCGCATCGTGGACGAATTGTTCTCGGCCGCACGGTCGGAATTCCGTCAGATGCAGCACTTCTATTTCCACAACTGCCTCTACGAGGGCGTCTGGCGCGACAATCGCCGCCGCTGGACGGAACAGATCCCGACCTGGGATCTGCTGCACCGCTACGGCCGCGATTACAAATGCATCATCGTGGGCGACGCGTCGATGTCGCCCTACGAGATCGCCGTTCCGGGCGGCGCGAACGAACACTGGAACCCCGAACCCGGCGAGGTCTGGCTGCGCCGTCTCTGCGAAACCTGGCCCGATCACGTCTGGCTGAACCCGGTTCCAGACAGCCACTGGCGCCATGTGCAATCCATCGCCATGATCGGCAGCATCTTCGAAAACCGGATGATGCCGCTGACGCTGGAGGGCCTGACAGGGGCGATGCGCGTTCTGGGATGACAGGCTCTCGCCGAGGCTCGCAACCCGGCGCTTGATGGCATGGCGGATCAGTCGCCGATATCACAAGACCGAAAGCGCAGCGGCGATCTTGGGGTGCGCGGCGCGATAAGTGCTGGCGCGAAGGGCGATCAGCCCCCAGATTGGACTCATGCTGAAGCTGACGCCCATCCTGCTGCTTTTCGCCTATATGGCGCTGATGTGGTTCTTTTCCGCATGGCGGCTGAAACAGGACCTGAACCAGAAATCCACGCCGCTGCAACATCCCCGCCTGTCGCCGATGCTGAAACGTCTGGGCGAGGCGATGGACCTGCCGCCGGTCAGCGCCCATATCTACGAGATCGAGCCAGTGAACGGCCTTGCCGCGCCGGACGGTCGCATCTTCCTGACCCGCGGCTTCATCCGCAAGCTGGATGCCTGCGAGGTCACACCCGAGGAACTGGCCAGTGTCATCGCGCACGAACTGGGCCACGTCTCGCATGGTCATGCGCGGCGGCGGATGATCGATTTTGCCGGCCAGAACGCGATCCGGCTGGCTCTGACCGGCGTGCTGGGACGGTTCCTGCCGGGGGTTGGCGCATGGATCGCCAACATGGTCGCCAGCGCCGTCGCCGCCCGTCTGTCGCGGCAGGACGAATTCGAAGCCGACCGCTTCGCCAGCGCGCTGATGATCCGCGCGGGCCTTGGGACGGACCCACAGAAATCGCTGTTTCGCAAGCTGGACGGCCTCACCGGCGGCACGGCTGCGCCGGCGCCCGCATGGTTCCTGTCCCATCCGCCGACGGCGCAGCGGATCGCGGCAATCGAGGCGCACGAGGCGCGCTGGCGATCCTGACGCTTGCCGCCCCGGCCCGTTCGCCTATTCTGCCCGGGCACAACAAGGCCGCAGCATGACTCGCCCGTTTCGCCGCATCACCCTGTATCTGCCGGGCTTCGACCCCTTCCCCGCCCGCCGCTACCGCGAGATCTATCGCCGCGAAAGCGCCGCCCAGGCCGCAATCTCGGGCTATCGGATCCGGTTGCGCCCTGGCGCCGGGATCGCGGGCTATGGCTGGCATGTCCAGGCTTCCTTTCCCGGCGCCCGGATCCGTTCGCAGGTCGAGGTGTTGCCCTGGGCGGATCTGGTCCGCTCCTCGATGCGGGGCGGCGTCATCGCGCCCTATCTGCAACTGGCGCGGACGGCGTGGATCTATGCGGCATCGGGCACGTTGTCGCGGCTGGTGCGGCTGCGAAAGGGCCCGGTCCTGGCCATTCTCTACCCGGTCGGGGTGCTGGTGCTGCAAATGCTGTCGGCGCTGCTGCTGGCATGGCTTGCCGCATGGCTGGTGGGCGGGATCGCGGGCTTCGTGGCGGGGCTGGTTCTGGCATGGTTGACGCTGCTGGTGTTTCGCCGCCTCGATCATCTGCTCTATGCCCGATACCTGATGCATGATTTCGCCTTTGCCGCGCAGCATCGCGGCGCCTATGCGCCGGCGCTGGAAACCCGTCTGGACCACTTTACCGACCGCCTCCGCGCCGCGCTGACCCAGGACGTGGACGAAGTGCTGGTCGTCGGCCATTCCTCGGGGGCCTATCTCGCCGTGACGGTGGTGGCCGACCTGCTGCGACGCAGCCCCGGCCATCGTCCTGCCCTGTCGCTGCTGACACTGGGCCATGTCGTGCCGATGGTCTCGCTTCTGCCGCGTGCGGACCGCCTGCGCGCCGATCTGGCGCTGCTGTCGGAAAGCCCCGCGATCTTCTGGCTGGATGTCAGCGCACCGGGCGATGCGTGCTGTTTCGGCCTCTGCGATCCGGTCGCCGTCAGCGGCGTCGCGGGTCCGGACCAGCGATGGCCGCTGGTCATCTCGGCCGCGTTCAGTCGAACCCTGCTGCCCGGAACGCGCCGGCGGCTGCGCGGACGCTGGTTCCGGCTGCATTTCCAGTATCTCCATGCCTTCGACCGACCCGACGGATACGATTATTTCGCCATCACCGCCGGTCCGCTGACGCTGGCGCAGCGATATGGCGGGCGCGGCCATTCGCCGGGCCGGATCGCGAAACCTGTGGGCAGGCGCGCGTGATTCCGCCGCGCCCGCAATCCGGCGACGCGAAGGGCACGTTGCCCCGCCTGATCCGCGCCTTTCGCCGCGATCTGCTGTCGGGCCTGCCGCAGCGGCTCTATCGCGGCTGGATGGCGGAATACCGCAACCCGCTGATCCACAGCTTCTTCTGCAACGATCCGGCGCTGATCCGCCTGATCCTTCAGGACCGGCCCGGCGATTTCCCGAAATCCGACCGCCTGGCCGAAGGGCTGCGCCCGCTTCTGGGCGATGGCGTCTTCATCACCAACGGGACCCAATGGGCCCGCCAGCGCCGCATCATCGACCCGGCCTTCGAGGGCGGCCGCCTGCGCCAGACCTTCCCGGCCATCTGGGCTGCGGCGGGCGCGATGGTGGACCGGCTTGAACCCGGCGAAACCGATATCGAGCCGCTATGCAGCCACGGCGCGGCGGACGTGATCTTCCGCGCGCTGTTTTCCCTGCCAATCGAACATCATGTTGCGGCCCAGGTCTTTGCCGCCTTCCGCGCCCATCAGGCCGGACAGCCGCTCATCAATCTGGCGGCGCTGCTGCCGCTGCCGCGCTGGATGCCACGCCCGCATTCGCGCCGCACACGCCGGACCGCCGATCGCATCCGGACCCTGATCCGCGATCTGGTCCAGGCACGGCTGGCCGCGATTGCCGCGGGTGATCCGCCCGACGATCTGGCCACCAAGATCATGACCACGCCCGATCCGCAGACAGGCCGCAGCTTCGATGCCGCCGAGATGACAGACCAGGTGGCGGTGTTCTTTCTGGCCGGCCACGAAACCGGCGCGGCCGCCCTGGCCTGGGCGCTGTGGCTGCTGGCCGCGCATCCCGACTGGCAGGACCGCGTGGCGGCCGAAGGCGCCGTGCTTGGTTGCGATTTCAGCGCCGCCAGCCGGCTGCCCGTGACCCGGGCTGTCTTTCGCGAGGCGCTGCGCCTCTATCCGCCCGTGCCGATGATGGTGCGCGCGGCCAGCCGCCCCGAAACCTTCCGCGACCGCCCCGTGCCGCCCGGCGCACAGCTGGTCGTCTCGCCCTGGCACCTGCACCGCCACGAACGCCTGTGGGACCGGCCCGACGCGTTCGATCCCGGCCGCTGGCAGACCGATGCCGGCAAGGCCAGTGCGCGCGATGCGTATCTGCCCTTCTCGGCCGGCCCCCGCGCCTGCCCAGGCGCGGGCATGGCGATGCTGGAGGGCGTGGTCATGCTGGCCCGAATCACCGCCGCCTTTCGGCTGTCGCCCGGCAGCCGGCCGCCCGTTCCCATCGCCCGATTGACCGTGCGTGGACGCGACGGCATCCTGATCCGGCTGGAACGTCGCAACGGCGCATAGGTCGATCTTCGGCAAGGGGGACGGTTCGAAGGCTGCGATGGCCTGGGGAAAGGCGCGATCAACGCCACCAGCGCCCGGTCAGCGCCAGCCGCGCCAGCGAGGCGCGGCGCTGGAACGGCGTGATCTCGGGCACCGCCCCGAACGGGTCCACCCGTCCGGCGGCGATTTCGGACAGAAGCCGCGGCACCCGGACGCCGGGATACAGCGCCGCGGTCGCGCGCTTCGGCACCGCCCGATGCATGCGCGAGGCCCTGCGCAACGCCTCTTGCGCCAGTACCGCCAGGCGCTGTGCTTCCTCGGGCCGCGCACCCGCCAACCCCAGCCGCAGCGGCTGCAATTGCGGCAGCGCGCGCAACCAGGCCGCCAGCCCCGCGCCAAGCGCGTGATCGGCCACGACCCGGCGCGCATTGTCGGGCGTGGCCAGCCGTTTCGCGGCCAGCCACATCAGCCGCCCCGCCGTGTCATCGACATAGGCCACGACAGCCTCGGGCGCGGAAAGCGGCTCGCGCGCGCAATCGCGGATTCGCGCCTCGGCCAGCCCGGCCAGCGGCCCGGCATCGCGACCCCACGCCTCCCAAAGCGGGCTCAGCACGTCATGCAGGGGCGGCGGCGTGCCCTTGCCCATCTCGGCCAGCCTGTCGCTCCACCATTGCAGCCGCATCTCGGCCAGCATCGGTTCGGCCGATTGCAGCGGCGCCCGGGCGATCTCAAGGTTCAGCGCGTAAAGCGTGATCAGCGCGGGCCGGTCGCCGGGTGCCGCCACAAGCGTTGCACCGAAGCGGTCGGGGTCCTGTGCGCGAATCGTTTCGGTGCAGGTTTCAAGGGTCATTTTGTTGTCTGTCGATTGTCGGAGGCGCAGCCGGATTGAAGGAGTCCATTACTCAGCCTGTTGAATGAGTTCCTTCAATCGACCCACATCAAATCCTTTGGGCACGGTCGCGGATGGTCCCGTGGCGCCGATTTTGACACCAAGCCCGGCTTCAACCATCGCTTCTCTTAGCTTGTCAGCGGTCGCATAGTCTTTGGCGAGCCGGGCTTCTTGCATTTCCTCTAATAGCTTCCCGATCACTTCTAGATGAAGGGGCGTATTTCCGGTCGATCCCACGACAGGCAGCGTGACGATCTCCTTTCGCCACCAGTCAATGTCCTCCGCATCAGGAAAACCGAGCACTCTCAGGCTCGCCTTGAGCGCCGGCGCTTGTCCGTGTTTTGACAGCACGCTGAGCCGCGTCAGCGCAGCAGCGGTGTTCAGGTCGTCGGCCAGCGCCTCCATGAACAAAGGATCAGCCGCGGAAGTCGCTTCCACACCATCTGTCATATTAAACCAACCCTCAAGAATGTGCCCGGCTTCCTCCGCCTTCGCCTCGGTCCAGTCCATCGGCTTGCGGTAATGCGTGGACAGCATCACGAAGCGGATCACCTCGCCCGGCACGCCCCGGTCCAGCAGATCGCGGACGGTGAAGAAGTTGCCGAGGGATTTCGACATCTTCCGGCCCTCGACCTGCAACATCTCGTTATGCAGCCAGACCTGGGCGAAATCCGCATCCGGATGGGCGCAGCAGCTTTGTGCAAGCTCGTTCTCGTGATGGGGGAATTGCAGGTCGATCCCGCCGCCATGAATGTCGAAGGACGGTCCCAGCAGCGCCGCCGACATGGCCGAACATTCGATATGCCAGCCCGGCCGCCCCCGGCCCCAGGGGCTGTCCCAGCCGGGCTGGTCCGCATCCGAGGGTTTCCACAGCACGAAATCCATCGGATCGCGCTTGAATGGCGCGACCTCGACGCGGGCGCCCGCGATCATGTCATCGACTGACCGTCCGGACAGCCGCCCGTATCCGGGATAGGACCGCACGTCGAACAGCACGTGTCCCTCGGCCACGTAGGCGTGGCGGCTGCCGATCAGCGCCTCGATCATGGCGATCATCTGGGCGATGTAATCGGTCGCGCGGGGTTCGTGATCGGGGCGCTCGGCGCCAAGCGCGTCCATGTCGGCGCGATACCAGCCCAGCGTCTCCTCGGTGATCTCGCGGATCGGACGGCCGGTCGCGGCGGCGCGCGCGTTGATCTTGTCATCCACGTCGGTGACGTTGCGCACATAGGTCACATGGTCCGCGCCATATTCATGCCGCAGCAGACGCACCAGCAGATCGAAGACCAGGACCGGACGGGCATTGCCCAGATGGGCGCGGTCATAGACGGTCGGCCCGCACAGATACAGCCGCACATTGCCCGGATCCAGAGGCGTGAAAACCTCTTTCCTGCGGGTGCGGGTATTGGTCAGCCGGATCTCGACCATGTTGCGCCTCTTGCCTGACTGGCGCGGGATCTAGCCCATCGCCCCCTGTCTTTCCACCCATTCGATCTGACGCGGCAGGCTGATGCGCTGAAGATCGTAGCCATCAAGGATCGTCTGCCGCGCCGCCTGCCGCAGCCGTGCCGCATCGCGATCGCCCTCCAACCCCCGGATCAGCGCGGCCGACAGCGCCTGCACGTCGAAAAAGGGCACCAGACGGGCGTTTTCTCCGTCACGGACCAGTTCGCGGACCGGCGCGGTATCCGAGGCCACGACATAGCCGCCCGCAGCCATGGCCTCGGTCAGCGACCAGGACAGCACGAAAGGATAGGTCAGATAGCAATGCACCCGCGCGATCTGGATCAGCGACAGGTAATCGGGATAGGCCAGCCGCCCGACCATGTGGACGCGGGACAGATCCAGCCTGTCGCCCAGTTCGGCCAGCATCTTCTCCTTCCAGCTTCGCGCGTCCGGCGGCGCCCCCCCGTAGCTGACCCCATCGCCGCCGACGATGACGACCCGCGCCCGCGGCCGCGCCGCCAGCAGGTCGGGCAGCGCGCGCATGAAGATGTGAAACCCGCGATAGGGCTCCAGCGATCGCGAGACGAAGCTGACGATCTCGTCCCCGGCCGCCATCCGGGGCAGGCCCGGCAATTGCAGCCATGCCTCGGGATCGGGCTTCACGCGCGCGGTGTCGATGCCGTCATGGATCACGGTGATCTTGCCGCGCAGGTCCGGCGGAAAGCTGTCGGCCTGATACCGCGTCGGCGCGATGGCCGCATCGGCCTGCGCGATGCCCTGGATCAGATGCGCCGAACGGGCGACGGTCATGAAGCGGCTCTCGTCGCTGCCCGATTGGAATTCGGGATCGAATCCGACATCGTGGCCCTGGGTGCGATACATCAGCTCGGCATAGACCAGCAGCCGGGCCTGCGGCCAGATTTCCTTCAGAAACAGCGTCTCTCCCCAGCCCGAATGGCCGATGATCAGGTCGGGCGAAAAGCCGTGCCGATCGCGCAGCGCCCGCGCGCCGCGTGCCGCCAGAAGCCCGCGTTCGGCCATCGTCGAATAGGTGCGGCCAAGAACGCTGCCGCCCTCGACCGGCCGAGGCGCCTTGTAGCGCACGGTTCGCACCGGGCTGGGGCGTTCGTTGTTTTCATCCGTCAGCGCCAGAACCTGATGGCCGCGCCGGGCCAGCGCGCCCGACAGATGCGGAAACTGGCCGGGGAAATTCTGATGGACGAACAGGATCTTCATGAGCGGTCGGGAAAGGCCGCCTTCAGCAGCGCGCGGGTATAATCGGATTGCGGATCGTCGAAGATGCGGGCGGCCTCGCCCTGTTCCACGACCTCGCCCGCACGCATCACCATGATCTGATGCGACATGGCGCGAACCACCCGAAGATCATGGCTGATGAACAGGAAGGTCAGCCCGTATTTCGCCTGCAGATCGCGCAGAAGCGCCACGATCTGGACCTGCACCGTCATGTCCAGCGCGCTGGTCGGCTCGTCCAGAACGACGACCTTGGGCCGCAGGATCATGGCGCGGGCAATGGCGATGCGCTGACGCTGGCCGCCGGAAAATTCGTGCGGATAGCGGTGCATCATTTCGGGACGCAGACCGACCTCGACCATGATCTCGGCCACCATCTCGCGGCGGTTGCGGCCCTTTTCGACCCCGTGCACGCTGAGACCCTCGGCGATGATCTGTTCGACCGTCATCCGGGGCGAGAGGCTGCCGAAGGGATCCTGGAACACGATCTGCATGTCGCGGCGCAGGCGGCGCAGATGCTTTGCCGACCAGCCGGCGATGTCCTGGCCCAGAAACAGGATCGGCCCCTCGCTGTCGATCAGCCGCATGATCGCCAGCGCCAGCGTCGTCTTGCCACTGCCGGATTCGCCCACCACGCCAAGGGTTTCGCCCTTGCGGACCTGCAGGGTGGCGCCGTTCACGGCCTTTACATGACCGACTGTCCGGCGCAGCAGCCCGCGCTGGATCGGGAACCAGACCTTCAGATCGCGGGTCTCGACCATCACCTCGGCGCCACGCGCGACCGGATCGGCCAGTCCGGTCGGTTCGGCCGCCAGCAGCTTGCGGGTGTATTCGTGCCGCGGATCGGCAAAGATCGCCTCGACCGGGCCCTGTTCGACGATCTCGCCATCCTTCATCACGCAGACCCGGTCGGCGATGCGCCGCACGATGCCCAGATCATGGCTGATGAACAGAAGCGACAGGCCCTCGGCCTCTTTCAGTTCGGCCAGCAGATCCAGGATCTGGGCCTGGATGGTCACGTCCAGCGCCGTCGTCGGTTCGTCCGCGATCAGCAGGTCGGGGCCGTTGGCCAGCGCCATCGCGATCATCACGCGCTGGCGCTGCCCGCCCGACAACTGGTGCGGATAATCGGCCAGCCGGCTTTCGGGATCGCGGATGCCGACGCGGTTCAGCAGTTCCACGATCCGCGCCCGCGCCTTCTGGCCCCTCAGTCCCTGATGCAGCGCCAGGCTTTCCGACAATTGCTTTTCCAGCGTGTGCAGCGGGTTCAGCGAGGTCATCGGCTCCTGGAAGATGAAGCTGATGTCGTTGCCGCGAATGTCGCGCAGGACCCGGTCGGGTGCGCCGATCATCTCGCGGCCCTCATATTGCACCGACCCCTCGACCAGCGCGGAATCACCCAGAAGCCGCACGGTGGACAGTGCCGTCACCGATTTGCCGGACCCGGATTCGCCCACCAGCGCCACCGTCTCGCCGCGGCCCACGTGAAAGCTGACGCCCCTGACGGCCGGGAGGATCTGGCCCTCTTGCGCGAAGCTGATGCGCAGGTCGCGCACCGCCAGAACCGCATCCGAGGGCGGCGCCGGCACCCGCCGCGCGCGTTCCCCGCCGGGCATCCCGCGCGCGGGGTCGTGGTTCTCGGCCACGGCGGCGGCGCTGGCGATGCCGGGGCGGGTCGGGCGCAGTTCGGCCTCGTCTTCGTCGCTCATGAAAAGGTCTTCCGCGGGTCGAAGGCATCGCGCACGCCTTCGAAGATGAAGACCAGAAGCGACAGCATGATGGCGAAGGTGAAGAAGGCGGTAAAGGCCAGCCAGGGCGCCTGCAGGTTCTGCTTGGCCTGCAAGGCCAGCTCGCCCAGCGAGGGCGCCGATGCCGGCAGCCCGTAGCCCAGATAATCCAGCGCCGCCAGACCGCTGATCGTGCCGGTGACGACGAAGGGCAGCATGGTCAGCGTGGCCACCATCGCATTGGGCAGGATGTGGCGGAACATGATCGTGCGGTCGCCCACGCCAAGCGCGCGGGCCGCCCGGACATATTCGAAATTCCGCGCCCGCAGGAATTCGGCCCGGACCACGCCGACCAGCGCGGGCCAGCCGAACAGGATCGTGACGAAGACCAGCAGCCAGAAGCTGCGGCCAAGGATCGCGAACAGGATGATGATGACGTAAAGACCGGGGGTCGAGGCCCAGATTTCCAGCAGGCGCTGGAAGATCAGGTCGGTCCTGCCGCCGAAATAGCCCTGGATCGCCCCCGCCGCGATGCCGATGGTCGAGGCGATCACCGTCACGATCAGCGTGAACAGGATCGAGATGCGAAACCCATAGATCACCCGCGCCAGCACGTCGCGCGCGGTGTCGTCGGTGCCCAGCCAGTGATCCGCATCCGGCGGGCTTGGCGCCGTGCCGACATTGTTGATCGTCTTGAAATGATAGGGAATGGGCGGCCAGATCATCCAGCCCTGTTCATCCTTGGGCACGTCGCTGGTGCCGTTTCCGACCGCGGCGATCATCGCCTCGGGTTCATCCCAGCACGCTTCGCGCCCGCCGGTCACGATCAGGCATTGCACGGCCGGATCGCGATAGATCGCCTCGGTCCCGAAATCGCCGCCGAAGGCGGTTTCGGGATAGAAGCGGTAGGCCGGAAAATACAGCTCGCCCCGGTAGCTGGCGACGATGGGCTTGTCGTTTGCGACCACTTCCGCGAACATCGCCAGCACGAACAGCACCGAAAAGATCACCAGCGACCAGAAGGCGCGGCCGTTGCGGCGGAAATTGCGCCAGCGGCGGCGGTTCAGTTCCGACAGCGCCATCAGCCGCCCCTCGATTCGAAGTCGATGCGCGGATCGACGAAGACATACATCAGATCCGACAGGATGCCGACGACCAGGCTCATCAGGCCGAAGACGTAGAGCGTGCCGAAGATCACCGGATAATCACGCTGCACGGCGGCCTCGAAGCCCAGCCTGCCCAGACCGTCCAGCGAAAAAATCGTCTCGATCAGGATGCTTGCACCGAAGAACACGCCCAGGAACATCGACGGAAAGCCCGCGATCACGATCAGCATGGCGTTGCGGAAGACGTGGCCATAAAGCACGCCGCGTTCGGTCAGCCCCTTGGCGCGGGCGGTCATGACATATTGCTTGTTCACCTCGTCGAGAAAGCTGTTCTTGGTCAGCAGGGTCAGCGTGGCAAAGCTGGAAATGGTCGAGGCCACGACCGGCAGCGTGATGTGCCAGGCATAGTCCTTGACCTTCCCCCAGGTGGACAGATCGGCGAAATTGTCGCTGACGAGGCCGCGCAGGGGAAAGATCTTCCAGTAGGATCCGCCCGCGAACAGCACCATCAGCAGCACCGCGAACAGAAAGGCCGGGATCGCGTAGCCCATGATGATCACGCCCGAGGTCCAGGTGTCAAAGCGCGACCCGTCGCGCACCGCCTTGCGGATTCCCAGCGGGATCGAGATGATATAGGCCAGCAACGTGGACCACAGCCCCAGCGTGATCGAGACCGGCATCTTCTCGATCACCAGATCCACCACGCTGATCGAGCGGAACCAGGAGGTTCCGAAATCGAACCGCAGATAATTGCCCAGCATGGACAGAAAGCGCTCGACCGGCGGCTTGTCGAAACCGAATTCCCGTTCAAGCTGGGCGATGAATTCGGGCGGCAGGCCGCGCGCGCCCTGATAGTTTTCCTCGACCCCGCCGCCTCCGGCCTCGGCGCCCCCGCCCGAGATGTTGCGGAACACGTCGCCCTCGCCCTGAATCTGCGCGGCGATCTGTTCGATCGGGCCGCCGGGGACGAATTGCGTCAGGGTAAAGTTGACCAGCATGATGCCGATCAAGGTCGGGATGATCAGCAGCAAACGCCGCAGGATATAGGCACCCATCTGCCTGCCCTTCCGCCCACCCGTCGGGGTCTCGCGGGCCTTGACGGCCCTGTTTCGTTGTCAAGCCTTCTGGGCAATTCCACGCCGGAAATCAAGCGTCCCGGGCTCAGCGCAATGCGCCGGCCTGACGCAGCTTGTCGGCCCTTTCCTTGTCATACCACCAGAAATCCAGTTCCCCCAGCGAATAGGGCGGCAGGGTATCGGGACGGCCATACTGGTCGTAATAGGCGACCAGATTATAGCCGTTATACCATTGCGGCACCCAGAATTTCAGGCTGCGAAGGGCGCGATCCAGCGCCCGCGTCGCGGTTTGCAGCCTCTCGTTGCTGTCGGCGGCCTCGACCCGGCTGATCAGGGCGTCGATGGCCGGATTGGCCAGCCCCATCGAGTTGAACACATCGCCGACATTGGCGCTGCCGAAATATTGCTGCAAACCGGCGCCGGGAATCGCGTCCTGTCCCAGTTGATCGCTGATGATGTCGAAATCGTGGCTGCGGGCGCGGTTTTCGTATTCGGCATTGTCCACGCGCACGTTGCGCGCGTCGATGCCCAAAGCGCGCAGGTTCTGCACCCAGGGATTGATCACCCGGTCAAAGGTCTGGCTGTCATTCAGAATCTCCAGCGTCAGCGGCCGACCCTCGGAATTGCGCCGCATCCCGTCATCGCCGACGGTCCAGCCCGCCTCATCCAGCAGCGCCGCCGCCTTGCGAACATTGCGCCGGTCAAGCTGGCGTTCGCCGCTGGTCGGCGCCATCACCGCCTCGCCGGTCAGGACGCCCTTGGGCAGGTCCTTGGCCACCGGCTCCAGCAGCGCCCTTTCGGCGTCGGATGGCGTGCCGGTCGCGGCCAGGTCGCTGTTGTCCCAGAAACTGTTGACCCGCTCGTAGAGGCCGTAGAACAGCGATGCGTTGGACCATTCGAAGTTGAACATCAGCCCGATCGCCTCGCGCACGCGGATGTCCTGCAGGGTCGGTCGGCGCAGGTTCATGACCCAGGCCTGCCCCGATGCGATGCTGCCGTCGGGCAGCTTTTCCTTCTTGACCCATCCCCGGCTCAGCGCCGGAAAGTCATAGCGCGTCGCCCAGATGATGCTGCTGACCTCGCGCCGAAAGGTGTATTCGCCGGCCTTGAACGCCTCGAAGGCGGCATCGTAGTCCGAGAAATATTCGAACCGGATGCGGTCGAAATTGTTGCGGCCCTTGTTGATCGGCAGATCCGCGCCCCAGTAATCGGGATTGCGCCTGTAGATGACCTTGCGGTTGATGTCGGCGCTGTCAAAGACGTAGGGGCCCGAACCGATGAAGGGCTTGTCCATCGGCTGTTCCAGATCGCGCTGATTGTCGGCGAAATCCTTGCGGCTGAAGATCGGCAGGCCGCCGACCGACTGGATCACGTCGCGGCGCGGATAATCGGGGGTGAAGATGAACTTGATCGTGTTGGCGTCGATCACCTCGGCCTTGGCGACCTGCTGGCCGATCACCAGCCGGAACGATGACAGCCCCTTGTCGCGCATCGTCTCGTAGCTGAACAGCACGTCATAGGCGGTCAGCGGCGTGCCGTCGCTGAAGCGCGCCTCGGGCCGCAGATTGAAGATCACCCAATCGCGGCTTTCGGGATATTCCAGGCTTTCGCACAGCAGGCAATAGGCCGCGCCGACCTCGTCCGCGGTGCCGACCAGGATCGATTCCAGCATGACCGAGGACAGGACCGCAGCCCGGCCGCGAAAGGTGAAGGGATTGAAATTGTCGAAACCGGTCGAATTCGGGATTGCTTCGGAAATCTCGCCGCCCTTGGGCGCGTCGGGATTGACATAGGCAAGCTGCGTGTAATCGGCGGGCAGCTTCAGCTCGTCGAAGACGCCGATGCCGTAGGACTTGATGATCTTGTCGTCATCCTCCGATCCTCTTTCCTGCGACAGGGCGGGACCGGCGGCGGTCCCGGTGGCGAGGGCGAGGATCAGGACGAGATGGCGCATGTCGCGGCTCCGGCTGGACGAGGTTCGCACGACGCTAGGACAGCGCGCGGGGCCGGATCAAGCCGCGATTTCGTGAGCGGTCGGGGCGATCGCGGGGCCGCGGGCCGCGCCGGGCAGACGCCGCGCCGCGGACAGCCAACTTGCAGGCAGGCGGGGAAGCCCCGCTTTCACGCCCATGCGTCCGCACCGGCGCGGCAGGCCGATGATTGGCCCCGATCGCGGCGAAAAAAGGGCGTGGCCCCGCCACGCCCTCTGTTCCGCTCCGCCAGTTCGAAAACGCAAGAAAGCGACTATTTCTGGGATTCCAGATAGGCGATGACATCGGCGCGATCCTCGGGCTTCTTCAGCCCGGCGAACGACATCTTGGTGCCCTTGACCACGCCCTTGGGGTCGGCCAGGAATTCCTGCAACGCCTCGGGCGTCCATTCGGCGACTTCCGAGGCGTGGGCGGTCATCGCATCGCTGTAGCTGTAATCCGGAACCGAGGCCACGGCCCGCCCGACAACACCGTTCAGGTAGGGACCGACGGCGTTCGAGCCGGTCAGCTTGTGGCAGGTCTTGCACTTTCCGAAAACCTTCTCGCCGGCGGCGGGATCGGCCTTTGCCATCAGCGCGGCGAAATCGATCTGCGGCTCTTGCGCCGCGCTGCCGGCGCTGTCGCTGGCGGCGCCGGCTTCGGGCACCGGGATCGAATAGGCCTGTGCCTGTTCCTCGCCCTCGGCCCCGCCTTCCTCGCCGGCGCCGACCTGATACAACCCGCCTGCGAACCAGTTGGCCAGCAGCAGGAACAGAAGCGCGCCGATCAGCGCGCCGGCAGCCTTGGTCAGGGTCATGGTGTTGAACATGCGTGCGGTCCCCGCTGGTAGCCTCTTCAATTCGCACCGTATCTATCCGCTTTCGCTTTCGGGGTTCAAGGTATAGTTACCCGCGCAGGGTCAAATTTCGGACAGCGGACCAGGACGGATGAACATCAACCGCATCGCCTTTCAGGGCGAACCCGGCGCCTACAGCCACGAGGCCTGCGTCAAGGCCCGCCCGCAGATGGAACCCCTGCCCTGCCGCACCTTCGAGGACGTGATCGAGGCGGTCCGCACGGGCGAGGCCGATCTGGCCATGCTGCCGGTCGAGAATTCGACCTATGGCCGGGTGGCCGATATCCATCACCTGCTGCCCGAATCCGGTCTGCACATCATCGACGAGGCCTTCGTCCGGGTCCATATCAGCCTTCTGGCCGTGCCCGGATCGCCGCTGACCGCGATCCGCGAGGCGATGAGCCACACGGTCCTTCTGGGTCAGTGCCGGGGCTTTCTGCGCCGCCACGGTATCCGCCCGATGACGGGCGCCGATACCGCCGGATCGGCCAGGGAGGTCGCCGCCCGCGGCAATCCGTCGCTGGCCGCGCTGGCGGCGCCGCTGGCGGGCGAGATCTACGGTCTCGACCGGCTGGCCGACCAGATCGAGGATCACGCCAACAACACCACCCGCTTCCTGATCATGGCGCGGCAACCCGACGACAGCCGCCGGGCGGACAGGATGCTGACCAGCTTCGTCTTCCGCGTCCGCAACATTCCCGCCGCGCTCTACAAGGCGATGGGCGGTTTCGCGACCAACGGCGTCAACATGACCAAGCTGGAAAGCTACATGGTCGACGGCGTCTTCTCGGCGACCCAGTTCTATGCCGATGTCGAGGGCCATCCCGACGATCCCGCCCTGCGGCGCGCGCTGGACGAATTGGGCTTTTTCACCTCGATGCTGACCATCCTCGGCACCTATCCGGCCGATCCGCTGCGCGAGGCGCAATCGCGGAGCGGGCCCGGGGATCAGACCTGAAGATCGGTCAGAAAGTCATTGATCCGCCGGGCATAGCGCTGATCAAGCTGGCCCTTGCCCAGCTTCGCGGTCTGCACCATCAGCCGGGCGCGCATGCTGCGCGGCCGCAGGCCGGTCTCGAAGATAAGACGCGACCGCGCGCGGCCCAGGGCCACCACGGTCGCGTCGATCGCGACATCGAAGGAATCGGATTGCCCGACCATGGACATCCGTTCTGGCCGATCATAGCGCGTGACCTCCAGACGAAGCTGACGCGGCTGTCCCCGCCAGTCGAAGCCGATCATCCAGCCCACGCCCGTTCCGGGCTCTTGCGCCGGATCGATCCGGGTGATGACCGCGCCGCGGCGGGTCAGCATCCGTTCGATGCGATCGAAATTTCCAACCGTGTCAAACAGATCCGAGGCAGCGGAATCGGTATCGATTCGGGTCGAAAACTTCATGCCTGCAATATTCCGTCGTCAAAGCCGTCACTGGGGCGCAGCTAAGCCCAACAACGAAGACAGTTCAACCGAAACGGGCAATGAAGACGGAACTCGTTAAAAAAGCACTGGTGAACAAATCGGACTTTACGTCCAGCCACGCCCTGCTCAAATCTGTCCTTTTGGTCAGGATCCGCCGTTTCTTGACGGGAGCAAAGATTTTTTCTTCAATCTCAAGTTGTTTTTAGCGACTGTTCCGAATAGCTTGGGCACCGCGCCGCTGAGCGCCCGGACACCAGATCGTCTGGCAGTATGGAGTGATGAATGCCCGACGGTTCCGGGGAGGCGACAAAGGGGGCTTCGGCCCCATCCGGCGACATCGTGGCGCTTCGCATCCTGGCAACCACGGACATGCACATGAATGTGCTGCCCTATGATTACCTTGCCGATCGGCCCAGCGGACGGGGCGGTCTGGCGCGCACGGCGTCGCTGATCGCGCGGCGGCGGGCCGAGGTGGACAATTGCCTGCTGCTGGACAACGGCGATTTCCTCGAAGGCACGCCTCTGGGCGATTTCGCGGCGCGCAGGACCGCCGGTATGGACCGTCCCCATCCCGCCATCGCCGCGATGAACGCGCTGGCCTATGACGCCGCCGCGCTTGGCAACCACGATTTCAGCTTCGGGCTGGCATTCCTGCGCGGTGCCACCGATCGGGCGCGGTTTCCCGTTCTGGCGGCCAATCTTCATGTCCGGCGCGGGCGCGGCTTTGCCCCCTATGCGATCGTCGATCGCAGCCTGCGCGACGTGGCCGGACGGCAGGTGCCGATGCGCATCGGGCTGGTCGGTTTCCTGCCTCCCCAGACCGCCGAATGGGACCGCGACCTGTCTTCGGACCTGATCTGCGACGACATCGTGGCAACCGCGGGCAGGATCGTGCCGCAGATGCGCCGCGCGGGGGCGCAGATCGTCATCGCCCTGGCCCATACCGGAATCGGCGATCCGGCCGCGCGACCGGGGATGGAGAACGCCGCCACCGCCCTGGCCGCGACGCCGGGGATCGACGCGGTGATTGCGGGCCACACCCATCAGGTCTTTCCGGGTCGCGATTTCCGCGCCATTCCGGGCATCGACCCGCAGCGCGGCACGCTGGCCGGCAAGCCTGCGGTGATGGCGGGATTCGGCGGATCGCATCTGGGCGTCATCGACCTGCGGCTGCGCCGCGACGGCGCCGGCGGCTGGCAGGTCGCCGCGTTCGACTGCCGGGCCGAAACCGTGCCCGCCGATTTGCCCGCCGCGCCCGAGATCGCCCGCCCCGTCATGGCCGATCATCGCGACACGCTGCGCCAGCTGCGCCGGCGTGTCGGCCGGTCGGACGCGGCCCTGACCAGCTACTTCGCGCTGATCGGCGTCGATCCGGGGCTGCGGCTGGTCAACATGGCGCAACGCTGGCACGTCCGGGCCGGGCTGCGTGGCACCTGCTGGCAGGATCTGCCGGTGCTGTCGGCATCGGCCCCGTTCCGGGCCGGCGGAAGGGGCGGTCCGGGCCATTACACCGACGTCCCCGGCGGGCGGCTCAGCCTGCGCAGCCTGTCGGATCTCTATTCCTTCCCGAACCGCATCTGCGCGATCCGCCTGGATGGCGCGCAGTTGCGCGACTGGCTGGAACGTGCGGCCGGGATGTTCAGACGGATCACGCCGGGCGGTCACGATCAGCCGCTGCTGGCCGAGGATTTTCCCTGCTACAATTTCGACGTCGTGGATGGGGTGACGTGGCAGGTCGATCTGTCGCAGCCCGCACGCTTCGGCCCCGATGGCCGGCTTGCCGACGCGGCCGCCTGCCGGATTCGCGATCTGTGCTGGCAGGGACGGCCGTTGCAGGACCGCGATGTCTTCGTGCTGGCGACCAATTCCTATCGCCTCGCCTCTTGCGGATTGTTCAGCCCGCTGGTCGCGGGCAACGAGGTGGCGCTGAAGGACGGGGCGCTGACCCGCGATGTGCTGCGCCACTACATTCGCCGGCGCCGCCGGATCCGGGTCCGCCACCGCGCGCATTGGCGCTTCGCCCCCATGCCCGGCACCAGCGTGCTGTTCGAGACCGGCCCCGGCAGCCTGGACCATCTGGCCGAACTGGAACGCCATCTGCCCGGCCGCCTCGACCATACCGGCGCCTCCGGCGATGGCTTCGTGCGGTTCAGACTTTTCCTCTGACGGGGTTGCATCGGCTCTGCCCGCCGATTATCTGTCGCGCCGAGAGGTTGGCGCGGGCAGGCATCTCGCCAATCCGGTCAGGTCCGGAAGGAAGCAGCCGTAACGAGCCCCGCTTGGGTCGTTGTCCAGCCTCTCACCCTCAAACCACGGATCGGAACCGGCCGCGATGCCATCGCGCAACCGCGATCATGGCCGCAAGGCGCATTGACGATCCGTTCCGTATCCATTCCGTCTTGCGTCGTGGCGGTGTCGCGCCCATCATTGCGGCATGGAGACGCGCCCCTTCGCCCTGGCCACCCTGTTGCTGCTGCTGCCCCTGCCCGCCCCGGCGCAGGCGCCCTACCAGCCGCCGCCGGCCGATGCGCCGCGTCGGTCGCAGGATGCCGAGGATCCGACCGATCTGATCGGGCGCGGATTGGGAATGTTGTTTCAGGATCTGTGGAACGATGTCGGCCCCGATCTGAACCGGCTGGGCGAGGACATGTCGGGCGCGCTGTCGCGGATGGCGCCTGTGCTGAAGGATCTGGCCGTGCTGGTCGATGATCTCGGCAATTACGAGACGCCCCGGCGGCTGGAGAACGGCGATATCGTGATCCGCCGCAAACCGGGCGCCCCGCCGCCGCCGCCCATCGGCGAGAATCTTCGCGATTTCCAGGATCCGGATGCGCCGGGCGGCGATCAATCCCCCGATCAGTCTCCGGACGGGCCTTCGGTGCCGCGCGACCCGGACGCCCCCGAGATCGAATTGTGATCGGGATTGGCATTGCCGATCAGGCGGCGATGCCGGCGGGCCTCGGCCAGCGTATCCTCAAAGCGCGCGATGCCCTTGGCTTCCAGCGCGGGAATCAGCCGCAGAAATGCCTGCGCGGTGGCGATCGCATCGCCCATGGCGCTGTGGCGCTGATCGGGCGGCATCGCGATCCCCAGCCTTTCGGCCAGCGCGTCCAGCGTGTGCGCGACCGTGCCACCCCAGACCATCGCTGACAGCAAAACGGTGTCCAGCACCCGGTTGTCGAACTGCGCCCCCGATTCGGGTGTGGCGGCGCGCAGCAGGCCCATGTCGAAGGGCGCGTTGTGGCAGACCAGCACGGCATCCTCGGCGAAATGGTGAAACGCCATCAGCGCGGTCCTCATGTCGGGCGCGCCGGCGACCATCTGGTCGGTGATGCCATGAATGGCGCTGGCGCGCGCGGGGATTCGGCGTCCCGGATCGACCAGCGTCTCGAACCGCTCGCCGGTCAGGCGGCCGCCCGCGATACGGATCCCCGCGATCTGCACGATCCGGTCCCGGGCCGGATCCAGTCCGGTCGTCTCGGTATCGAAGACCACGCAGGTCAGATCCGCCAGCCGCGACGAGGCCGTCGCGCGCGAGGGCAGCGCGAAATCATAGGTCAGCCCGGCACCGCCAATGCGGTCCGGGGCCCGTCGCAGGGGCAGGACCAGCCGGGCACGCGAATCGTCGGCTTCGGGCCAGATGCCGGTGCCATGCGCGGCCAGGATGTCGGCCCCGCTGCGGTCGGGCTGCGCCGGATCCGGCGCCTGTCGCAGCCAGTCCTCCAGCCGGTCCATCGGCAGTGGCGGGCCGTCCCATTCCAGCAGCAGATGCGCCTCGCCCGGATCATCCGCCGCGACACGCAGCGCGGGCGCCTGGCCCATCGCCCGCAGCCGATCCTGCAAAAGACGCAGCAGCGCGCCGATCGCATCCGCCTCGGCCAGCAGCGACAGCGGCGGCAGATCGGTCGCGCGATCCAGTCCCGCGGCCAGTTCGTTCAGCCCGGCGCGGGCGGTGGGCGGCGCGTCGGTCATGACCTCGGACAGGCGGCGGGTGGCGCGGGCCAGGCCCTGCCCCTCGGCCCGGATCGCGGCCGCCAGCGCAGGCGGGATCGGTCCGTCCAGCGCGTTCAGCATCGGCACCAGTGTCGCGGCGTGTCGGCGCAGCGCCTCCAGCGCGTCGCGGGGCGCGGGCCGGGGCGGGGCCGTCTCATGCAAAATCAGCAGCGTGCCTTCATCCAGCCGCCGCATCCGGCCGGACAATCGTGTCCCTTGCGCGGTCAGGCAGACCAGGTCGGTCGCCTCGGCGCCCGCCTGCAACCGCGCGGCGGCGGCCTCCAGCGCGCCGGGCGCGATATGGCGATGCAGCGGGCGGTCCAGCGCAAGCCCCGGCAGCAGCCGCGCGGCCGAAGCATTGTAGAACACCACCCGCCCGTGCGGATCGGTCATCAGCGCGCCGGCGCCGAAATCGGCGAGGATGGATTCCAGCGCCGCCTTTTCCCGCGTCAGATGGGCGGCGTGATCGTGAAGGGCGGCGGTCAGTGCCTGATCCGTCCGCGCCCGCGCCGCCGCCGCGTCGCGCACGGCCGGGCCCAGATCGGCCAGATAGCGCGCCTCGTCCGGCTCGGGCGCCTGCCCGGTGCGCAGCCCGCCCGCCAGAACCTCGATCGGGCGGGCGATGTGGCGGTCGAACAGATACCAGATGGCGGTGACCAGCGCCACGGCGGCAAGGCCCGCGACCATCCCGGCCTGGATCAGAAGGTCCAGCCCGAATTCGATCAGCGCGTCAAGCTCGGCAAGGCTGCGGCCGGCCACCGCAAGGCCCAGACCGATCGCCGCCACGATCCCCGCCGCCAGGCCGGCGAAGATCAGGAAGATCCGCAGGCGCAGGGACAGGCGGGTCAGCACGGTTCCGCCAGAATGCGGGTCATCTCGGCGCGCAATTCGTCCAGTTCGAAAGGTTTGGCGATAAATCCGTCGGCGCCAAGCGCCATCCCCTTGCGCCGCTCGACGACAGAGCCGCGGGCCGTCATCATCAGCACGCGGATCCCCGACAGGGCCGGGTCGGCACGCAGATCCTGCACGATCTGGTAGCCTGAGACATCGGGCAACATCACGTCCAGCAGGACCAGATCGGGACGGGTCTCGCGGATGCGCTGCACCGCACCCTGCCCCGAGGCCATGCGGACGTGGCTGTGCCCCTCGCGCGTCAGCAGGAAATCCAGCGCGGTGGCGATGTTGTCCTCATCCTCGATCACCAGGATCCGGGCCATCCTTCCCTCCTCCTTGCTGACAGACGACGGCCCAGACCGGATCGTCGGGCGCCGCGCTGACCCAATCGCCGCGCGCGGGTTTGATCCGCCCGGCCGCGCAGTCGAAATCCTGGGGCACGACAAGGGTCTGGCCGCGTCGCTCGACCAGCAGGATTTCGGCGCGCCGGATCCCGTCCCGGTCGGTGATCGTCGCCGGATCGAGCGCCGCGAAACGCAGCGTCAGCGGCGCGAGATAGGTCCAGGGCGCCCATGCCACGCTGCCGGTGCCCACCATCAGCACCCGCGCGCCATCGGGCAGACGCGCCACCGCGCGGTCATACCAAGCGTAGTCGTTCCAGACCGAATAGCCAATCATCGCCAGCCCGATCCCCGCCGGCAGCAGCCAGCGCGGCAATGCCAGCCCCGCCTTGCGCAGCGCGTGCAGCATGGCAAACAGGAACGCGGCGGTGCCGACGCCGACCGCGATCACGCCCAGAACCTCGACGCCCACGCCCGTCATGCCAGCATTCCCTTTCCCTGCCCCAGGGCAGATTGCATTCCCCTGACCACGACAAAGGCGTCACGCAGATGGCTGCGCTGAAAATCCGCCAGATCGCCGGGCGACAGGTAATTGTCGGGCCTTCGGCCCGCGCGGATCAGATCGGCCTGGTTGTCCAGCCGCATGGTCTGGATCAGGTCATAGGCCGCGATCAGATCGCGCGCGCCGCTGCCCGACAGGACGCCCTTGGCCTCGGCATCCTGAAGGCGTGCCCGCGTGCTGACCGGCGTCAGCCGGCCCTGCAACGCATGGATGCGGGCCATGTCGGTGACCGGCACGACGCCGTTGTGCTTCATGTCGATATGGTGGCGATGCTCGCCCGTGCGGATCGTGGCGAAACCGCCGATCAGGCCCAGCGGCGGGCGGTGCTTCAGCGCATTCGCGGTCATGTGCGCCACGAAGATCGAATTCTTCGAGGCCGCCTGCAACGTATCCTGTTGCAGATCGGCCAGCAGGCCCGCCTCGCCGCCGATGGCGCGCAGGTCGAACATGACGCTGGCCAGCATCTGCGCCTCGGGGCTGGGACGGGCGATCCAGTCGCGGAAATAGGCCCGCCACACGGTGCGGGGCTGACGCCAGCGCGGATTGGTAGCCATCATGTTGCCGGGGCAATAGACATAGCCGCAGGCATTCAGCCCGTCGCTGACCAAGCGTGCGAGTTCGCCGAAATAGGGATCGTCCGGATCGGCGGCATCGTCCAGGATCAGGCAATTGTCCTGATCGCTGACGCCGGTCTGTTCCTGGCGCCCCTGAGATCCGCAGGCCGCCCACAGGAATGGCGCCGGCGGCGCCCCGAGCTGCGCCCGGGCCATGTCCAGAAGCCGCCGCGTCACGGCATCGGCCACATCGGTGATCATGCGGGTGATGACTTCGTGACGCTGATGCGCGCGGCTGAGGTTCAGCAGCAGATCGGGGATGCGCGCGGTCATGCGGGCCATCTCGGCCACGCTGCCGGCCTGCGCCACGTCGCGGATCAGGCCGGAGGCGCTGATCGCCTGCACGCGGGTCAGGTCGGTCTGGCTGATCATGCCGACGAAGCGGCCATCCTCGACGACCGGCAGATGGCCGATGCGGCGTTCCAGCATGATGTTGAGCACATCATAGCCAAGCGCCGAGGGCGGCAGGGTGATCGGATCGGGGGTCATCACGCCCCGCACCGGACCGCCGGCGTCGCGCCCTTCGGCCACGACGCGGTTCGACATGTCGCGGATGGTGAGAAGGCCCACCAGCCTTTCGTCTTCGGTGATGCCGATGCTGCCGACGCCGGCCTCGCGCATCCGGCGGGCGGCCTCGATGATCGGGGTGTCGGGACCGCAGGCGACGGGCGCGCGGCGACCCAGCAGATCGCCAACCTTCAGCGTCGCGATCCGGGCGCCGCGCCCCTCGGGGCCACGGCCCCGTTCGAAGAACCGCGCCACCGCGCGATGGTCGCGGATCAGCGCCCTCAGATCGGCGGCGGGCAGCATCAGGATCTCGCAATCCTCGATGGCCGTGGCCGAGGTCACGGCCACGCCGTCGCGCAGCAGACCGCGTTCGCCAAACGAATTGCGCGGCCCAAGTTCCGACACCGAATCGCCGTTGCGGTCGGTGACGCGGACGCGGCCGGTCCGGATCAGATAGAGGCCGGGCAGCCTGTCGCCGACCTGATAGATCCCGGTTCCGGCCGGATAATGCCGGTGCGTGAAGGTTCCGGCGACGCGCGCCAGATCCTCTGATTTCAATCTGTCATAGGGGTGCACGGTGGCGATGAAATCGACGCTGTCGGACATCCCTGGCCTTCCCGTGACATGGCTGGCCGCGCCCCCCCCTGATGAGGGGGCGCGGCCGGATTCGGTTCAATGCGCGACGGCGTCGCCCGCGCCGCGCGGCACGCGGATCGATTCGACCAGTTCCTGCACCTCGATCGGCGGTTCCTCGGTCGCGTTCGACACCAGATAGGCGACGCCGAAATTGATCAGCGCCCCGATCGTGCCGAAGGAGGCGGGCGAGATGCCGAACAGCCAGTTCGCGGCCGTATCCTCCAGCATGTTGGTGCCCGAGATGAAGAACCAGCCCTTGTAGGTGAAGATGTAGAGCAGCGTGGACAGGATCCCTGCCAGCATCCCCCAGATCGCGCCCTGCTTGTTCACGCGCTTGGAGAAGATGCCCATCATCAGCACCGGGAAGATCGAGCTTGCCGCCAGACCGAAAGCCAGGGCCACGGTCTGCGCCGCGAAGCCCGGCGGGTTCAGACCCAGCAGCGTCGCCACCAGGATCGAGACCCCCATCGAGATGCGGGCCGCGAGAAGCTCGCCCTTCTCGCTGATGGCCGGGTTGATCGCACCCTTGATCAGGTCGTGGCTGACCGCGCCCGAAATTGCCAGCAACAGCCCCGCCGCCGTGGACAGGGCCGCGGCCAGACCGCCGGCGGCGACAATGGCGATGACCCAGCCCGGCAGGTTCGCGATCTCGGGATTGGCCAGAACCATGATGTCGTTGTTCACCGTGGTCAGTTCATTGCCCTGAAGGTTCTGCGAGGCAGCCATCTCGGCCGCCGGGCCGGTCGTGGCGGTGTCGTTGTAATACTGGATCAGCCCGTCGCCGTTCTTGTCTTCCCAGTTCAGCAGGCCGGTGACCTGCCAGTTGCGCATCCAGGCCTTGTCGGGATCATTCTGGATCTGGTCCAGCGACACGGCCGGCTGACTGAATGTCTCGCCGGTCGCGGCGCCCGGCCACATCGTCGTGGTCAGGTTGAACCGCGACATCGAGCCGACGGCCGGCGCGACGGTATAGAGAAGCGCGATGAAGACCAGCGCCCAGCCCGCCGACAACCGTGCATCCGAAACCTTGGGCACGGTGAAGAAACGGATGATCACATGCGGCAGTCCCGCCGTGCCGATCATCAGCGCCAGCGTGAACAGCACCATGTCCAGCGTGGACTTGTGATGCCCGGTATAGGAATTAAAGCCCAGATCCGTGACCACCTTGTCCAGCGTCGCCAGGAACTTGCCGCTGCCATTGTTCAGAGAGCCGAACAGACCGGTCTGCGGCAGCACATTGCCGGTCAGTTGCAACGCGATGAAGACCGCCGGGATCGTGTAGGCGATGATCAGCACGATATACTGCGCGACCTGCGTATAGGTGATGCCCTTCATGCCGCCAAGAACGGCATAGACGAACACGATCGCGGCGCCGATCCACAACCCGGTCGAATTCGACACCTCCAGATAGCGCGAGAAGGTGACGCCCACCCCGGTCATCTGGCCGATCACATAGGTGATCGAGATGATCAGCAGGCAGATCACGCCGATGATCCGCGCGGTGCCCGAATAGAAGCGGTCGCCGATGAATTCCGGTACGGTGAACTTGCCGAACTTGCGCAGATACGGCGCCAGCAGCATCGCCAGCAGCACATAGCCACCGGTCCAGCCCATCAGATAGGTCGAGTTGTCGTATCCGGTAAAGGCGATCAGCCCCGCCATCGAGATGAAGCTGGCCGCCGACATCCAGTCGGCCGCCGTGGCCATGCCGTTCATGACCGGGTGGACGCCGCGATTGGCGGCGTAGAATTCGGCCGTCGATCCGGCCCGCGCATAGATCGCGATGCCGATATACACCGCGAAGCTGAGGCCGATGAAGATCAGGTTGAGGGTAAACTGGCTCATGTTGGATCCCCGCTCACTCGTCCACGCCGTGGTCGCGGTCGAGCTTGTTCATCCGCGCCGCGTAAAAGAAGATCAGCACGATGAACACCAGGATCGCGCCTTGCTGCGCGAACCAGAAGCCCAGATCCGTGCCGCCGATCCTGATGCCCGAAAGCAGCGGTCGCAGGATGATCGCGAAGCCGTAGGATACCAGTGCCCAGATGGCGAGGCAGATCCAGATGATCCGCAGATTCGCCTGCCAGTAGGCGTTCGATGATGTTCTGTCACTCATGTCCTTGCGGTCCTCCCTGTTCAGACATGTCCCTCGTCCCGCCTTGCCGTCCTGCATCCCGGTCGCGCCCCGTCAGGGCTGCGCGTGACGCGATTCGGGGCCGGCGGGCGGCCCCGTATTCTCCCGGCGCCGCTCAGCCGCGGTTCATCCGGTTCTCGATCAGGTCTTCCACCACCTCGGGTTCGGCCAGGGTCGAGGTGTCGCCCAGGCTGCCATAGTCATTCTCGGCGATCTTGCGCAGGATGCGGCGCATGATCTTGCCCGATCGCGTCTTGGGCATCCCGGGCGCCCACTGGATCAGGTCCGGCTTGGCGATCGGGCCGATCTCGCTGCGGACCCACTTTTCCAGCTCGGCGCGCAATTCCTCGGTCGGCTCGACCCCGCTCATCAGGGTGACATAGGCATAGATCCCCTGTCCCTTGACCGGGTGCGGATAGCCCACGACCGCTGCCTCGGCGACTTTCTCATGTGCGACCAATGCCGATTCGACCTCGGCCGTGCCCATGCGATGGCCGCTGACATTGATCACGTCATCGACCCGGCCGGTGATCCAGTAATAGCCGTCCTCGTCCCGGCGGCAGCCGTCGCCGGTAAAGTAATAGCCCGGATATTGCTGGAAATAGGTTTCCTCGAAACGCTTGTGATCGCCCCAGACGGTCCGCATCTGGCCCGGCCAGCTATCGGCGATGCACAGCACGCCCTCGGCCGGATTGCCCTCTTGCACCCTGGCCGATTCGGCATCGAGAATGGCCGGCCTGATGCCGAAGAACGGAACCGTGGCCGAGCCGGGCTTGGTCTCGGTCGCGCCCGGCAGCGGCGTGATCAGGTGGCCGCCGGTTTCGGTCTGCCACCAGGTATCGACAATGGGGCACCGCCCCTTGCCGACATGCTCGTCATACCAGTTCCATGCTTCGGGGTTGATCGGCTCGCCCACCGTGCCCAAAAGGCGCAGGCTGGACAGGTCGTGCTTTTCGACGAATTCCGGCCCCTTCCCCATCAGCGCCCGGATCGCGGTCGGCGCGGTGTAGAACTGGTTCACCTTGTGCTTGGCGCAGACTTCCCAGAACCGTCCCGCATCGGGCCAGGTCGGCACGCCCTCGAACATCACCGTCGTGGCACCGTTGGCCAGCGGGCCATAGACGATATAGCTGTGCCCGGTAACCCAGCCGACATCGGCGGTGCACCAGAAGATGTCGCCGTCATGGTAGTCGAAGGTATATTCATGGGTCATGGCGGCAAAGACCAGATAGCCGCCGGTCGTGTGCACCACGCCCTTCGGCTTGCCGGTCGAGCCTGACGTGTAGAGGATGAACAGCGGATCCTCGGCATTCATCGGGCGCGGCGGGCAATCGGGGCTGGCCTCCTGCATCATCGCCTTCACGTCCACGTCGCGATCCTCGACCCAGGTGGTCTGATCGCCGGTATGCTTGACGACGAGGCAGCGAACCTTGTCCGAACAATGCAGCAGGGCCGCGTCGGCATTGGCCTTGAGGTTGGTCTTGCGCCCGCCGCGCGGCGCGGTATCGGCGGTGATGACCACCTTGGCGCCGCTGTCATTGATGCGGTTGGCCAGCGCATCGGGCGAGAAACCGGCGAAAACGATGGAATGGATGGCCCCGATCCGCGCGCAGGCCAGCATCGCATAGGCGGCCTCGGGGATCATCGGCAGATAGATCACGACCCGGTCGCCCCGCATGACGCCCTGGCTCAGCAGCACGTTCGCCATCCGGTTCACGTTTTCGGACAATTGCCTGTAGGTGATGTGCCGGGCGTCGTCCTTCGGATCGTCGGGCTCGAAGATGATCGCGGTCTGCTCGCCGCGCTTGTCCAGATGCCGGTCGACGCAATTCACGCTGACATTCAGAACGCCGTCCTCGTACCACTTGATGTTGACCTTGCCGAAGGTGAAATCGGTGTTCTTGACCTTGGTATAGGGCTCGATCCAGTCCAGCCTCTTGCCCTCGCGGGCCCAGAAGGCTTCCGGATCACGAATCGATTCGGCATAGAGACGGTCGTAATCGGCGGGCTTGACGTGCGCGTTTTCGAACCCGGGCGGAATTCGATGCTTTTCAATGGTTTCGGTGCTCACGACATGCCCTCCTTACAGCCATTTCCGTCCCTTGTCCGGTTGCCGGTCCCCACCGGCCGGCGGCGCTGAAAGCACCCCCGTGGCAGATGTTAATCATATACGGCACTTCAAGTTAAGCATTTTTTATATAACGAGAAATTTGTAAAGTTATTGACGGATTTCAGATGTAAAATGTAAATTGTTCACATTCGCCGGAGTGGGCTTCGGGACTCTGCCATGACCCGCGATCCGATGCGGCCCTGCGCGATCACTGGTTGAATGCCCATCGGCACGCCGCGGCCTTCGTCGACTTGCCGGATTTCTCCTTCTGGCAGATGATGCGCGAGCGCGCCCTGCCGAATGTCGGTTTCGGCGCGGCCTAGGGCTGACGCCCGCGGATCCCGGCGTATGAAAAAGCCGCCGCGATGGCTCGCGGCGGCGTATCCGAGGACGGTCGGATGGGATTTTACTGCGGCCGGTCCATGCGCGCATAGACCGAAATCTTGCCCTTGACCGGAGTGGCCCAGTTCAGCCGGATCTGTCGCCTCGTGCTGCCGATCTCGGCCTGCACCCACGGCGCCGCGTCGATGCGGTTGTTCGAGCCGTCCGTGATCGGCCCTTCGGCGACCACCGACTGCACGGATTTTGCCCAGGCCTGGAACGGCAGCCCCTCGATCACCGGCAGATTCCATGTCCGCGAGGTGCTGTTCTGCTCGTGCTGGACCAGCAGCGGGTTCGAGACATAGTTGTTCACGCCGTTGAAGGTATTGCCCTCGAACTGGACGTTCCGCATGTTGTTGTAATCCAGATCCGCGATCGAGGTATCGACCCTGTCGATCCGGTCCACATTGCCGTAAAGCGCCTTGAACACGTTGCCCGATACGGTCAGGCCGTGGATGAAATGGCCGCTGCCATAGGGCTTGACCGTCAGCCAGGTGAACCAGGCCGCGGTATTGGAACACAGGCAGGTATTGCCGGTGATGGTCAGGCCACCGAAGCTGAACTGGCTGCCGCTGAAATCGGGCCGCGCGCTGTGTTCGTTGGTCCATTCGATGGAGGCGTTGTCGATGTAGTTTCCGGTGATCGTGGTCTGCACGTTGGTCAGCGTCAGCACCAGCCCGGCATAGCGCAGCCCCTCGCCCGAGCCGTCGCCCTGGAACCAGTGATTGCCGCTGATGATATGCCCGCCGCCATTGGCGACCATGAAATGCGCGAAACGCACGAAGCGGTTGTCGCGGATCTTGGTGTCGTTGGCATTGACATTGATCGCGATCGAGCTGCGCTGCTGCGCGGGCAGATCGATCTCGCTGGACAGGAATTGGCAACGGTCGATCAGCATGTCCTGGCAGCCCCGCCCGATCGAGGTGATGCCGCGATCTCTGGGCTTGGTGACATAGCAGTCGCGCACGGAGATCATCTCGCCTTCGGGGGCCAGCATGATGCCGCTCGCGATGGATTCGCAGCTGAGGTCGAGATTGACGAAATTCAGCCGGCTCAGCTGCTTGATCCCCGAAAAGTCGAACAGGTAGCGGTAGCGCTCGAAGGTGTAGCTGCGCGTCGCCGCCCCGCCGTAGAGCGGTTGCGACAGCGAAAGCCAGCCCTCGGCCACGTTCTTGCCGTTGACATAGACCTCGCGGCCGACGCCGTTGCCGGACACGCGGCTGCCGATCTCGATCGCCGCGACATTGGCGACATTTGTCAGCCGGTCGGGCGTCGCGGGGTCGTAGCTGGCGCGGCTGGTCCAGCGGCCGGTGTCCCAGGCGGTGCCGGGCTTGGCCTGGATGCTGCCATTGGCGATGACCCGGCGATTGGAAAACCCGTTCAGATCGGGGGCCAGATCCTGAATGACCAGCGGTTCATCCAGATCGACCCGACGCCCGCACAGATCCAGCGTGACATGATCGGTATAGCCGAACAGCGCCTGCAATGCCTTTTTCATGCCCAGCGTCTCGTTCCCGAAGGCGTCGGCATAGGTCGGGAAATCAAAGCTTTGCAGGAACGAGACACGGGTGGAATCGGGTGTGCGGATCCTGCCCTTGAAGCGGATCGGGCTGTTTATCCCAAGGTCGCCGCTGATATAGAACGTGCCTTCGGGAACCAGCACCCAACCGCCATTGGCGGCCTGGTCGGCGGCGATGAAGGCGGCCCGGTCATTGGTGGCATTGTCGCCCCTGGCGCCGAAATCCCGCACGTCCACCCAGTCGATCAGCGACGGGATGAAGGCCGCTGTGATGTCGTCGATGCGGATCGATTCGATGCGGATCGCACCACCATTGGCGCCAACCAGATCCAGGCCGAAATGGCCGAAGACCGGCACCGTGCCCCAGCCCATGTCGACACCCGCGCGCGCGCCGACGCCGACGATGGCGCTGACCTCGACCACCTCGCCATAGGTTGTCAGCGGCACGGTCGGGCCGACCTCGACCAGGCCGGTCACATGATTGCGCGCGCCATCACCTGCCCAGCCCGCGATGCGCACGCCGCACAGCGCGCCGGCCACTGCCTTCACGCGGGCCGAGATGCGCAGGTAGACGCCGGGGATCATCGGCGTCTCGCCCATGAAACGGATCTGGGTCGTCGTCTGCTGCTTGTAGATCTCCAGACAGGCGCCGAAATCCTGATCGGCCGGGACGATTCCGGCGTTGTCGGCGCTGGCCCAGGTCGGACTGGACGAGGTGCCGTCGGTCCGCGACCAGGCGTTCAGCCCCGCGCGGAAGGCCGGCGGCATCAGCATGAGGCCGTTGGTGATTGCGATGTTCATTCCTGTCTCCCCATCCGCTGCGGAAGGGGCCGTGGCCCCGACGAAGGAGTGAAGGAATAGTTTATGACCGGTTAACGAAACCTTGCACGCGCGCGCGCTGCACCGGGTCGGGACGCAACGCGCGATGGTGACCAGGACAGCAGAGCGGCCTTCGTCCGAACTGTTCCAGCCCTGCGCGTCAGTGACTTGCGGCCAGTTCCCCGGCCAGCGCCCGTTCGATCAGCAGGCGCGTCTCGTCGATGCCGTAGAGCGCGATGAACCCCCCGAAACGCGGTCCCTGATCGGCCCCCAGAAGAACCTGGTAGAGTGCGCTGAACCAGTCGCGCAGCGGTTCGAACCCGTGATCCTTGCCAATCGCGAAGACCATGCTTTGCAACGCCTCGGGATCGGCGGGCTGATCCCATGCGGCCAGCCGCGAGGCCAGATCCTCCATCGCCCGGCGCTCGACCTCGGTCGGGGCGCGGAACCGCCGCGTCGGGGCGACGAAATCGGTGAAGTATCGCACGGCAAAGCCCGCGGCCCGATCCAGACCGGGATGCGTCTGGGGGCTGGCCTCGGGCGCATAGCGACGGATGAAGCCCCAAAGCCCCTCCTTGTCGGTGGCCCCCGCGACCGAGGCCAGGTTCAGCAGCATCTGGAACGGCACCACCATGTCCGAGGCCGGCACCTCGCCGCCATGGATATGCCAGACCGGGTTCGCCAGCTGCTGCTCCGGCGCCTGCTCGGGATAGGCGCGCAACTGCTGGTGATATTCGTCAACAGCCTTGGGGATCACGTCGAAATGCATCCGCTTGGCCGTTTTCGGCTTCTGATACATGAAATAGGAAAGGCTTTCGGTCGCCGCATAGGTCAGCCATTCGTCGATCGACAGCCCGTTGCCCTTGGATTTGCTGATCTTCTGGCCATGCTGATCCAGAAACAGTTCATAGGTGAAATGCTCGGGCTTTCTGCCGCCCAGAATCTCGCAGATGCCATCATAGATCGGCGTGTTGGTGCTGTGATCCTTGCCATACATCTCGAAATCGACATCCAGTGCGGCCCAGCGTGCGCCGAAATCCGGCTTCCATTGCAGCTTTACCCGCCCGCCCGTGACCGGCAGCGTCAATTCCTCGCCGTCCTCATCGAAGGTGATCGTGCCGTTGGCCGCATCGACATGTTTGATCGGCACATACAGCACCCGCCCCGTGGTCGGACTGATGGGCAGGAAACAGGAATAGGTCTGCTGGCGTTCCTCGCGCAGGCTGGCCAGCATCACCTCCATGATCGCGTCGTAACGCGCGGCCGCGTCCAGCAGGGTCGCATCGAAGCGGCCCGATCTGTAGAATTCGGTGGCGCTGATGAATTCGTAGTCGAAGCCGAACGTGTCCAGAAAGCGCCGCAGCATGGCGTTGTTGTGATCGCCGAAGCTGGCATGGGTGCCGAAGGGATCGGGCACGGAAGTCAGCGGCAATTGCAGGTGCTGGCGCAGCATGTCCTGCTGCGGAACGTTGTCGGGCACCTTGCGCATGCCGTCCATGTCGTCCGAAAAGCAGATCAGCTTGGTCGGGATGTCGCTGATCATCTCGAAGGCGCGGCGGATCATCGTGGTGCGGGCAACCTCACCGAAGGTGCCGATATGCGGCAGGCCCGAGGGGCCGTAGCCCGTCTCGAACAGCACGAAACCCTTTTCGGGATCCGCCTTATCGTAGCGTTTCAGCACCCGGCGCGCCTCTTCGAACGGCCAGGCCTTCGAACGCATCGCGGCATCGCGCAGGGTGGTCATCGCTTTTCTCCCGGTTGCAAGCTTCGACGCCTTATTGAACGCGGGCGCAATCGTCAATAATTTGCCTGCGAACCGATGGAGAACCGACCATGACCACCGACCTGCCCTCACTTTCGCCCTGCGACGCGCTGGTTGCGGTCATGGTGGCCGTCTCGGCATCGGATGCGCAGATGCGAACCTCGGAACTTGTGGCGATCCAGCGCATGGTCGATCACGCCCCGGTTTTCGCCGATTACGACGAGGATCGCATCCGCGCCGCCAGCCAGACGGTGATGACGCTGTTCGAGGAAGAGGACGGCCTGGACGCGCTGTTCGGGCTGATCCGCGATGCGCTGCCCGAAAAGCTGTATGAAACCGCCTATGCGCTGGCCTGCGATGTGGCCGCCGCCGATGGCAGGCTTTACGAGGGCGAGATCGCGCTGCTGGCCGAAATCCGCGACCAGCTCAACATCGCGCGCCTGCACGCCGCCGCGATCGAGCTTTCGGCACAGGTTCGCCACCGCGTGATCTGAACCCCGGTTCCGACCGCTTCGTCAGCCACCTGAACCGGCCCAGGCCTGCAGCATTTGCCGCTGCAAGCGCTTGGCGTCGCGCGTCCAGGCACGGACCCCGGCCGGCTGTTCCTGTCCGCTGGTCGCCTCGTGGCGCGCCGGATCGACGGACAGGATCGCGAAACAGCGTCGGTTTCCGTCTGCGCCGGTCACGTAACCCGCGAGGTTCGAGACGAAATTCAGCGTTCCCGTCTTGGCCGCGACCTGTGCAGATCTGTCCGGGTCCGGGCCCAGATCCTCGGCCAGCGGATCCGTCTTCAGCAGTTCGGGCAGCCCTGCCGCGAGCCCCGGACCGGCCAGCATCAGGGCCATGCCCCTCGCCGTCACGCGACTGTCGTCCGACAGGCCGGAATGGTCGCGAAGCTGGAACCCCGCGCCCTGCCCCTTCGTCGCCAGCCAATCCTGCATGGCACGGGCCGAACTGGCGGTATCGGGGGCACCGCTGGCCTGCAACCCGACGACTTCGGCGGTCAGGTTGGTCGAATAATACAACATGTCGCGCAGGATCGTGATCAATGGCGGGCTGTCCAAGGCTGCGACCTCTTCGGCCACGGGCAGCATCCGGATCGTGTCGGGCCGGGGCAGCACCAGGCCGCGCGCGCGGCACAACGTCTGGAACACGTCGCCCGCGTAAAGCTCTGGCTTGCGCACCGGCAGCCAGCGGCTGCCCGGCTGGGCGATGGCGGCGCGCGAGACGGTCCAGGCCTCGATCCCGTCCTCGCTGCGATAAGAGAACAGATCGGGCTGATCGCCGGGCGCGACAGTGATCGTGTAGGCGCGGGGCGAATGCCGCTCTGCCCGCGCCTTCAGCGACATCTGCATCCGTCCATCGGCGCGACGCCAGTTCAGATACACCCGGTTGAAATTGAGGATCATCCCCGACAAGGCCGGGTTATAGGCCAGCCAATCGGCCTGCGGGGGCGCAATTTCCTCGATTTGCGGCAATGCACCGCCCCAGACGGCAAAGCGCGCCGGAGTGGCCGCACCGGCGGCAACCAGATCGGCGGCCAGCCGATCAAGGTCATCCGACGACAGGACCGGATCGCCGCCGCCTGCAAGGATCAGCATATCGTCCGCCCGCAGCACACGCGTCCGGAAACGGTGGGTCTGCCCCAGCCGATCCAGCGCGTAAAGTGCGGTGATCGCCTTCATCGTGCTGGCGGGCGAAAACGGCATCGCGGCGCCCCCTTCCGCCATTATCCGACCCTGCAACGGATCGACCAGGGCATAGCCTGTCGTGCCCGCCAGACCGGATGCCCGGATCAGCTGCGCCGCATCCGGCAGCGGCCTTGCCGGCGGACGCGCGGCCTGCGGCGTCTCTGCCCGCGCGGTCCGGGCGAGGCAGAGGGCGGCGATTCCCGCCAACAGGCCGCGGCGGCTGGAACAGCCCGTCACGGCGGATCCCTCAGGTCCGGCCGCACGAGGCGAAGCGCGGTCGAGGAATGGGCCGACATCGGCAGATTGACCAGCACCCAGGCGGGCGGTCTGCGATCGGCCAGGCCGGCCGCCGCGGCAAGCGGCAGCCGCCAGCGTTGCAGTTTTTTCGCCGCGACCGAGTGACGGGCGGCAGTTCGTGTTCCCGGCCGCGCCAGAACTCCGATCGGCACCGCCGCCGCGACTTCTTGCCAGCGGTCCCAGAGGTGAAACTGGACCAGATTGTCCGAGCCCATAAGCCAGATGAAACGTACGCCCGGCCAGCGACGACGCATGGCGGCGATCGTGTCCGCGCTGATCCGCGTGTTCATCCGCGCCTCCAGATCACTGATCACGACGCGGGGATCCTGCACCAGCGTCTGCGCCGCCTGCATCCTTTGCCCCAGCGGCGCGGGCCCGCGCGTCTTCAGCGGATTCCCCGGTGAAACCAGCCACCAGACACGATCCAGACGGAATCGGCGAAAGGCGGCCTGGGTGATGTTGACATGTCCCGCGTGGGGCGGATCGAACGAGCCTCCCAGCAGACCGATGCGCATCCCTTCATGCGCGATGGGAAATCCCGTCATCATCCGTTCGATCTAGTCGATCGGCATCGTCTTGCGCAACCGTTCCTGCCGGCAAGGCAGGTTCCACCGGAAGAACCTCGGACAGGATCGTCACCCTGCCGCGACCGCCGTATTTCGACCGGTACAGCGCCACGTCGGCATCATGCAGGATCCGGTCTTCCGTCAGGTTTCGGTAGTGTTCGGAAAGAACGATCCCGACGCTTGCGGAAACGGTGCAGCCCGGCAGTTTTTCGGGGATCCGTTCTTCGATGCGCCGGATAATCCGGCAGGCAAGCCGGTCCAGCGTCGCGGCATCGTTCAGGTCGCGCAGGATCAGCAGGAATTCGTCGCCGCCGACCCGCGCGGCGGTATCGTTGCTGCGGATCGCTTCCTTCAGGATATCGGCAACGTCGCACAGGACCCGGTCGCCCGCCGCGTGGCCCAACCGGTCGTTCACGTCCTTGAACCGGTCAAGATCAAGCTGCGCCAGCGCGAATCCTGCGCCCTTGCCATCGCGGAATGTCTTCAGCGCGGCTGACAGGACCAGTTCCACGCCCCGGCGGTTGGTCAGTCCGGTCAGTGGATCGGTATGCGCCTGCAACTCGGCCGCCTCGCGCGCGGCCTGCAATTGCTGATTGAAGTTCGACAACTCGCTCAGGGCGGCGCGGTTGGCCTCGTGCAGGAACAGCAGCTCCATCGCCAGTTCCGCCGGCGCGAAATCCTGATCCGTCAATCCGGCATGGCTGACCGCGTCGGTCAGTCCGATACCGAAGCCCAGATTGATCAAAATCGCGGTTTCGGACCCCGCCGCGGCTACTGCATGACCCCTGAGGGTCAGGTGCGGCGGCTCGGTCAGACGCAGGAAAAGCCGTTCGCCCCGCGTGGCGGCCGTCGCGATTTCGTCGATCAGCGACTGCCCGGTCGTTGCGCGCGCCTGGGTCAGAACCTCGCCGATCTTCCGGCATTTCCGGCCCAGAACCTTGCGCAGGGTCGGCCCGGTCCCCAGGATTTCGCCATCCGGTGCCATCAGCAGATGCATCGGCAAGAGCCGCTGAAGCGTCGGCGTCGAGAAGCTGATCTGCGGTTCGGGGATCCGCATCAGCGGGACGCCGTCGCGGCGTGATAGGGATCGCCGAGTTGAAAGCCGCGATCTTCCGAAAAGGATTCGTCCGAGATGCGGACCGTGATGACATCGCCCTCGACCAGAATCAGCCCAAGCGCGCCATAATCATCCGCCATCCCGCGCAGGATACCGCCCAGCACTGGTGGCCAGCCCGCCTGAGCCTCGGTCAGTTCGATCGTCACCGTATTGGAATCGTCTTGCCGGATCAGGATCGACGGCATTCGCAGTTCCGGCACGACCATATGGGCGCGGTCCGGCAATTCGTCCAGCCGCATCACGAAATCGCGGAAGTTGCTGCCCGAAAAGCGGAGCAATCGGCGGATCGGTTCGTGCCGCGCCAGCCATGCGCCCAGATCCTCGAACAGGTCCGCTTCGGGCTTGGCCAGCCTGCGGGCGGCCTCGCGCATCGCGCCGGCATAGCCGGCGCCATCAGGTCCGGTATCGATCAGCCCCTGCGACATCTGATCCAGAATGTCCTGCCAACGCTCGATCCCATAGACCTCACGCATGAATTCGCCGATGGCGCGATCGAGCAATGTCTGCATCTCTCACCTTCCTTTTGGCGTAAGCCTAGCGCCGAAAAGTGAAGAAACCGGTAAGACCGGGGCTAATCGATGCTCCAGCCGTGACTGCCGGGGCCGGCCAGGATGGTGCGGGCGGTCATCACCTCTTCCGGCTTGATCTGAAGCGCCTGCGCCACCCGCAGCACGCGTTCATCCGCCTGCAGCACAAAATCAAGAACATGGACCGCCAAATCCGCGTCGCTGGCCATGGCGCGAAGATCCTCGGGCCTCAGCCCCGTCGCGCCGAGAAAGCCCTGAATCAGGTCAGGATCTTCCGTCATCCAGATCAGCGCCGACAACGCCAGCTCGCGTGCCTGTTCGGGCGAATAGGCCATGGGTCACCCCTGCGTGAGTTTTGCGCGGATTTCCGCCGGCTCCGAATAGCGGAAACACTTTGTTAAGGAAATCCTGTGATTCTTCGCCGAAACGGGCAGGAAGGGGTCTGAAGGCTGATGACGGCTCGCATCATCGTTGCTGACGGAACGGCCACGACGCGCATCATGATGAAGGTGCGGTTGGGGTCGGCGTGCCATGGCGTGCTGACCGCGGCAAGCAGCGCCCAGCTTTTGCAGCACCTTCGCGAGGGCAAGCCCGACCTGGTGCTTCTGGCCTCGGGTTTTCCCGATTGCGCGCTGGTCGATCTGTGCGGACTGATCCACGTCGAATATCCCGAAGTGACGATCCTTGCGATAGCCGATGCGCAGGTGCGAATCGAGGCTTTACGGGCAGGTGCGGCGGCTGTCCTGGATCCCGCCGCGGACGAACAGATCCTGCTGGCGCGCATTCGCGGTCTGCTGCGCGATGCCGAAGATGTAGCCGAACAGGTCGGCGCGATGCGCGAGGCCGCCGCACCGTTCCGCCATGCCCGCGAAGATCGCGTCACGCTGGTTGCCGACAACCCCGGCCGCGCCCTGCGCTGGCGCCATGGCCTGCAATCGCGGCTGCATTGCCAGTTCCGCATAAACAATCCCGAAGAGGCGCTGAGCCTTGCCGTGACCGGCGAAGGTGCCGATCTTTATCTGATCGCCGCCGATATCGAGGGGCGCGGTGACGGTTTGCGGCTGCTGTCGGAACTGCGCTCGCGCCACGGCTCGCGCCATGCGGCCTTTATCGTGGCCACCTTGCCCGAACGCAGCGAGTTGTCAGCCATTGCGCTGGATTTGGGCGCGGGCGAGGTTCTGCCGATGGATCTGGGCAGCGGCAGCAATCCCGAAATGGCGGCGCTGGCGGTCGAGGGCCAGTTGCACCGCAAGCGCGACGCCGACCGCCGCCGGGCGGAAACGCAGCGCAATATGGTCTGGGCCATGACCGATCCGCTGACCGGCCTGCACAACCGGCGCTTCGCCCTGCCCCGGCTGGCGGCGATGGCCGGCGATGCGATCCGGCAGCGTCGGCCCTTCGCGGTGCTGGCGCTGGATCTGGATCGATTCAAGACGATCAACGATCGCTTCGGCCATCCTGCGGGCGACGCGGTTCTTCGCGATGTCGCAGCCCGAATCGCCGCCTCGGTACCCGAGGCCGGGATGACCGCGCGCCTGGGCGGAGAGGAGTTTATGATCGTGCTGCCCGAGACCGACGAGGCAGGAGCCTGCGACATGGCCGAGACGATCCGCCGGCGCATCGAGGCAGACGGCATCGTCCTGCCGCAGTTGTCCGGCGGCGGACGGGTCAGGGTCACCGTCTCGGTCGGCGCGGCGGTTGCCCACCCGCCCACCGTGGATATGCGGGCCGAAACTCTGGCCGAATTGTCGATGGAACGGGCCGATCGGGCCCTGATCGTCGCCAAGTCGCTGGGACGCAACCGTGTCATGCTGGCGCAATCCGAACGTGCCGCATGAGTCCCGGCCATGGCGCGAAAGTAAAGGCGGACTGGCGAAAGCGGCGCCAAGGGCTTAGATTGGCACCCACCGCCCGCGCCCCTTGCCACGGAGACCGCCATGCCCAGCCAAGGCCAGACATCCCTCGCCAGCCTGCCGGCCGAAGACCGTCCGACGCGGCGGGCCATGCTGCTTGGCGCGCGCGGGCGCTGTCCTGCCTGCGGCCGAGGCAGGCTGTTCCGGAGCTATCTGAACGTGACCGATCTTTGCCCCGAATGTGGCGAGGCGTTGCACCACCAGCGGGCCGATGACGGACCGGCCTATATGACGGTTCTGCTGGTCTCGCATCTGGGTGCGCCGCTTCTTCTGGCGTTTTTTGTCGCCTTCCGTCCCTCGGCCGCAACCATGATCGTCGGTTTCGGGCTTGGGGCGGTGATCCTGTCGCTGCTGCTGCTGCCGCGGATCAAGGGAGCCATGATCGGGCTGCAATGGGCCAAGCGGATGCATGGTTTCGGAATCGACGCCGAGCCTGCCTCGACGTGACCGAAGCCGAACCGCCAATCCGCGACGCGGCGACGATCATCCTGATGCGCCGCGACGAGGCCGGCAGCCGGGTGCTGATGGGAATGCGTGGCGCGAAAGCGGCCTTCATGCCGTCGAAATACGTTTTCCCGGGTGGCGCGGTCGATCCAAGCGACGCGACCGCGCCGCTGGCCGGAACCCTGACCGCGCCTCATGCAACCCGCCTGGCGGCTGGACTGCGCGAGGGCGCGCCCTGCGATGTCCACGCCTTCGCCGCCGCAGCCCTGCGGGAACTGGCCGAAGAGACCGGCCTGCTGATCGGCAGGCAGGGTGGCGCGGCCTGCCCGTGGCCCGGCTATGCCGAGGCGGGGCTGTTGCCCGATCCGTCGGCCCTGATCTATGTCTTCCGCGCGATCACGCCGCCGGGTCGGCCCCGACGCTTCGATGCACGTTTTTTCGTGGCCGATGCGGCTGAAATCGCCGGCGATCCCGACGATTTCAGCCGCGCCTGCGACGAGCTTTCACACCTGCATTGGGTTCCCTTGGCAAAGGCGCGCGCCCTGAACCTGCCCTTCATCACCGAGGTCGTGTTGGCCGAACTGGCCCAGCTTGTCCGCAATCTGCCGCCTGGATCGGCTCTGCCGGTGCCTGGAACCGTGCCCTTCTTCGATAATCGCGACCACAGGCCGCGCTTTGTCCAGATTGCCTAGCGTCCGATAAAGCGCGCCGGACGCTTTTCCAGAAAGGCCGCGACCCCCTCGCGGAAATCGGCGCTGCGACCGGCCTCGCCCTGCAACCGGGCTTCCAGCGCCAGTTGCGTCTCCATGTCATTGCAGAACGCAGCCGCGAGCGCATGGCGGATCGACAGATAGGCGCCGGTCGGCCCCTGAGCCAGCTTCCGGGCGCGTGCGGCGACCTCCTCGGCGAAGTCGGCGTCGGCGACAGCATCCCAGATCAGGCCCCAGTCCGCCGCTTGTCGGGCCGGAATCGCATCGGCGAAAAGCATCATGCCCATCGCGCGCGCAGCGCCGATGGCGCGCGGAATGATGAAGGTGCCGCCGGCATCCGGGACAAGCCCGATCCTCGTGAAGGCCTGGATGAAGCTGGCGCCTTCAGCCGCGATCACGACGTCGGCGGCCAGGGCCAGATTGGCCCCCGCGCCGGCGGCGACTCCGTTCACGGCCGCGATGACGGGTGCCCGGCAGCCGGTGATCGCACGCAGCATCGGTTCGTATTCATCGCGCAGCGTGGCCTCCAGATCCGCGGCGGCGCCGGCATCGCCAAGATCCTGACCCGAACAGAAAGCCCGCCCCGATCCGGTCAGAACAACGCAGCGCGCCTCTTCGGGAAGGGTCGTCAATGCCTCGGTGATCTCGGCCCGCATCCGTGAATTCAGCGCGTTCATCACCTCCGGCCGGTTCAGGACAAGCGTGGCGATGCCATCGGCGACAGCGAACTGGATGGTCTCATGGGTCATGCAATGTTCCCCCGCGTCTCTTGGGGATCATGGCGCCGGAATGCAGCCTGCGAAAGCGCGACCCCGCGTCACTCGTGCATGATTTCGTCCAGCCGAGCACGCTCGGCCTCGTTCAGATCGCGGATCGAGGACGCGGCGCGGGACCGGCCGCGCAGGAAGACGAAGGCGAGGATCAGGCCCAGCAGGGCCGCCACCGGCGCCGCGAACCACAGCAGAAGATTGATACCGCGCATCGGCGGATCGAACAGCACGAACTCGCCGAAACGGTCCACGACGGCATCGACGACCTCGGCGTCACTGTCACCCGCCACCAGCCGCTCGCGGATATAGAGGCGCAGATCGCGGCTGACCCCAGCGTTGGATTCGTCGATAGACTCGCCCTGACAAACCGGACAACGCATCTTTTGCGAAATATCGCGGGCACGGCTTTCAAGGACGGGATTGTCAAGAACCTCATCGGGCTGAACCGCCAGCGCCGCGAAGGGCGCCAGCAGAAGCATCAGGATCAGCGCAAGCCGGCTCATTCCGCCGGAACCGCGCGGGCCGGCGTGGAGGAACGCGCGCCAGCCGCCACCCGGTAGCGGCGGTCCGACAGGCTGACCAAACCGCCAAGCGCCATCATGATCGCGCCCAGCCAGATCCAGTTGGCGAAGGGTTTGACATAGGACCGCACGGCCCAGCCCCCGCCGGCCTGCTCGTCACCGATGACCAGATAGATGTCACGGAAGAAGCCGTTGACGATGGCGGCCTCGGTCGTGGGCATGCCCTGCACCGGATAGACCCGCTTTTCCGGATAGGTTGTGGCGATACTGCGGCCATCCCGCGCCACCGCCATCGTCGCCATGGTCGAGAGGTAATTGGGCCCCTGAACCTTGTCCACCGCTTCCAGCGTGATCTGATAGCCCGTCAGGTCGAAGGTTTCGCCGACTTGGGCAACGCGGATATCCTCGGTCTGCCAGGCGGTCAGAAGTCCGACGCCGACAAAGGTCACACCCAGCCCGGCATGGGCGATCGCCTTTCCCCAGTCGGCGCGCGGCAGCCGCGCCAGCCGCGACAGACCGGTATTGCCGGTGCGATGGATCAGGTCGGCGACAGAGCCGGCGATCAGCCAGCTTCCCAGACCCGCGCCGATCACCGCGACCGCGCTGCGCCCGGTCGAGACTGCGAAGACCAGAAGCATCACCGCCAGGGCAAACATCAAAGGCCCGCGCAACAGCCGCATCGTCCGCCCCAGGAACGCCCGCTTCCACGGCATGATCGCACCCAAGGGCAGCGCCAGCGCCAGCACGATCATGAAAGGCGTGAATGCCTTGTTGAAGAATGGCGGGCCGACCGACAGCTTGCGATTCCACATCGCCTCGGCGAACAGCGGCCACATCGTACCGATGAAGACCACGAAGGCCGAGACCGCCAGCAGCACATTGTTCAAGACCAGTGCGCCTTCGCGCGAAGTCGGCTGGAACACGCCCTTGGCCATCATGGCCGGCGCCCGCACCGCATAGAGCGTCAGTCCGCCGCCGACGAACACCGTCAGGATTCCAAGGATGAACATCCCGCGCGCCGGATCGCTGGCAAAACTGTGAACAGAGGTAAGCACGCCGGAACGCACGATGAACGTTCCGATCATCGAGAAACCGAAGGCCATGATCGCCAGCAGGATCGTCCAGCTTTTCAGCGATTCACGCTTTTCGACAACGATGGCGGAATGCATCAGGGCGGCGGCCAGAAGCCAGGGCATGAAGCTGGCATTCTCGACCGGGTCCCAGAACCAGAAGCCACCCCAGCCCAGTTCGTAATAGGCCCACCAGGATCCGATCGAAATGCCCGTCGTCAGAAACATCCATGCAGCCAATGTCCAGGGCCGGACCCAGCGGGCCCAGGCGGCATCGACCCGCCCTTCGATCAGCGCGGCGATGGCAAAGCTGAACGCCATCGACAGCCCGACATAGCCCAGATACAGGAACGGCGGATGGAACGCGAGGCCGGGATCCTGCAGCAGCGGGTTCAGGTCGCGTCCGTTGAACGGCGGGTCGGCCAGCCGCAGGAACGGGTTGGATGTGAAGATGATGAAAGCGTAGAAAGCCACCCCGATCGAAGCCTGAACCGACAGCACCCGAGCCCGCAGGCTGGGCGGCAAATTGCCGCCAAAGACCGCCGCCGCCGCGCCGAACAGCGCCAGGATCAGCACCCACAGCAGCAACGAACCCTCGTGATTGCCCCAGACGCCGGTAAACTTGTACAGCATCGGCTTTGCGGTATGCGAATTCTCATAGACCAGCTTCAGCGAGAAATCCGAGGTCACGAAGGCAACGGTCAGAGCCGCGAAGGACAGACCGGTCAACACGAATTGCATGATCGCGGCGGGCCGCGCACTATCCATCCAGCCCTGCCAGCCTTTTGACGCGCCGACCATCGGCACGATCATCTGAAACAGCGCCACGGCGAAGGCCAGGACCAGGGCGAAGTGGCCGAATTCTGCGGTCATCTGGGTCGTCCTCCCTTTCTGACCGCAGCATATGGCAACAAAAAAAGGGGGGAAAGCCCCCCTTTGGCCGTAGCCCACGGTTTCCCGTGTGACCTATCCGCGCAGGCTGGCGACCCAGTCGCGCAGGGCCGCGTTGTCGGCGAAATCGTCCTCGGGGCGGATCGCGCCGGTCAAGGCCGCGGCGTCGCCTTGCCCCTCCTTGCTGACGGTTGCGGCGCCCTTTTTCGCAGGCCAGCCCTTGTTGCGGAAATAATACGCCTCGCGGGCACCGAAATAGAATCCGACGATGGCACCCAGAAGCCACCAAAGCGGCTCGGGCACCTGCTGCAAGCCCTCCATGCGGATCCCGAAACCGGCCGGCTCGACCATCGCATAAACGAACAGACCCATCGTCCCAAGCGCCAGCAGAGGGCGCGGCAGCCGGTTCAACCCGTTGATGAAACTATCGAAGAAACCCGGCCGCGCGATCTGGAATTCCTGTCCCAACTGGTTGATGGCGCGGGCATAGGCCTGTTCCTCAAGCTCCATCTTGCGGGTCGCGTTCTGGGTAAAGACTTCGGCCATGCCGGTGGCGGCACTGCCAAGCGCGCCGACACCTTGCGATACGCCCAGAAATCGGTCGATCACGCCCATCTTGCGGTCCTTTCACGATGTTCGGCCTCGGTCAGCCGGTATTTCGGGGCCATGAACTCCTCGGCCCGGGTGATCCAGCCGCCTTTTCCACCGATCTTGGTGCGCGCATATTTGCGGCTGGCCGGGCGCTGATCGGCGAGGGCGTAATAATAGTTCCGTCGCGCAATTCCGTAGGCGTCGGCCAGATGGTCGGGCGCAGCCTCGGCAGCGTCGGCGACGGCGGCGATGGTCTTCGGCCCCACCACGCCGTCCGCCTGCGCCGGAAACCCCATGCGCGAAACCAGCCTTTGCAGGATCTTCACCGCATTAGCACCGGCATTGACATACATGTCGAAAACGCTCGGCTGCACCTTTTCCGGCAACTCGGACAGACGCGGCTTGCGGAAATAATGCAGCACGAAAATCTGTTCGGCCTGGGCGCGGGTCAGCGCCTTGACATCGGCTGCGTCGATCCGCCCGTCCCGGTTCAGATCCATGCCCAACTGCCGCATCGTCCCGATGGTCACGCCATGATTGGTCGCGCCACCGGGATCGTCGGGGTCATTCACATAGCCACCCTCGCGGGCGACGATCTCTCGCGCGATTTCTTCGACACTCGGCATTCCGGTCCCCTTGAAAGCCAGCCGTCAGAACGACGGAAAGCCCGAAAGGTGATCGGCTCCGGTTAACCATCTGTTAACCGAACGCCCGTTGCATGTCGTGATCCTCAGGCATCGCACATGGTCGCGCCCCTGCCGCCGCGGGTTCGAGCGACCCGTCCCCGCTGGACAGGCAGCCCGCCCGGCGCCGCGTCTCAGGAATTCGGATCCTGGTAGACGCCCGCATCCTTCAGCGTATCGACCACCTCGCGCGGCATATAGGTCTCGTCATGCTTGGCCAGAAGGCTTTGCGCCTCGAAGCGACCGTCGCGATACCAGCCCTTTGCGATGGTGCCCTGACCTTCCTTGAAAAGATCGGGACGCGGATCGCGGCCGATATAGGTCACGGGGATCTCGGCCGCGCCATCGGTGATGACGAAATCGAAGGCCACGCCGCCGCGCTTCACGATCGAGCCGTCCTTTACCAGCCCGCCAAGCTGGAAATATTCGTCCGGCGCCGGCGCGCGCTGGCTGACCTGCGTGGGCGAACGATACAGGTTGATCCCGTCCCGGAACCCGTATCCGATCAGCCCGACGGCGATCAGCAAGGCGACCGATGCGCCGATCAGAACCTGAACGCGGCGGCGTTTCTTCAGCGGTTTCAGACCTGCCATCGCGTTCTCCTCAGATCGCTTCGAACCGGATCGGCCGGCGCAGGAATTGCGTGGCCTTGCCCGAAACACGCACGGGATCGCCGGTCGTCAGATATTTCGCCACCCGGCCCGCGCCCAGAAACTCGGGCCGACGATCAAGATAATCCGCAAGGCTTGCCGCGACCAGCCCCGCCTGCGAATAGACCGCCACATTGTCCCCGAGCGCGCGTTGGAACGCGGCCTCGACCAGCGGATAATGGGTGCAGCCCAGAATCGCCGCCTCGGGGTTCGGCATCCGACGCAGCAGCGCCTCGACATGGCTGGTGACCAGCGCCTCAGCCAGAATTTCGTCACCCATTTCAATGGCATCGACGACCCCACCGCAGGGCTGCGCCTCGACATCGACGCCGACCGCGCGAAAGGCCAGTTCGCGCTGAAAGGCGCGGCTGGCAACCGTCGCGGGTGTCGCGAACAGCGCCACCTGGTTGACCGAGACCTCGCGGGGCGGCGAATTGTCGCCCCATTGCCGTTCGGTCAGCGCCTCGATCATCGGAACGAAGACCCCAAGCACGCGCTTGTCCTGGGGCAGCCAGGTTTCCTGAATGCGCCGCAGCGCGGCCGCGCTGGCTGTATTGCAGGCCAGAATCACAAGATCGCAACCCTCATCCCACAGCCGCGACACACCGGCACAGGTCAGATCGAAGATGTCGTCGGCGGTCCGCACCCCATAGGGGGCATGGGCATTGTCGCCCAGATAGACCAGCGGCAGATCCGGCAGGCGGGCGGCGATGGCCTGATGGATGGTCAGCCCGCCCAGACCCGAATCGAAAACGCCAACCGCCATGTCGCCACTCCCATAGCCTGCGCGCCCTTCTAGGACGCCGCGGGCGGTTTGGGAATGACCCAGATCATTCGGCGGCTTCACGCCTCGGTGCATCGCCCGATCGGAACTGCTGCAACAATTCCCTGCGCCGGATGGCCGCCTCGTCGGCGGCCCTGTCCTTGACGGGACCATAGCCGCGGACGCTCAGCGGCAGCTCGGCCAGTTCTATCGCGATCGGCAGGGTCGCGTCATTCGTGCCGGCCAGAACTTCGCGCATGTCGGTTTCATACTCGCGGATCATGGCGCGTTCGCGCTTGCGCTCGGCCCCGTAGCCGAACGGGTCGAAGGGCGTGCCGCGCAGCACTTTCATCGCCGCCAGGATCCGGAAGGCCTTCAGCATCCACGGCCCGAATTCCCGCTTTTTCGGACGGCCATCCGCGTCCTTGCCGGTCAGCGCCGGCGGGGCCAGGTGGAACGACAGCCTGGTGTCGCCTTCCCATTGCGAGGCGACCTGATCGGCAGTGGTCAGATGCAGCCGGGCGACCTCGTATTCGTCCTTGTAGGCCAGCAGCTTGTAATAACCCCTTGCGATGCTTTCGCGTAGCTCGGGCGGCGCCGCATCGACCAGTTCGCGGAATTTTCTTGCCAGCCGTCTGCCCTGATAGGCAACCAGGCGCGATTCACGATAGACCACGGGATCGACAGGCAATTCAGATACATCCGCCGGCTTCTTCAACAAGTCTGGGAAGGTCATCGCGCACCGCCCCATTTCGAAGGCGCGCAGGTTTTCATCGACCTTGGCGCCGTTCAGACGGATCGCCTCGGCAATGGCCTCGTGGCTCAGCGGGATCAGGCCCTGCTGCCAGCACGCGCCCAGAACCAGCATGTTGGAATAGATCGAATCGCCCAGCATCCGCAGCGCCAGATCGTTGGCGTCGAAAAAGGCAACCCGATCGCCCAGCCGTGCCTGAAGCGCCAGCTTCAGCCGATCCGCTGGGATCTGAAAGTCGCGAAAACGGGTGAAATCGCCGGTGATGATCTCGTGTTCGTTCACCACCGCGCCGGTGCGCGCCTGCGTCATCAAGCCGATGGTCCTGGCCCCCGCCGTCACCACCAGATCGCCGCCGATGATGCAATCGGCCTCGCCTGTCGCCACGCGGATCGCACTGATATCCTCGGGGCGGTCGGCCAGTCGCAGATGGATATGGACCGCGCCGCCCTTCTGCGCCAGCCCCGCCATTTCCATCATGCCCGCACCCTTGCCGTCGATCTGCGCGGCCTGCGCCAGCACCGCGCCGATGGTCACGACGCCGGTTCCGCCGACGCCGGTTATGACGATGTTGTGGGTGCCGCTGATCGTGGGCAGCGCGGGCGCCGGAAGATCCGGCATGTCGAACGCCTCGGCCCTGGGCTTGCGCAGCCTGCCGCCCTTGACGGTAACGAAGCTGGGGCAGAACCCCTTGAGACAGGAGTAATCCTTGTTGCAACTGGACTGGTCGATCTGCCGCTTGCGGCCCAGTTCGGTATCAAGCGGCACGATCGAGACACAATTCGACTGCACCGAGCAATCGCCGCAACCTTCGCAGACTTCGGGGTTGATCCAGACGCGCCGGTCGGGGTCGGGGAATTGTCCCTTCTTGCGGCGGCGGCGCTTTTCGGCGGCGCAGGTCTGGATATAGAGGATCGCACTGACGCCGCGGGCATCTTCCAGTTGGCGCTGGACGTTCATCATCTCGGCGCGTTCCTCAAAGCGCATCCCCTGGGGAAAGCTCTTGCGGTCCACGTCTTCCTTTTCGTCATAGACCACAATGACCGGATCGACGCCCATCGCCACCAGTTCCCGCGCGATCTGGGGCGCGGTCAGATCGCCCTCGTTGGGCTGACCGCCGGTCATCGCGACGGCGTCGTTATAGAGGATCTTGTAGGTGATATTGGTGCCCGCGGCGATCGCCGCACGGACCGCCAGAATTCCCGAATGATTATAGGTTCCGTCGCCAAGGTTCTGAAAGACATGGCCGCGCGTGCTGAACGGGGCCTCGCCGACCCAGTTGACCCCCTCGCCGCCCATATGGGTGAAGCCGGTCGTTTCACGGCCCATCCACTGCACCATGTAGTGACAGCCGATCCCGGCATAGGCGCGGCTTCCCTCGGGCAGCTTCGTGGACGTATTATGCGGACAACCCGAACAGAACCAGGGCGTTCTGGTCGAAATCTCAGGTGCGTTATCATTGCGGCGCACCTCGGTCAGCCGTTCCAGTCCGGCCTTGATATGTTCGGTCCCGCGCCCCTCTTCGATCAGGATTCCGCCGATCTTCTGCGCGATCATCACCGGATCCAGCGCATAGCGTGTCGGAAACAGTTCCTCGTGGGTTCGGTCGTGCTTCCATCCATGCACCCGCCGGCCGTGGCGGTTGTCGAAGATGGCCTCTTTCAGCTGCACCTCGATCAGCTTGCGCTTTTCCTCGACGCAGACGATGAGATCCAGGTTCTCGGACCATTCCTGCATGGACTTCATGTCCAGCGGCCAGGTCTGCCCGACCTTGTAAGTGGTCAGGCCCAGCCGTTCGGCCTCGGCCTCGTCGATACCCAGCAGCGACAGCGCATGGACCAGATCCAGCCAGTTCTTGCCGGCGGCGACAAAGCCGATCTTGGCGCCGGGTTTGCCCCAATGCTTGCGGTCGATGCGGTTGGCACGGGAAAACGCCTCGGCCGCCCAACGCTTGTAATCGATCATCCGCGCTTCCTGCGCCACCGGCGTGTCGCCCAGGCGGATGTTCAGCCCGCCCTCGGGCATGACGAAATCCGGGCTCACGAAATTCAGCCGATGCGGATCGCCGTTCACGACCGCGGTGGCCTCGACCGTGTCCTTCATCGTCTTCAGGCCGGTCCAGACGCCGGCGAAACGCGACAGCGCGAAACCATAAAGCCCGAGATCAAGGATTTCCTGCACCCCCGCAGGCGACAGAACCGGGATATAGGCGTCGATCATGGCCCAATCCGACTGGTGCAGCACGGTCGAGCTTTCGCCGGTATGGTCGTCACCCATCGCCATGACCACGCCGCCATGTCTCGACGAACCCGCCATGTTCGCGTGCCGCATCACGTCGCCGCTGCGATCCACGCCCGGCCCCTTGCCGTACCACAGCGCGAACACGCCGTCATGCTTGCCCTCGCCGCGCAGTTCGGCCTGCTGGCTGCCCCAGATTGCCGTGGCGGCAAGATCTTCGTTCAATCCCGGCTGAAACAGCACGCCGGCTTCCGACAAGCGCTTGCCCTCGCGCATCATTTGCAGGTCCACACCGCCCAGGGGCGAGCCGCGATAGCCGGTCACATAGCCCGCCGTATCCAGACCCGCCGCCTTGTCGCGTGCCGCCTGCATCAGCATCAGCCGAACCAGGGCTTGGGTTCCGTTCAACAAAACGTGGGACTTCGACAGATCGAAGCGGTCGGCCAGCGAGAATTCCTGCTTGCTCATCCTGCGTCTCCTCCGTGCGTGATGGCTTTGGGCGGCATTATAGGTCAGAATTGTTGACCGATGAAGGAAAAAATCCGTGCTTGACGCAGGCGTGTGGGACAGGCAGTTGAAGCGCATCTCTGCAAAAAACGCATGGCTGCCACGCAGGAAACTGACCCTATGGACTGGGACAAGCTCAGAATATTTCATGCCGTGGCCGATGCCGGCAGCCTGACCCATGCGGGCGACACGCTGCATCTGTCGCAATCGGCCGTCAGCCGCCAGATTCGCGCGCTGGAGGAATCGCTGGGCACGACCCTGTTCCACCGTCACGCGCGCGGCCTGATCCTGACCGAGCAGGGCGAACTTCTGTTCGAGGCGACGTCATCGATGGCGCGCAAGCTGGACGGTGCCTCGGCCCGGATTCGCGACAGCGAGGAACATGTCTTCGGCGAATTGAAGGTCACCACCACGGTCGGTTTCGGCACGCTGTGGCTGGCCCCGCGCCTGGTCAAGCTTTACGAAAACTTTCCCGATCTGAAAATCGACCTGATCCTCGAGGAGCGGGTTCTGGATCTGCCCATGCGCGAAGCCGACCTGGCCATCCGCATGAAAGAGCCAAGCCAGTCCGACCTGATCCGGCGCAGGCTGCTGAACATTCGCATGAGGCTGTATGCCACGCAGGAATATCTGGACCACGCCGGTATCCCCGACAGCATCGAGGATCTGACCAGTCACCGGCTGATCTGCCAGAAGCCGGATCAGCCCCAGGTGGCCGCCGGCGCCCGCCTGATCCAGACGGTCATGGCCCAGAACATCACCTCGACCCTGACGGTGAACAACTATTTCGGCGTCCTGCAAAGTGTTCTTGCGAATGTCGGCATCGGCGTCCTGCCGGATTACCTGACCGCTGATCACGATCGTCTCGTGCGGGTTCTGCCCGATACCGAATCGGGCGAGGTTCCGGTCTTTCTGGCCTATCCCGAAGAACTGCGTCAGACGCGCCGCGTCGCGGTCTTCCGCGATTTCGTGCTGCAGGAGATTCAGGCCTATCGCCGCCGGCAAAGCGAGGCGCTCAGCGCCTGAGCGTCCGCACCCACACCGATCTCTACAACTTTCGATTGTAGCCATTCGGCAACTGCATGTCCGCTATGCTGCGGGTGCGGCATGAAAAGACTTGATCCATTCACGGACTGCACATAGATCGTGCTGCGAAGGCGATGACCAGCCTAATCGCTGATCACCTTCAACCTCCCTGTTGGACTTGGGCCGGGCCTTGTGCCCGGCTTCTTTTTTGCCCTGCCGCCGGCCGTGACGCGCGGCCCTTTCCATACCCCGCGTCTGGCCATAAAAGGCGCCTGACTCCACGCGCAGGAAGGGCCGGACATGCAGGAACCGACGATCACCGCCGATCTGATCGCCGCGCACGGGCTGAAGCCCGACGAATACGACCGCATCCTGTCGATCATCGGCCGCGCGCCCAGTTTCACGGAACTGGGTATCTTCAGCGCCATGTGGAACGAACATTGTTCCTACAAGTCCTCGAAGACATGGCTGCGCACGCTGCCCACGGACGGACCGCAGGTGATTTGCGGGCCGGGCGAGAATGCAGGCGTGGTCGATATCGGCGACGGGCAGGCCGTGGTCTTCAAGATGGAAAGCCACAATCATCCCAGCTATATCGAACCGCATCAGGGCGCGGCGACCGGCATTGGCGGGATTCTGCGCGATGTCTTCACCATGGGCGCGCGTCCCATCGCCGCGATGGATTCGCTGTCTTTCGGACGGCCCGAACACCCCAAGACGCCGCATCTGGTCAAGGGCGTGGTGGAAGGCATCGGCGCCTATGGCAACGCGTTCGGCGTGCCGAATGTCGGCGGCGAGGTTCGCTTTCATCGGTCCTATGATGGCAATTGCCTCGTGAACGCCTTCGCGGCCGGACTGGCCGATGCCGACGGGATCTTCTATTCGGCGGCCTCGGGCGTGGGGATGCCGGTCGTCTATCTGGGCGCCAAGACCGGACGCGACGGTGTCGGCGGCGCGACCATGGCCAGCGCCGAATTCGACGACACGATCGAGGACAAGCGCCCCACCGTGCAGGTCGGCGATCCCTTCACCGAGAAATGCCTGCTGGAAGCCTGCCTGGAACTGATGGCCTCGGGCGCGGTCATCTCGATCCAGGACATGGGCGCGGCCGGGCTGACCTGTTCGGCGGTCGAGATGGGCGACAAGGGCGGGCTGGGCATCCGGCTGCAACTGGACGCCGTGCCGCAGCGCGAAACGAACATGACCGCCTACGAGATGATGCTGTCGGAATCGCAGGAACGGATGCTGATGGTCCTGAAACCCGAGAAGGAGGCCGAGGCCCGCGCCATCTTCGAGAAATGGGATCTCGATTTCGCCATCGTGGGCGAGACGATCGCCGAGGATCGTTTTCTGATCCTGCACGGCAACGACGTGAAGGCCGACCTGCCCTTGTCGAAGCTGTCCTCCAGCGCACCGGAATACGATCGGCCCTGGATCGAGACACCGGCCGCCAGACCCTGCGCGCCCCTGCCCCCGATCCGTCCCGTCGAGGCGTTGCGCAAGCTGATCGGCAGCCCCTCTTACGCCCACAAGGGTTGGGTCTGGCAGCAATACGACACGCAGGTCGGGGCCGACACGATCCGGCGACCCGGTCTGGGCGCGGGTGTTGTCCGGGTCCACGGCACCCGGAAGGCGCTGGCCTTCACCGCCGACGTGACCCCTCGTTACGTGCGCGCCAACCCTGTCGAAGGCGGCAAGCAGGCGGTGGCCGAAGCGTTCCGCAATCTTTGCGCGGTCGGCGCTCTGCCCCTGGCCACGACCGACAACCTGAATTTCGGCAATCCCGAAAAGCCGGAAATCATGGGGCAACTGGTCGGGGCCATCAAGGGCATCGGCGAGGCTTGCCGGGCGCTGGATTTCCCTATCGTGTCGGGCAATGTCTCGCTTTACAACGAAACCGACGGCACGGGCATCCTGCCCACGCCCACCATCGGCGGCGTCGGCCTGATCGACGATCTGTCGAACCTGATCGCGGGTCTGCCGTCCGAAGGCGACATTGCCATCCTGATCGGCACCACCCAAGGCCATCTTGGCCAATCGGCGCTGGCGGCCGAGGCGTTCGGGATCGAAACGGGCGATGCCCCCCCCGTCGATCTGGCTGCCGAACGCAGGCACGGCGAATTCATCCGCGCTAACCGGGCCCATTTGCGCGCGGCCACCGACCTGTCGGATGGCGGCCTTGGCCTGGCGGCGTTCGAGATGGCCGAGGCGGCGGGCATCGGACTGCGCCTGGACTCCGACGACATCGCCGGGCTCTATGCCGAGGATCAGGCCCGCTACCTTGTCGCCTGCGACGCGGAGGGCGCGGCGGCGCTGCTGCGGGCGGCCGAAGCAGCGGGCGTTCCCGCCGCTCAGGTCGGCAGCTTCGGCGGCGTGGCCGTCCAGATGGGCGAGGACGCAGGCGATCTGGCCGACTTGTCAAGGCTTTACCGCAGCGCCTTTGCCTCGGCGATTGGCGGCGACAGGCCCGATCACGCATGAATGTCCGCGCGCCCGCAGGCTACGCCGCGATCATCACGGCGGCGGGTCGCGGCAGCCGCGCCGGCGGCGCAATTCCCAAGCAATGGCGCGAGCTTGCGGGCCGAACGGTCCTGGCCCGCGCCATCGCGGCCTTTGCCGGCTTCGACCGGGTGATCCTTGTCGTCCACCCCGACGACATGGCCCGCGCCATCCGGGCTTTCTCCGGCTCCGTCGCCATCGTCGCCGGCGGCGAGACCCGCACGGCCAGCGTTCGCGCGGGCCTGGCGGCCCTGGAAGGCGGCGCCACCAGCCATGTCCTGATCCATGACGGCGCCCGTCCGCTGGTCCCCGATGCGGTCATCAGGGGCGTGATCGAGGCGCTGCAATCGGGCGCTCAGGCCGCTGCCCCGGCCCTGCGCGTCACCGACGCGCTGTGGCGCGGCGCCAACGGGCTTGTCGCCGCCACAGCCCCCCGCGACGGGCTTTATCGTGCGCAGACCCCTCAGGGTTTTGCCCTGGACCAGATATCCGCGGCGCACCGCTTCCATGCCGGCGAGGCCGCCGATGATGTGGAACTGGCCTTGGCCAACGGCCTGACGGTTGCGGTCACGCCCGGCAGCGAGGACAATCTGAAGATCACATGGCCCGAAGATTTCAGCCGGGCCGAACGTATCCTGGGGGCCCGAATGGATATTCGCCTTGGCAATGGCTTCGATGTCCACGCCTTCGGGCCGGGCGATCATGTCTGGCTATGCGGTGTCAGCATTCCTCACGATGCCGGGCTCGTCGGTCATTCGGACGCCGATGTGGGCATGCATGCCCTGACCGATGCCATCTATGGCGCGCTGGCCGAGGGTGACATCGGCCGACATTTCCCCCCCTCGGACCCTCAATGGAAGGGCGCGGACAGCGCCGTGTTCCTGCGCCACGCGGCCGATCTGGCCCGCGAGCGTGGCTATGGCTTCGGCAATTGCGACGTGACCCTGATCTGCGAGGCGCCCCGGATCGGCCCCCATGCCGCCGCCATGCAGGACCGGCTGGCGCGGATCATGCGGATCGACCCGGCACGGATCAGCGTCAAGGCCACCACATCGGAACGGCTGGGCTTTACCGGGCGGCGCGAGGGGATCGCGGCCATCGCCACTGCCGCGCTGATGAAAGGATAAATGATGGAGCGTCTTTTCTGCACATGGTTCGGTGTCGGCCTGCTGCGACCCGCGTCCGGCACATGGGCTTCCGCCGTGGCCATCGCCCTTGGCCTTCTGATCTACCGGATCGGGCATTTTCCGCTGCTGGCCATTGCGACCATCGCCGCGACCGCCCTCGGCTTCTGGGCGGTGCCGCGCTATACAGCCGGCATGGCCGATCCGGACCGCAGCGAGATCGTCATCGACGAGGTCGCGGGCCAGTGGCTGGCGCTGTGCTTTCCGGCGGCGGGCTTTTTCTTCGCCGATCTGCCGCGCGAAAGCTTTCCCTATCCCGGCTGGGTGGCGGCGTTCCTGTTCTTCCGCCTTTTCGACATCTGGAAGCCCTGGCTGGTCGGCCGCGCCGACCGGGAAGGCGGCGTGCGCGGCGTGATGCTGGATGATCTCTGGGCGGGGCTTTTCGCCGGCATCGCCATCGTCATCGCCGCAGGCATCGCGCATGGGTTGCTGATATGAGCCTTGCCGGCGACGTTCTGGCGGCCGCCCGCGCCCGCCGCGCAAGGATCGCCACCGCCGAAAGCTGCACCGGCGGGCTGATCGCCGGCGCGCTGACCGAGGTGGCGGGATCCTCGGATGTCGTGGATCGCGGCTTTGTCACCTATTCCAACGCCGCCAAGCAGCAGATGCTGGGCGTCGGGGCCGATACGCTGCAAGCCCAGGGCGCGGTCAGCGAGGCGGTCGCGGCCCAGATGGCTCTGGGCGCGCTGTCGCGATCCGAGGCGACGCTGACCATCGCGGTGACGGGTATCGCCGGCCCCGGCGGGTCAGAACACAAGCCCGAGGGCCGGGTCTGTTTCGGCATCGCCGATGCTTTCGGGGTCCGGACCGAGACGGTCGAGTTCGGCGCCATCGGGCGCGGACAGGTCCGCGCGGCGACGGTCGATCACGCGCTGAACCTGATCCTGGCGCGCCTGCGCGCATAACCGCGTCTCAGCCTGCGATCAGCGCCGCGAATTCCTCGATCTGGGCCTCGGGCGTGTTCCAGGCCGTGACCAGCCGCAGAGGAACCGGATCCAGCCCCTCGGCCGATTTGTCGGGCCACAGGTGGTAGATCGCGCCGGCCGCCCGTGCGCGCCTGTGCAGTTCGGCCGGAAGCGTCGCGAAAACCGCATTGGTCTGGACCGGCGCCAGCAGATCTCCACCCGCCGCCAGCACGGCCTCGGACAGGCGCGCGGCGCGCGCATTCGCCTGCGCGGCCAGATCAAGCCAAAGTCCGCCTTCTGCCAGCGCCAGCATCTGCGCGGCCAGAAACCGCTGCTTGGAAAAGACATGACCCGATTGCTTGCGTCGATAATCAAAGCCCTCGGCCAGGGCCGGATCGAAAAACACCACCGCCTCGGCCGCCATCGCCCCGTTCTTGGTGCCGCCGAAACACAGCACATCGACGCCCGCCCGCCATGTCAGATCGGCCGCCGAACAGCCCAGCGAGGCCACCGCATTGGCAAACCGGGCGCCGTCCATGTGCAGCGGCACGCCGGCCTCGTGTGCGACCCGCGCAAGCGCCGCGACCTCGCCGGGCCCGTAGATCGCGCCCCATTCCGTCGCTTCGGTGATCGAGACCATCGCATTGCGCCCGCCGGTCAGGCCGCCGCCCGCGCCGCGCCGAAGGGCTTCGGCCAGCGGCGCGGGCGCGACCCGGCCGGCGTCACCCGGCAGCCCGATCAGCTTGCCGCCATGGCTGAAGAATTCCGGCGCCCCGCATTCGCTGGTCTCGACATGGGCATCCTGATGACAATAAATGCGCCCACCCGCAGGGCAAAGCTGGGCGCAGACCAGCGCATTGGCGGCCGTCCCGGTCGCCACGAAGCGCACCACCGCCTGCGGGGCATCCAGTGCCGCACGGATCGCGGCCTCGGCCCGCCTCGTCACATCATCCGCGCCATAGGCCATCATCGCACCGTCATTGCAGGCGACCAGCCCCGCCATGACCGCGGGATGCGCGCCCCAGGCATTGTCGGACGAAAAGTTCACGACGGATCCTCGATGATATGTTCCTCCCAGTCATCCTCGGACAATTCAGTCTCGCTGATGGTCCAGCCGCGCACGCTGACGCCCGCGCGATGCACCGATTCAGGATCGCCCGAGATCAGGTGATGCCAATCGTAGAGCGGCTTGCCCTCGGCGCGCAGGCGATAGGCGCAGGTCGCCGGCAGCCACCAGGCGATGTCCTTCAGCTTCTTCGGCGTCAGGACCACGCATTCCGGCACATAGCGATGGCGATCGGCATAGGACATGCAGCGGCAGTCCTGACCGTCCAGCAGCTTGCAGGCGACGCGCGTGAAGGCCAGTTCCTCGGTATCCTCGTATTCGATCTTGTTGAGGCAGCATTTCCCGCAGCCATCGCAGAGCGCCTCCCATTCGGCGGGGGTCAGGCGCTCCAGCGGCATGTCCCAGAACCGATCGCGCATCATGCGCCCGCAAGGATCGCGCGGGCATCTTCGGCGTCCCGCGCGATCTGGTCGATCAACGCATCCACACTGTCGAACCTTGCCTCGTCGCGCAGGAAATCGACCAGCGCGACGGACAAATGCTGGCCGTAGAGATCGCCGTCGAAATCGAACAGATGCACTTCCAGATTGGGGGCGTTGCGGCCGAACATCGGGCGCACGCCCAGGCTTGCGACGCCCTGGCAGGACAGCCGCTCGGGGCCGGTCAGCACATCGACCAGCACGGCATAGACGCCAAGACGCGGCAGGTGCAGATTCTCGACCTGCATATTCGCCGTGGGCCAGCCGAAATCATGCCCGCGCTTGTCGCCGTGAACCACCTCGCCCTCGATCCGATGCCAATGGCCCAGCATCGTCTCGGCCTCGCGGACCCGGCCCTCGGCCAGAGCGGTGCGGATCGCGGTCGAGCTGTAGTCGCGTCCCTTCACGCCCACCAGCGGCACGGCGGTGACGCCGAAACCCATATGACGGCCCAGTTCTGCCAGGGTTGCGGCATTGCCCGCGCGTTTCTTGCCAAAGCAGAAATCGGCGCCCACGGTGACATGGCCGACGCCAAGCCCGTCCACCAGAACCTCGCGCGCGAAAGCCTCGGGTGACAGGCCGGCCAGAACCGGGCCGAAGGGCAGTTCGTAAAGCTGCTCGACCCCCAGCCGGGCCAGCCGATTGGCGCGGGATTCCGAATTCATCAGCCGGAAGGGCGGCGCGTCGGGGGCGAAGAATTCGCGGGGATGCGGTTCGAAGGTGATGACGCCCAGGGGTGCGTCAAGTGCCTCGCGGGCCGCGTCGATCACCGCACGATGGCCCAGATGGATGCCGTCGAAATTGCCCATCGCAACGGTCGCGCCGCGCGCATTGGCTGGCAATCCGACCCAATCGTGATGGATTTGCAAACGCGCCCCCTTCGAGGGGCGCAACCGCCCCTTCAGTCGAACTTGCGGCTTGGGGCCAGCACGACCGCCTCGCCTTTCAGCACGAGCGTATCGCCCACCAGACATCGGGTTGCAAGCGTGACCCGCCGTTTCGCGTGGTCGATCGCATCGACCGTCACCTCGGCCCGGACCACGTCGCCGGGCCTGACCGGGGCCATGAATTTAAGCGTCTGGCCCAGGTAGACGGTGCCGTGACCGGGAAGCTGTTCGCCGATCACGGCCGAGACCAGTCCGGCCGTCAGCATCCCATGCGCGATCCGCCCCTCGAAGATCGTGTCCTGCGCATAGGCATCGTCCAGATGCACCGGATTGCGGTCTGTCGAAACCTCGGCGAACAACTCGATATCACGATCGGTGATCCGTTTCTGAAGATGGCGGGTCATGCCGATTTCCAGATCCTCGATGACGATCGTGCCGCGGGGAAGATTGTCCAGCATCGGGGTGTCCATCTGATGTAAGCCAGAATCCTTCATCGTCATGCTGCATAGCAGCAAAACAGACTTCGCGCAATAAAGTATCACGAATACCGTATAAAAGGATGGTTTTGTTTCTCGGCCAGCGCGTCAAGCTCCTCCGCTATCGGCCTTTGCCCGCAGTCTGGCGGGAAACGCTCAGCGCAGCCGGCCGATGCTGTAGGCGGGGCTGGCCTGATGTTCGGCCAGCCATTCGCGCAACAATTCGGAATCGGGGTTTTCGACATCCGGGCCGAACGCCTCGGCAGCAAGGCCGCCGGTCACGAAAAGGCAATCGATCCCCTCTTGCGCGGCGCCCAGCACATCGGTGCGGATGCCGTCGCCCACTGCGAGCACGCGCGCCTTCTTGTCCAGCCCCAGCAGCCGGCGCGCGCGGTCGTAGATCGGCGGATGCGGCTTGCCGAAATAAAAGGCCTCGCCGCCCAGATCCTCGTAGAATTCGGCCAAGGCGCCGGCGCAGTAAATCCGCGTCTCGCCCATGTCGACGACCACATCGGGATTGGCGCACAGCATCCGCAGGCCGCGTTCGCGCGCCAGCAGGAACCGGGCGCGGTAATCCTCGGGCGCCTCGGTGCTTTCGTCAAAGGGGCCGGTCGCGATGATACCCTCGGCCTCGTCCAGAGGCACCCGCGTGATTGGCGGTGCATCGGTCCATTCGGGCGGGATATCGGTAAAGAACCCGTCATCCTTCGGCGTGCCCAGATGCCAGACCCTGCGTCCGACCGCGCCCGCAAACATCGCATCCTGGGTCGCATCGCCCGAACTGATCACCATGTCCCAGGCATCGCGCGGCACCCCCATGCGGTCCAACTGCGCGATCACATACTGGTTCGGACGCGGCGCATTGGTCATCAGCACCACACGCCCGCCGCCGCGGCGGAACCCTTGCAGCGCCGCGACGGCGGCCGGATAGGGATGCTTGCCGTTGTGCAGGCAGCCCCAGAGATCGCAGAACAGCACCTCGTAATGCGGGCCGATCCGTGCCAGCCGGTCGATGATGCAGGTCATCAGAGTGCGAGGACCGGGATGATCTGCTTCTTGCGGCTCATCACGCCGGGCAAAACGACGCTGTCGCCGGTGACCGTCACGCCAAAACTTTTCTCGGCGATCCGCCTGACGGCATCGTTGGGAACAAGCAGCGTGGCCTCTTGCTTCAGGATATCGACGATGAACAGCAGAACCTGTTCGGCCCCGTCGGCCTGCGCCACGGCCGGCATCGCGGCCATCAGCCCGGCCTTGCGGTCCAGCAGGACCTGCGGCGCCGTGGTTTCCAGAACCGACACGCGCAGTTGCGTGCCGTCCAGCTTGTATTCCTTGCTGTCCATGCGCAGCAATTGATCATCGGCAAAAGCGCTGACATCGGATTTCGCGGCAAACATCTCGGCCGCGTATTCGGCGATGTCGATACCCAGATCCGCGGCCAGTCTTTCCGCCAGGGCGCGGTCATGGGGGGTGGTCGTCGGGCTGCGGAATTCCAGCGTGTCCGACAGGATGCAGGTCAGCATCGCGGCCTTGACGCCTTCGGGCGCGCGGTCGGCATCCTCGCCCATCAGATCGTGCAGGATGGTCGCGGTGCAGGCCAAGGGACGGATGGTGATGTTGATCGGCGTGCGGGTCTTGATGCCGCCGGCCAGCATGTGATGGTCGATGATCTCGATCACATCGGCGTCGTTGATGCCGTCGGGCAATTCGGCGGGGTTGTTGGTGTCCACGATGACGCATTTCTCGCCCGGCTCAAGCGCCGTCAGGATCTCGGGCTTGTCGAGGTTCCAGCGCGTCAGCATCCAGCCGGCTTCGGTATTGGGTTCGCCCAGAAGCACTGGCTTGGCGGGGGTCTGCCGGATCTCGTTCAGATACCAGGCCCAGACGATGGGAGACCCGGTCGAGTCCGTATCGGGAGAGGTATGGCCGAAAACCTTGATCATGGGGCACCTTTGCGGATTTCAGAAGTCGCGCGCCTTATAGGGCTGCGGTCTGGCGATGTCCACGCAGGCAGGGCACGCAGGACAAGCGCGGTGCAGGATTGCCCTGTGGCGTCCCGGCGGCAGAGACTGTCGCGCGATGTCCGCGCAGCGAACAGGGCCGTGATCGTCGCAAAAAAGGCGCCCCCGGCGGGACGCCTTTTCAGATGTCCGGGATCTGGCAGGCTCAGGCCGCTCGCGACAACAGAACCTGATCGACGCGCTGCTGCGCGGCCCCCTCGTCCAATCCGCCGACGGCCGCGACCTCGCGGGTCAGCCGGTCCAGCGCGGCTTCGTAGAGTTGACGTTCGGAATAGGATTGCTCGCGCTGATCGTCGCTGCGATGCAGGTCGCGGACGACCTCTGCGATCGACATCAGGTCGCCGGAATTGATCTTCTGCTCGTATTCCTGGGCACGGCGCGACCACATGGCACGCTTGACTCGGGCCTTGCCCTTCAGCGTGTCCAGCGCGCGTTCCACCAGATCCGGGCTGGACAGGCTGCGCATTCCGATCTCGCTGGCGCGGACGGTGGGCACACGCAGGGTCATCTTGTCCTTGTCGAACGAGATGACGAACATTTCCAGCCGAAGTCCCGCGACCTCTTGTTCTTCGATCGAAACAATGCGACCCACGCCATGGGCCGGATAGACGACGAAATCGTCGGGGCGGAATTCGCTTTTCTTGGTCTTGGACATATGGCTTCCTCTAGGTGGCGCCCCGACACGCGGTGCGCAAAAAGCCGACAGCGGCGGCTGCCGCCTTCGGCTGATCTTGGTTTTTGTCATTGCCTACGCCGGCAGCAGCGCAGGGTTTGGCATCATGGGCGCGCATCCTCGGGGCCTCTGACTCCCGTCAGATGCGAATGTGAAATGAACATAGCATAAATTCGACTGCAAAAAAAGCGTCACGAAAACAGACCGATCTGTCCGTTCGGACAGATTTTCAGGGCGAGAAGTCAAGGACTTCGCAAGCCCGGGGCGAAACGGCACGATTCATCCCGCAGGCGAATCACCCGTCGGTTCGGTTTCGCAACTGGCGAAAATCAGTCGCCTTCGCCCGGCGCTTCCGAGAAATATGTCTCGAGCTTGTTCTCGACCCCGTCCATTTCCTCGGCGTTCGGCATCGGCTCGCGCTTCTGGGTGATGACGGGCCAGAGTTCGGAATATTTCCGGTTGAATTCGACCCATTTTTCCATATCCGGTTCGGTATCCGGACGGATCGCGTCGGCCGGGCATTCCGGTTCGCAGACGCCGCAATCGATGCATTCATCGGGATGAATGACCAGCGCATTCTCGCCCTCGTAGAAACAATCGACGGGGCAGACCTCGACGCAATCGGTGTATTTGCACATGATGCAATTATCGGTCACGACATAGGTCATCTGAAACTCCGCTTCCGTCCGCCGCGACAGTTACGCCCGCGCCCGACATCATTCAAGTCCGGGTGGGGTGAAAAGACCGCCGTTCCCGACTGGTGCGGATGCCCGGAACGCATGTTCAGCGGCCCGGCTATCCGTCAAAATCCTGTCCCTCGCCGCCTGCCGGCGCGTCCAGATCGGCATAGAGCGCCTGAGCCTCGGCGGCAGGACCGCGGCGGGCCCCAAGCGCCAGTATTTCGACGCTTCGCAGCTTGCCATGGGCCGAAATGACCAGCCTGTCGCCCGGCTTTACATTCCGGCCGGGCTTGCGGCAGGGCTGACCATTCAGCCTGATGCCGCCGCCCTCGATCCGTTCGGCGGCAAGACCGCGCGATTTGAAAAGCCGCGCGTGAAACAGCCATCGGTCCAGTCGCAGCGCGCCGGGGTGGTCCGTCACTTCTTGTCTTTAAGCGCCGCCAGCACCGCGAAAGGACTGTCGGGATCGGCTTTCTTCTCGGGGCGCGCGCTGAAGGTCCGCGGGCCGCGATCCTGATGCGGCTTGCCGCCCTTCTTGCCCTTGCCCTGCGGCTTGCCGCCGTCACGGTGGGGCTTGCCACCGTCATGGTGGGGCTTGCCGCCGTCACGGTGGGACTTGCCGCCGTCGCGGTGGGGCTTGCCGCCCTCTCCCCGCGTTTCTTGCTGGCCCTCGTCGCGCCGCGGACCCCGGCGCCCCTGCCCGTCGCCCTGCGGACGGCGCGTCCCGCCCCCGCGCGGCTTCGGCGCCCAGCGGAACGTGTAGAAGGTCTCGATTTCGGGGGCTTCGGGCGCGGCCTGATCAGGCGCCGTCTCGACGGCCCCCCCTTGCGCGCCGGCTTCGGCAATGCGGCGTTTTTCGGCCTGCTCGGACTCCCATTTCGCGCGGGTCTCGGCGGCGAGGACGCTTTCCTCCTCGGTCAGCGGTGCGGCCGAGGCCGGTTCTTCGGGCGTCGCCACCACCGCAGGCTCGGGGGATTTCACCTTCTCGCGTTCGCCTTTTTCTGCGGCATAGCCTAGGCCCTGCATCAGCCCCGCGAATTGCTCCAGCGTCATCCCGGTGATCGACAACATGTCGGGATTGGCCTCGAATCCGCCGCGCGTGTCCTGCACGCGCAACAGATCGGCCAGGCGTTCCAGCATGTCGATGCGGATCGCCCGTTCCCCCGCCGGACGATATCCCGACAGGGTGTAATAGCCATCCGGGACCTCGGCCAGATGCGGAATCGTGACCAGGCCTGGCGGCGGGCTTTCGGGGAATTCGTCCAGACCCTCGGCCAGCGACCACAGCACCAGCCGCAAGCGGGTCGGGGCGGGTTTCAGCAATGCGGGCAGAAAGATCGTGAATTGCCCGAAGCGGACGCCGTGCTTGCGCAGCGCGCCGCGGGATTCCTGATCCAGTTCCTTCACCTCGCCCGCGACTTCGCCGCGCGGTATGACGCCAAGCGCCTCGACCAGCCGGAAGGCAAAGCCCTTGGCCAGCCCGGTCAGCGCCTCGTCCTTCTGCATCCCCATCAGCGGCTCGAAGGCCGCCGCGATTTTGCGGTCGATGAAATGCTGCAACCGGCGCCTGACCTTTTCGGCGATCTCGGCGCCGGCCTCGTCATCGACGAAGACCTGCACGCCGGGATGCAGCTTGTCGGCCCCCTTGACCAGCTTGCCCACCGCGCTGCTGCCCCACATCAGCCCGCCCTGTTCGGTGAAATCAAGCTCGGTATCGGGGGCATTGTAGAAGCGGTCGGCGCGCAGATGGAATTCCGGCCGCAAAGCCTCGTAGCTGGCGCGGTTCAGCGTTTTGGCCTCGTCCGCCGATCCGGTCTGGTCGGGACGAAAGCGGAACCCCTCCAGACGGCCGGCGAATTCGCCCTCGACCATCACCTCGCCCTTGTCGTTCACTTCGGCCACAAGGCTCTCCTTCTGTTTGAGCCGGCGCAGCAGCACGGACGTGCGCCGGTCCACAAATCTCTGGGTCAGCGCGGCGTGCAGCGCGTCCGACAGGCGGTCTTCTACCGCGCGAGTCTCGTCGCGCCAATGTTTTTCGTCCGCGACCCAACCCGTCCGCTGCGCGACATAGGTCCATGTGCGGATATACGCCAGACGTTTCGACAGCGCGTCGATATCGCCATGCGTCCGGTCGATCCGCTGCACGGCCCGCGCCAGCCACTCGGAGGGGATCGCGCCCTCCTGAAGAAACCCGAAGATCCGCGCCAGCAGGCCGGTGTGTTCGGTGGGCGAAATCCCGCGAAAATCCGGCACCCGGCAGACATCCCACAACAGCCGGACATCGCGGCCACCCTGCACCCGGTCGCGGATCTCGGGCATGTCGCGCAAGGCCTTCAGCGCTTGCAGGTCGTCGGCCTCGCGGCCCCGCTGCAGCAATTCATGGCCGGACGCGGCCTCCAGCGACTGCACCAGCCGGTCCATGGTGCCGAATTCCAGTGCCGGGTTGCGCCACATCAGACGGCTGATCGGCTGAAAGCGGTGGTTCTCGATCGCGCCGGTCAGACCCTCGTCCAGCGGCTGCGCCTCTCCGGTGACGCCGAACGTGCCGGGTTCGGTATGCCGTCCGGCGCGGCCGGCGATCTGGCCCAGTTCATGCGGAAACAGCGGCCGGACGCGGCGGCCGTCGAACTTGTGCGTTGCGCTGAAGGCGACGTGACGTATGTCGAGGTTCAGGCCCATGCCGATGGCGTCGGTGGCGACCAGGTAATCCACCTCGCCCTGCTGATACATCGCCACCTGAGCATTGCGCGTGCGCGGCGACAGCGCCCCCATGACGACCGCGCAGCCGCCCTTCTGGCGTCGGATCAGTTCCGCCATGGCATAGACGTCATCGACGCTGAAGCCCACGATGGCGGACCGCGCGGGCATCCGCGACAGCTTTTTCGACCCCGACCAGGTCAGCGTCGAGAACCGCTCGCGCCGCTGAAACTGCACGCCGGGGACCAGCGCGGCGATGGCCGGACGCATCGTGTCGCTGCCCAGAAGCAGGGTCTCGTGCAGGCCGCGCATCTGCAACAGGCGATCGGTGAAGACATGGCCGCGTTCGGGATCGGCGCAAAGCTGGATCTCGTCGATGGCAACGAAATCGGCGGCGATGTCGGGCATGGCCTCGGTCGTGGCGACCCAGTATTGCACCCGCTCGGGGACGATCCGCTCCTCGCCGGTGACCAGCGCCACGACCGAAGGGCCGCGGGCGGCCACGATCCGGTCATAGACCTCGCGCGCCAGCAGGCGCAGCGGCAGGCCGATCACCCCGGTCCGATGCGCCAGCATCCGTTCGATGGCATAATGCGTCTTGCCGGTATTGGTGGGCCCCAGCACGGCGGTCACCCGGCCCCTGTCGATCACTGTCATGGGATCAGATATCGGTGCCCGTCTGCGCCCGTTCCAGTCTTGCCACCGCATCGATGGCCTCTTGCTGGTGGGGATGAATCTTCAGGCTGGCGCGGTAGGCCTGCAGCGCGCGTTCGTCTTCGCCGATTTCCTCCAGCATTCCGCCCAGTTGGGTCAGGGCGGCGAATTGGCGTGGTTCCAGTTCCAGGGCCCGGGCCAGATCGGCGATCGCGGGGCCGTACTGGCCCGCCGCCGCATAGGCCGACGCGCGCATCTGAAAGCCCGCGGCGAAATCGGGCGCATGGTCCGTCAGCGCGGTCAGATGGCCGATGGCGGCGGGAATGTCGCCCCGGTCCAGCGCATCTTCGCCGCGTTTCAGCAGCAAATCCATCGCCGGAGAGCCCGATCTGGACCATTCGCGCAGAATGTCGGATTCGGCCAGCCGCCAGGATTCGCTGTCGGGATCGGCCAGACGCGAAAACAGCGCCTCCATATCGGCGCCATCCTGCGCCAGGGCGCCGAAAGAGGTTGCGCCGATGCAGAAAATCGTAATCGTTGCGCGGCGAAGTGCCGCGACGAAAGGCTGGAAAACGGATCGGGCCGCGCGCATATCGTCATTCTACCCAGCCCGGTCGCCGGGCGCCAGTCCAAGCGCGAGGAGACGCCAGATTATGAGCAAAGTTGTGAACGCCGCCGTCGAACAGTTGAACGAAAAGATCGGCAGCTTCGGCTCGACCGCGAAATTCGTGATCGAAGACGAGGGCGCGATCATGATCGATGAAAGCGGCGTCCGTGCAGGCGACGAAGAGGCCGAAGTCACGCTGACGGCCAATCGCGAAACCTTCGAGGGAATCCTGTCGGGCGATGTGAATCCGGCCTCCGCCTTCATGACCGGCAAGCTGAAGATCGACGGGGACATGGGCGTTGCGATGCAACTGGGTCAGGCGCTGTCCTAGATCATGCCCGAGGCCGCACCCTTTCACCGATTGCCCGATGACGACAGCCGCCCGGCACGCGCCTTCTTCGTCACGGCCGATGACGGGGTGCGGTTGCGGCTTGCGGTCTGGGACGCGCTTTCAGGCCCCGCCGCCGGCAGCATCCTGCTGTTTCCCGGCCGCACCGAATATATCGAGAAATATGCCCCCATTGCCCGGCGCCTGAACGCGGCCGGCTATGCAGTCATCGCGATCGACTGGCGCGGTCAGGGCCTGTCGCAGCGGCTTCAGGACGATCCGCGCCCCGGCCATATCGGTGAATTCGCCGATTATCAGCGCGACGTGGTCGAAATCGTCGTGGCGGCCGACGATCTGGGCCTGCCGCAGCCCTGGCATCTTCTGGCCCATTCGATGGGCGGCGGCATCGGTCTGGCGGCGCTTCACGCCGATCTGCCGGTTGCCTCGGCCGTATTCTCGGCGCCGATGTGGGGCATCAACCTGCACCAGATGCCGCATCGGGTCGCGATGGCGATCACGGCACTGGCCCGGCGCCTTGGGTTCGAGGGACGATCGACGCCGGGAACCGGCGCGGGCGGCACCTATTTCCTCGACGAGGCTTTTGGCACCAACCTGCTGACCTGCGATGTGGACGAATGGTCGCGCCTTCTGCGCGAGGCCGCGACCTGGCCCGACCTGACCATCGGCGGGGCCAGCTACCGGTGGCTGGGGTTGGCGCTGGCCGAATGTTCGCGGCTGGCCGCCCTGCCCTCGCCCGCCTTGCCGATGCTCGTCTCGCTGGGCAGCGACGAGAAGATCGTCTCGCAGACCGCGATCCGCGACCGCGCAGACCGCTGGCCGGGCGCCGAACTGCTTGAGATCAAGGGCGGGCGGCACGAGGTGATGATGTGCCTGCCCGAAAGACGCGATCTGTTCCTGCAAGCCATGCTGGCGGTTATGGAAACGGCCGGGGCGCGGCCTCAGCCGGTCTCCGACGCGATCTGATCCTCGGCGTTCTGCTCGGCGTTCTGCGGCGCGGGCCGCTTGCGGGGCGCGTCGGGGGCAGAGGCCGTGGCGCCGGGCGCGCGCATCCGCACACGCTTGATCCGGCGGGGATCAGCCTCGACCACCTCGAATTCGACGCCCGAATCATGCGCGATCACCTCGCCGCGCAACGGAATCCGTCCGGCCAGCATGAAGATCAGGCCGCCCAGGGTGTCGATCTCGTCGTCCTCGTCGTCGCTGGCCAGCCGCAGCCCGGTCTCGGCCTCGACCTCGTTCAGCGGCGCGCGGGCCTGGATCAGCCATTGCGCCGGCTTTTCCTTTATCCACATCCGGCCCTCGGCCTCGTCATGCTCGTCTTCGATCTCGCCGATGACCTGTTCGATCAGGTCCTCGATCGTGACCAGGCCGTCGACGCCGCCATATTCGTCTATGACCAGCGCCATATGGGTCCGCTTCTGCTGCATCTGCTGCAACAGCACCCCGATGGGCATCGAGGGCGGCACGTACAGCATCGGTCGCAGCATCGGCCGCAGGGTGAACTTGCCGCCGGTCCCGAAGCCGTGCTTCAGCGCCAGATCCTTGAGGTGGATCAACCCCAGCGGGCTGTCCAGCGTGCCGCGAAAGACCGGAATGCGCGAAAAGCCGTGCTCGCGAAACATCTCGACCAGATCGTTCAGCGTGACGTTCAGCGGCGCCGCGATGATCTCGGCCTTGGGGATGGCCACGTCATCGACGCGCATCCGCCGCAGATTGACCATGCCGGGCGCGGGCTGGGCCACCGGTCGGTCGCCTTCATCGCCCGCCTCGTCCTCTTCCGATCCCGTCAGCGCGTCGAAGAACCGCCCGAAGAAGCCGCGCGACTGCGGCAGGTCGCGCCCCTCGCCGCCGACGCCATCCGCCTCGGAGGCGGCGTCGGCCCCAAGCGGGCGGGCGGATAATCGCGTTTCGGAGTTCATGACACTTTCTCTTGATAAGGATCGGGAATGTTCAGAATTGACAGGATCGAACGTTCGGACGCTTCCATGGTTTCCGCGTCGGCATCGTTCTGGTGATCATAGCCCAGAAGGTGCAACGTCGCATGAACCAGCAGATGGGTGACGTGATCGGCCAGCGGCTTGGTCTGCGCGCGCGCCTCGGCGGCACAGGTGTCGAAGGCGATGGCGATATCGCCCCATTCGTCGACCGCGGGCAGGACGGGGCGCGCGCCGGGTTGGTGCGGGGCGTGTTCGACAGATGGCCAGGACAGGACGTTGGTGGCGCGCGGCTTGCCCCGGAAATCGGCATTCAGCGCGGCGATGCGGTCATCGTCGCACCCCATCACCACGACCTCGCCGCCGATCCCGTGCCAGGTCAGCGTCGCCGCGACGGCGCGGTCGGCCAGGTCATCCAGCCCGGCCTCTTCCCATCGCTCATCCTCGATGACGCAGTCGGTTGCTATCTCGTCAGGCATCTCGTCGCATGGCACGTCGGGGCACATAGCTGCCGCGCGGCTCCTCTGTTTCGCCACGGGCGATGGCTGCCGCGTCCTCGGCGTCATAGGCGTTGATGATCCGCGCGACAAGCGGATGTCGCACGACATCCTTGGCGGTGAAATAGCTGAAGCTGATCCCCTTCACGCCGTCCAGAACCCGTTCCGCATCGACCAGCCCCGATTGCGTGCCGCGCGGCAGGTCGATCTGGGTGCGATCACCGGTGATGACCATGCGCGATCCCTCGCCCAGGCGGGTCAGGAACATCTTCATCTGCATCGTGCTGGCATTCTGCGCCTCGTCCAGCACGACGAAGGCGCTGGCCAGCGTGCGGCCGCGCATGAAGGCCAGCGGCGCGATCTCGATGCGCTTTTCCTCGATCAGCTTCTGCATCTGCTTGGCGGGCAGAAAATCGTTCAGCGCGTCGTAGAGCGGCTGCATGTAGGGATCGACCTTCTCCTTCATGTCGCCGGGCAGAAAGCCCAGCCGCTCGCCCGCCTCGACGGCGGGGCGCGACAGGATGATCTTGTCCACATTGCCGTTGATCAGCATGGTGACGCCGACGGCCACGGCCAGATAGGTCTTGCCGGTGCCCGCAGGGCCGATGCCGAAGGCCAGTTCGTGTTCGAACAGCGACCGGACATAGGCCTTTTGCGCATCGGTCCGCGGCTCGACCGACTTCTTGCGGGTGCGCAATTCGTAATTGCCGGCGGCGAACATCTCGATCTGTTCGACCGGGCCGGTTTCGCTCGGCTGGTCGATGCCCATGCGCAGCGCGGCCTCGATTTCGGGCAGGCCCACGGGCTTGCCCTGTTCCAGCCTGGCATAGAGCCCGCGCAACAGCTGCGCCGTCTCGGCCTGTGCCTCGGGGCCGCCGACCACCGCAAGCTGATTGCCGCGTCGCAGGATGTGAACGCCCAGGGCTTCCTCGATCCGCGCCAGGTGCCGGTCATTGGCGCCGCACAGGTCGATCAGCAGCCGGTTGTCGGGGAATTCCAGCAGGGTTTCGGGGGCGGCGGTCGTCACGGGGGGCGTCGGGGTCAGACCCAAATTTCTCTCCTGCTCAGGCATCTTTCCCTATGGTGGCGATCCGGGGGGATTCGCACAAGATGTCGCCGGGCGATTTCACGGCCTCGGTGCAGGCGCCGGGAAGGAATCGGCCGGAAAAGGCCGAAACCCGCCGCAGGCCGTGGCGCTTCACGTCCCGTCCGCCGGTCGATGCCCCAGAAAGTCGGCCAGCGGCGCAGCATCATCCATCCGCACCACCGGCCCGTCCCAGGCGATGCGGCCGTCCTGCAACAGCGCCACGCGGTCGCCGATCGCGCGGACCGAATCCATGTCGTGGGTGATGGTGATCGCGGTCGCGCCCGTCTCGCGCACGATGCCGCGGATCAGCGCGTTGATGCTGCGCGCGCGGATCGGGTCAAGTCCCGTCGTCGGCTCATCGAAGAAGATCACCGCCGGGTCATGCGCGATGGCGCGGGCCAGACCGACGCGCCTTGCCATCCCGCCGGACAACTCGGCCGGCATCAACCCGGCGGTTTCCGGCGGCAGGCCGACACGACCCAGACGCTCGACCGCGATGGCGCGCGCCTTGGCATCGGGCATGTGCTGGCGCAGGCGAAAGGCGACGTTCTGCCAGACATTCAGGCTGTCGAACAGCGCACCGCCCTGGAACAGCATCCCGAAATGGCGCATGAAGTCGGGCCGCGCGGCGGCATCCAGCGGTCGGTCCTGCCACAGGATCGCGCCCGCATCCGGCGCCACCAGCCCCAGGATGCATTTCAGCAGCACCGATTTGCCGGTTCCAGACTGGCCGATCACGCACAGGCTTTCGCCCCGCTCGACACCGATCTCGATTCCGGCCAGCACCCGTTTCGGGCCGAAGCTTTTGGTCAGTCCGCGGACCCGGATCATCGGAAAAACAGCCCCGTCAGCGCGAAATTCGCCGCAAGGATGCCGACGGCAGCGGCGACGACGGCGGATTTGGTGGCCCGGCCGACGCCCTCGGCTCCGCGCCCGGACCGCATTCCGAACCAGCAGCCGCTGGCCGCCACGATCAGCCCGAAGGCGGCGCCCTTGATCAGCCCCGACAGCACGTCCCAGCGTTCCAGGTAGGCCCAGCTATTGGACAGATAGGCGGTCGAATTGAAGCCCAGCGATTGCGTTCCGACCAGCCAGCCGCCCATGATGCCGATGCTGTCGCCCACCGCCACCAGAACCGGAACGGTCAGGATCGCGGCCCAGAGCCGCGGCGTCACCAGCCAGCGGATCGGATCGGTGGACAGCGTGACCAGCGCGTCGATCTGCTCGGTCACGCGCATGGTGCCGATCTCGGCGGCGATGGAACTGGCGACGCGGGCGGCGACCATCAGCCCGCCCAGGACGGGGCCAAGTTCGCGCACCATGCCGATGGCAACGATGGCCGGGACCACGTCGCCCGCCTGGAAACGCGCCCCGCCGGAATGGATCTGCAGCGCCAGCGCCGCGCCGGTGAACAGGGCCGTCAGGCCCACGACCGGCAGCGACAGCCAGCCGATCTGAAGCATCTGGGCGGCAAACAGGCGGGCGTAGAAGGGGCGCAGGCGGAACAGGCCGCGCGCGACGAACAGAGCCAGCGATCCGATGGCGCGGGTCAGGCCCAGGGCCTGCCGTCCGATCCAGCGGACCGGGTTCACAGATAGGTCCGGACATAGCGTTGGCGCAGCGCGGTCAGGATCTCGTATCCGATCGTGCCGGCGAAATCCGCAAGCCGGTCAACGGTCTGTTCGGGGCAGATCAGATCCAGCGCGTCGGGCACCGTGGCCAGCGCCGTCACATCGGCCGTGATCAGATCCATCGAGACACGGCCGACGATGGGACACGCCACGCCACCGGCATAGAGGCTTGCCCCGCTGCCCGACAGCGCCCGCAGGATGCCATCGCCGTAGCCGGCATCGACCGTCGCGATCCGGCGCGGGCCGCTGGCGGTCCAGGTCGCGCCGTAGCCCACATATTCGCCCGCCTCGACCGGCCGCGTCTGGATTACCCGCAGCGACAGCCGCGCAACCTGACGGGCTTCCGCGAAAGGCATCCCGCCATACAGGCCGACACCGGGTCGGATCAGGTCGAAATGGTAATCCGGCCCCAGCAGGATGCCCCCCGTCGCCGCCAGCGACCGCGGCACGCCGCAGCCATCGGTCATCGCGCGGAAGGCGGCAAGCTGGGCGGCATTGGCGGGATGATCCGGCTCGTCGGCGCAGGCCAGATGCGACATGATGAAGGCGGGCCCGGCGGCCAGCGCCTCGGCCCGGATCGCCGCCCATTCGGCGGCTTCCATGCCCAGCCGGTTCATGCCGCTGTCCAGCTGGATCGCGAAGGGCTTGCCCGGTCGCATGGTCCTGTCGCGAAAGAACTGCTCGGCGCTGTTCAGCACCGGAACCAGCCCGTCCAGATCGGCGCCTTCCATGTGACCGGACAGGACGTTGATCGTCGCATCCGGGGGCAGATGCGGCCGGATCGCCCGTCCCTCGGACGCCAGGGCCACGAAGAAGTCGCGACAGCCCGCAGCATGAAGCGCAGGCACCACCCGTCCCGCGCCCAGCCCGTAGGCATCGGCCTTGACCACGGCCGAGGCGCGCGCACCCGGCGCCTTGCCGGCCAGCGCCGTCCAGTTGGCCACGATGGCCGCAAGATCGATCTGCAAACCCATGATCCCGCTTTCCTCCAAGCCTCGCGCCGCGTCAAGGCCGTCCGTGATCGGCGGCATTTGCAGATTTGCATTTTCCGTAGCGGCGCGCTGGTGTGGTTTGCAAATTTTCCCGAAACTTCTTTTATGCTCCGGCCGGGCGCGCTAGCGTTCCGCCACCGAACCGGAAGGGGCCGCGCGATGAAGGACATCTTGCAGGAACTGGAACGCCGCCGCAGCGAGGCGCGACTGGGCGGCGGGCAGCGGCGCATCGATGCGCAGCACAAGCGCGGCAAGCTGACCGCCCGCGAGCGGATCGAATTGCTGGTGGATGAGGGCAGCTTCGAGGAATTCGACATGTTCGTCGCCCATCGCAGCACCGATTTCGGGATGCAGGACGATCGCCCCTATGGCGACGGCGTCGTGACCGGCTGGGGCACGATCAATGGCCGCATGGTCTATGTCTTTTCGCAGGATTTCACCGTCTTCGGCGGCTCGCTGTCGGAAACCCATGCCCGCAAGATCTGCAAGATCATGGACATGGCGATGCAGAATGGCGCGCCGGTGATCGGGCTGAACGACAGCGGCGGCGCGCGCATCCAGGAAGGCGTCGCCAGCCTGGCGGGCTATGCCGACGTGTTCCAGCGCAACATCATGGCCTCGGGCGTGATCCCGCAGATCAGCGTCATCATGGGGCCCTGCGCCGGCGGCGCGGTCTACAGCCCCGCGATGACCGACTTCATCTTCATGGTGAAGGATACCAGCTACATGTTCGTGACCGGGCCCGATGTGGTCAAGACCGTGACGAACGAGGTCGTGACCGCCGAACAGCTTGGCGGAGCCAGCACGCATACGCGAAAATCCTCCGTCGCGGATGGCGCGTTCGAGGATGATGTCGAGGCGCTGTCGGAAATCCGCCGCCTGTTCGATTTCCTGCCGCTGAACAACCGCGACAAGGCCCCGGTCCGACCCTTTTACGACGATCCCGACCGGATCGAGGACAGCCTGGACACGCTGGTTCCCGACAATCCGAACCAGCCCTACGACATGAAGGAACTGATCGTGAAAATCGCCGACGAGGGCGATTTCTACGAAATCCAGAAGGATTTCGCCGGCAACATCATCACCGGGTTCGTGCGGATCGAGGGCCGCACCATCGGCGTCGTCGCCAACCAGCCGATGGTTCTGGCCGGCTGTCTGGACATCGACAGCAGCCGCAAGGCCGCCCGTTTCGTGCGCTTCTGCGATGCGTTCGAGATCCCGATCCTGACCTTCGTCGACGTGCCGGGCTTCCTGCCGGGCACGGGCCAGGAATATGGCGGCGTCATCAAGCACGGCGCGAAGCTGCTGTTCGCCTATGGCGAGGCGACGGTGCCGAAGGTCACGGTGATCACGCGCAAGGCCTATGGCGGGGCCTATGACGTGATGGCCTCGAAACATCTGCGCGGCGATTTCAACTATGCCTGGCCCACGGCGGAAATCGCGGTGATGGGCGCCAAGGGCGCGGTCGAGATCCTGTATCGCAGCGAACTGGGCGACGCCGACAAGATCGCGGCCCGGACCAGGGATTACGAGGACCGTTTCGCCAATCCCTTCGTCGCGGCCGAGAAAGGCTTCGTCGATGACGTGATCCAGCCACGCTCGACCCGGCGGCGCGTGGCCCGGGCCTTTGCCAGCCTGCGCGGCAAGAACCTGTCGAATCCGTGGAAGAAACACGACAACATTCCCCTGTAGGTTTCGGAATTTGCTCATGATGCCCATGCGCCTGAATGATGCGGGCCGGCCCCGGCCCGGCGGCTATCCGCCCAGCCCGCGACAGCCCCGCTGTCTGGCCGCGTTCATGGCGGCTATCATCGGCTGCGGGGAGACCCGTCAAGGTGCGCTCCCGGGCAGCCGGGCGCAGCCGCGCCCGCATCACAGGAGCAAGATGATATGTCGAAAAAGATCATTCTCGGCCTGGTTCTGGTCTCGGCCCTCGCGGCCTGCCAGCGTCGGGAGCCCGAAATCAACGTCTATACTCCGATGGACGGCGCGGTCACACCTCAGCCCGATTTCCAGGGCCAGTACGAAAACTGACACAGCCCTGCGCGGGCGGCCCCGCTGCCCGCGCGCGGTCGCGCCCCAAGCCTTGCGGAGGCGCGGAACATGCTGAAACATCGCGGTTTTCCAGGCCGTCTGCCGGGCACCGATTTCCAGTTCACCATTCGCCGCGAGAACCGCAGGCAGGGCGCGACGCCGATCACCCGGCGCGAGCGATTCCGCGATCGCAAGGCCGCCGACCGGCGCGCCGATGCGGGCTTTCTGGCGGCTCTGATCCGGCATTTCGGCTCCGAACCCTTCGAACGCGGAAATCTGGACGCGGGACGCCTGGGCTGGCTGATCGGGCGCGAGGTCAAGGCGGTAGGCGATTTCGACCCGGCCGATTACGGCCAGTTGCTGCAGGTGGACATGGTAGCCGCCGAAGCCGCGTTCCCCGAGATCTTCGCGCCCGACGCCCTTGCCGCGCCCGGCTGGAACGCGGACGACATGGATGACGGGGACGAGGAATGATGGGCGATAAGCTGCTTGCCATTTTACCGTCACGCCCATGTCAATTTGACAGATCGGCGCACTGTGCCATAGTAGCCTCGCACGACCGAAACCCGGCTCGAACCCGAGTCACAGAAACAGGCAAGTTACCATGCAATCCAAACGTTTTGCCCGCCTTACGGGCGGTTCGCTTCTTCTCCTTTTTGTTCTTGCAGCCTGCCAGCAGGGCTACGGCACCGCGACTGGCCTGTCGCCGGATGCGCAGCGCGCGGCAGGGGGCGCCGTTGCGGGTGCGGTCATCGCCAAGGCGCTGGACGAGGATATCGCCACCGGCGCCGCGATCGGCGCGGGCGCGGGTGCTCTGTGCGACGACGCGGGCGTCTGCCAGCGACGCTACTGATACACGCAGATATGATGAACCGATCCGGCGCAGGTCACGTTGGATTTGCGCCAAAGAAACGACAGGATATCTGACATGCCGAAATTTCTCGCTCTTACGGCCCTGGTCGGCACAACCGCGCTGGCGGGCTGCACGCAGGGAATCAACCCGACCGACATGGATCGCGCGATCATCGGCGCAGGCGTCGGCGCGACCGCTGCCAGCGTCGGCGGCAAGAACGCCATCAAGGGCGCCGCGATCGGCGGAGCTGCCGGCGCATTGTGCGACGACGTCCGCCTGTGCCAGTAACTCTCTGACCACCGCGCGCACGCCGCGCGTCTGGCCCTGTTCGACCGTCCGCGACCTGTCCGTCGCGGGCGGTCTTTTCATGCCTGCCGTCCCGGAGCGCCCATGTTCAAGAAAATCCTGATCGCCAATCGCGGCGAGATCGCCTGCCGCATCATCAAGACGGCCCGCAAGATGGGGATCGCGACCGTCGCGGTCTATTCGGACGCGGATCGCAACGCGCTGCATGTGAAGATGGCCGACGAGGCCGTCCATATCGGCCCCGCTCCCGCGAACCAGTCCTATATCGTGATCGACAGGATCCTGCAGGCGATCCGCGAGACCGGCGCCGAGGCCGTTCATCCCGGCTATGGCTTCCTGTCCGAGAACCGCAGGTTTGCCGAGGCGCTGGATCAGGCGGGTATTGCCTTCATCGGTCCGCCCGCCACGGCGATCGAGGCGATGGGCGACAAGATCACCTCGAAGAAGCTGGCGCAGGAGGCAGGTGTCAGCACGGTGCCGGGCTACATGGGCCTGATCGCGGATGCCGACGAAGCGGTCAGGATCTCGGGCGAGATCGGATACCCGGTGATGATCAAGGCCAGCGCGGGCGGCGGCGGCAAGGGAATGCGCATCGCCTGGACCGACGACGAGGCGCGCGAGGGTTTCCAGTCCTCGAAGAACGAGGCCGCCAGCAGCTTCGGCGACGACCGCATCTTCATCGAGAAATTCGTCACCCAGCCGCGCCATATCGAGATCCAGGTTCTGGCCGACCAGCACGGCAACGCGGTCTATCTGCATGAACGCGAATGTTCGATCCAGCGCCGCAACCAGAAGGTCATCGAAGAGGCCCCCTCGCCGTTTCTGGACGAGGCGACGCGCCGCGCGATGGGCGAACAGGCCGTCGCGCTGGCCAGGGCGGTGGGCTATACCAGCGCGGGCACCGTCGAATTCATCGTCGATGGCGAGCGGAACTTCTATTTCCTCGAAATGAACACCCGATTGCAGGTCGAACATCCGGTGACCGAACTGATCACCGGCGTCGATCTGGTCGAACAGATGATCCGCGTGGCCGACGGTCAGCCCCTGCCCTTCGCGCAATCCGATCTGAAGATCACCGGCTGGGCCATGGAAAGCAGGCTCTATGCCGAGGATCCCTATCGCGGCTTTCTGCCCTCGATCGGTCGCCTGACCCGTTATCGCCCGCCATCCGAGATCGCGGCGGGTCCGCTGAAGGACAGCGGCAACTGGGTCAATGACAACGAGGGCGGCGACAGCCCCACCGCCGTCAGGAACGATACCGGCGTCTACGAGGGCGGCGAGATCAGCATGTTCTATGACCCGATGATCGCCAAGCTCTGCACCTGGGCGCCGACGCGCGGCGACGCGATCAAGGCGATGCGGATCGCGCTGGACGAATTCGAGGTCGAGGGGATCGGCCACAACCTGCCCTTCCTGTCGGCGGTCATGGATCACCCGAAATTCGTCGCAGGAGAAATGACAACGGCTTTCATCGCCGAGGAATATCCGGCCGGGTTCGAAGGCGCATCCCTGCCCGATACCGAGATAGCCCGCGTCGCCGCCGCCGCTGCCGCCATGCACCGCATGGCCGAAATCAGGCGCGCGCGGATCAGCGGGCGGCTGGACAACCACGAACGCCATGTCGGCGAGAACTGGGTGATCTTCGTCGCCGGACGCGAAATCCCGGTCAGGATCAGGGCCGATCGCGAGGGGGCGACCGTGACCATCGACGGCCACGATCTGCGCGTCGAAAGCGATTGGAGGCCCGGCCGGTCGCTGGCGCGACTTTCGGTCAACGGCCGGCCGCTGGTCATGAAGGCGGACAGGATCCCGGCAGGGTTCCGCCTGCGTCTGCGCGGTGCCGAGCTGCGCGTGCATGTCCGCCGCCCGCGCGCCGCCGAACTGGTCCGGCTGATGCCCGAGAAAATCGCGCCCGACACCTCGAAACTGCTGCTTTGCCCGATGCCGGGGCTGGTCGTGAAGATCAACGTCGCTGCGGGTGACGAGGTGCAGGAGGGTCAGGCGCTGGCCACGGTCGAGGCGATGAAGATGGAAAACATCCTCCGTGCCGAAAGGAAGGGTGTGGTGAAATCCGTCAGCGCCGAGGCGGGCCAGAGCCTGAAGGTCGATGACGTGATCATGGAATTCGAATGATCGGCCGGCCCGCCCCCGTGCCGATCCCGGTTCAGCCGTCCTGGCCAGCCTCGCGTCGGCGCATGGGCATGGCGTCGATCAGCGCGAAAATATCTTCGGGATCGACGGGTTCGTGCCAGATCCGCTTGACCCCGCCATCCTTGCCGATCAGCAGCACCGCAAAGCCGCTGCCCGCCTGGTCGCGGAGGGGGCCGGCCCCCGGCCCCTCGATCAGCAGCACGATGTCGCGTTCGGCCAATGCCGCGGGTTCGGATGTCAGGGCCAGAACCTGCGCCGCCAGGGGCGCGCCCTCGGCCAGGATCACCACCGGGCGGGCCTGCCAGCGCAGACGTTCCAGCGTATCGGCGCGGATCGGCTGCGGCGTCGTCCCGCCCTGCCCGGAACCGGCAGGGGCAAGAACCGGCCAGAATGCCAGCGCCAGGGCACTTATCGGCAGGGTGCGGGTCATCGCTTTCTCCTTTGCCTCAACCCTACGCCCGGCGGCGCAAGCCGGTTCCTTCCGATGACGCCGATACCGCCGCTGGATCCCTATCTCAGTCCGCAGGGGCAGCAGGCGGTCATCGCCGGGCTGTTTCTGGCCATCGGCTGGTGGGTCGTGGCGCTTCAGAACCGCAGGCGCGATGCCAAGCTGCGTGAAAACCGCGTCCGCGATGTCCAACGCGCGCTGTTCGCCGAGATCCGGGCGAATGTGGCGGCCTTGCGGCGCGAGGATCTGGAAACCTACGGCGAAACCATCGCCCGGCGGATCGAGGACAATCCCGGTTTTTTTCCGACCATCCCGACCGAATCGAACGACGCCATCTTCCGTGCCATCATCGCCGAAATTCACGTCCTGCCGCGCGACACGATCGACCCGATCGTGCTGTATTACCGGCAACTGGACGTGATCGGCGCGGCCATCGACGATCTGCGGGTGCTGGACGTGGACCTGATCGGGCCCGAACGCGCGGCGGATCTGTATCGTGATTATATCAATTTCAGGCTGGAGGCGCTGGACCTGGGCGAGGACGCGATGATCGCGATCGCCAAGGACGTTGACGGAACCGGGCGCGGCGACATGCCCGCAGCCGTCAGTAACCCGGACGCGGTCCGGTCCGGCCAAGAATCGGGGCGACGCCCATGATCCGTTCGGCTTCCTCGATCAGTGCGGAACGGGCCGCCCGCAGATCCTTGTCCATGACACGGGGTCGGATCGGGCGGGACGGGGTGTCGCGTGGCTCGGCCGGCGCGGCGGCCGGACGCCTGGTGCGGATGCGTTTCGGATCAGCCATCATCGTCTCCCTTTGCCGTCTCAATATGGGGCGTTCCGGGCGCGATTGCAATCAGGGCGACATGCCCGTCCGGCCGATTTCCTGCAGACGCAAGGGGAACTTGTCGATGGCGCGGCTGATTTCGCGCACGTCCCAGGGAAAGGGCTTGCGCAGCTTGACCTGTCCGTCCTTGTCCATCACCACCAGCGAGAAGCCGCGCGGACGCAGCAGCCGGCGCCATTCTCCGTTGGCACCCGGATCGGTATCGGTCACGACGATCACGTCGCGGTCCAGCAGCATCCCCGGCCGGCGGCGCAGGGCTTGTATCTGCTCGCGAAAGGCCGGATCCTCGGCCGTGTCGGCAAAGATCACGACCGGGCGCGATTTCCACCGGAAATCCCCCGGCGAGACCTGGGCCGCGTCGCGTTCGATCAGCTCGGCCGCCGCTGCCGGGGCCGGCGCGCTGTCCGGCATCTCTTCGGGACTCATCGGCGCGGGCGGATCCGGCTGCGGCACCGCCTGGGGCGGCGCTTCGCGCGCCGGGCCCATCGCCGCCAGCAGGGTCGCAAAGATCAGGAATTTCAACTTCATCGGCACCTCGTCCTGTGCTGAATATAAGCACGGACCCGGCCGGGGAAAGGACGCATCATGACAAAACCGACGCTGGAAGCCTGGCGCAGGCTGGCCGAGAAGGAATTGAAGGGCCGCGACCCCGACGAACTGGTCTGGGACACGCTGGAGGGAATTCCGGTCAAGCCGCTTTATACCCAGGCCGATACGGCGAATTTGCCGCATATGGGCAGCCTGCCGGGGATCGCGCCCTTCACCCGCGGCCCGCGTGCGACGATGTATGCGGGACGGCCCTGGACGATCCGGCAATATGCGGGCTTTTCCACGGCCGAGGAATCGAACGCCTTCTATCGCCGCAATCTGGCGGCTGGCCAGCAGGGCGTATCGGTCGCCTTCGATCTGGCCACCCACCGCGGCTATGACAGCGACCATCCCCGCGTCGAGGGCGATGTCGGCAAGGCGGGCGTGGCCATCGATTCGGTCGAGGACATGAAGATCCTGTTCGATGGCATCCCGCTGGATCAGGTCAGCGTGTCGATGACGATGAACGGCGCGGTGATCCCGATCCTGGCCAGCTTCATCGTCGCGGGCGAGGAACAGGGCCATGACAAATCCGCGCTGTCCGGCACCATCCAGAACGACATCCTGAAGGAATTCATGGTGCGGAACACCTATATCTATCCGCCCGAACCCTCGATGCGGATCATCGCGGACATCATCGAATATACCGCAGACGAAATGCCGCGCTTCAACAGCATCTCGATTTCCGGCTATCACATGCAAGAGGCCGGCGCGAACCTGGTGCAGGAACTGGCCTATACGCTGGCCGACGGGCGCGAATACGTCCGCGCGGCCCTGTCGGCCGGGATGGATGTCGACAAGTTCGCCGGCCGGCTGTCCTTCTTCTTCGCCATCGGAATGAACTTCTTCATGGAGATCGCCAAGCTGCGCGCCGCGCGTCTGCTGTGGCATCGTATCATGTCGGAATTCGGGGCGAAGAAGGACAGCAGCCTGATGCTGCGCACGCATTGCCAGACTTCGGGCGTCAGCCTTCAGGAACAGGATCCCTACAACAACGTGGTCCGCACGGCCTATGAGGCAATGTCGGCGGCGTTGGGCGGCACGCAGTCGCTGCATACCAACGCGCTGGACGAGGCCATCGCCCTGCCCACCGATTTCAGCGCCCGGATCGCGCGGAACACGCAGCTTGTCCTGCAGGAGGAAACCGGCATCACCCATGTCGTCGATCCGCTGGCCGGCAGCTACTATGTCGAAAGCCTCACTGCGGAACTGGCCCGAAAGGCCTGGGCGCTGATCGAGGAGGTCGAGGAAATGGGCGGCATGACCAGGGCCGTCGCATCCGGCATGCCCAAGCTGCGGATCGAGGAAACCGCCGCCCGGCGTCAGGCGCTGATCGACCGGGGCGAGGACGTGATCGTGGGTGTGAACAAATACCGCAAGGATCGCGAGGATCCGATCGAGATTCTGGATGTGGACAACGTGAAGGTCCGCGACAGCCAGATCGCGCGGCTGGAACGGATCCGCGCCAGCCGCGATCAGGCGGCCTGCGACGCGGCGCTGGCCGAGGTGACGCGTCGCGCGGCCGGCAGCGGCAATCTGCTGGCGGCCGCCATCGAGGCCGCCCGCGCCAGAGCCACGGTGGGGGAAATCAGCATGGCCATGGAAAAGGAATTCGGGCGCCATCGCGCCGAGGTGAAGATGCTGGCCGGGGTCTATGGCGCGGCCTACGAGGGTGACGAAGGTTTCGCCGCGATCCAGCAAGACGTGGAAACCTTCGCCGAACAAGAGGGCCGGCGCCCGCGCATGCTGGTCGTCAAGATGGGTCAGGACGGACATGACCGTGGCGCCAAGGTGATCGCCACCGCCTTCGCTGATATCGGCTTCGATGTCGATGTCGGCCCCCTGTTCCAGACCCCGGAAGAGGCGGCCCAGGACGCAGTGGACAATGACGTGCACGTGGTGGGCATTTCATCCCAGGCCGCGGGCCACAAGACGCTGGCACCCAGACTGATCGAGGCGCTGAAGGCACAGGGCGCGGGCGATATCCTGGTGGTCTGCGGCGGGGTCATCCCGCAGCAGGATTACGATTTCCTGAAGAATGCCGGGGTCAAGGCGATCTTCGGTCCCGGCACCAACATCCCCGCCGCCGCCGCCGATATCCTGCGCCTGATCCGCGCGGCCCGTGCCGCCTGAATGCGCCCCGCGACGGCCGGCGGCCCAAGAACCGCCCGCCCCCGCCGCTGCCGGCGGCGCCACGGCAGGCTTTCTTTCCGCCGCAGGGAGGGGGCAGACAGCCCCCGCCGGCCCCGCTAGAACGGGCGCATGAGCCTGCCCCGCGCGCCCGATCGATTATCCGACGAGATGGCCCTGGCCATCGGCCACGCCGTCTCGGGCTTCGGCTTTCTGGAAGAGGCGCTGAAACGGGCGATCTTCTCGTTGACACGCCAGGGACTGGGCGAGGATGCGACCGAAAGCGCGCTGGAGAAATGGCTGCGGCGGATGGAAGAGATCGCCGACGATTCGCTGGGCACGCTGATCGACAGTTTCGTCGCCGCGACGAACCGCGCCGGGATCGAGGACAGGCAGGCGCTGGCCGGGACGCTGAGCGAGCTTCGGCTGCGGCGGAACCTGCTGTGCCATGCCTCCTGGCGGCCCGGCGATCGGCCGGGCTACTGGCATCCCACCTTCATCAACACGCGCGGCGAACGCTATCCGGACGACATGAATCCGCAGGATGTCCGCGACATCCATGCCGCGACGCTGCAGGCCGCGCGGCGGATCGTGTCGATCATGCGCGCGACCGGAATCGACGGCGAATGGGCCGGCCATCGGGACGAGGATTGAGGCCCTGTCGCGATCCACGCCGGCCGGCGTGCGGTGATAACGGCTTTCCCGCGTTGCAACGCCGCCCCTGCCGCGCTAACACGCCGCGAAATCGCGACAACAAGAGGCTTCCATGTCGTCCCCCCTGCGCCTGGGCATTGCCGGGCTGGGCACCGTCGGGATCGGTGTCGTCAAGATCGTGCAGAAACATGCCGAACTGCTGGGCCGCCGGACCGGCCGGGCGGTGACGATCACCGCGGTCAGCGCGCGCGACCGGATGAAGAACCGCGACGCCGATCTGTCGGCCTATCGCTGGGAGGACGACCCCAATGCCGTCGCGACCGCCGATGACGTGGACGTTTATGTCGAACTGGTCGGTGGCGAGAATGGCGTCGCCAGAGACAGCATCGAGGCGGCGCTGCGCGCGGGCAAGGATGTCGTCACCGCCAACAAGGCGCTGCTGGCCGTCCACGGGCAGGCGCTGGCGGAACTGGCCGAAAGCCTGGGTCGGGTGATCCGCTTCGAGGCGGCGGTCGCGGGCGGCATTCCGGTCATCAAGGCGGTGACGGAATCGCTGGCCGGCAACGAACTGCGCCGGGTGATGGGCGTCATGAACGGCACCTGCAACTACATCCTGACCCGGATGGAAAGCGCGGGCCTGCCCTACGAGGCGGTCTTCGAAGAGGCCCGGCAACTGGGCTATCTGGAGGCCGATCCGACGCTGGACGTGGGCGGCATCGACGCCAGCCACAAGCTGGCCATCCTGTCCTCGATCGCTTTCGGCACCCGGATCGATTTCGGCGCCGTCGAGATCGAGGGAATCGAGCGCGTCAGCATCGACGACATCCGCCGCGCGGCCGACATGGGCTATCGCATCAAGCTGCTGGGCGTGGCGCAGATGACGCCGCGCGGCCTGGAACAGCGCATGGCGCCCTGCCTGGTGCCGGCGGAAAGCCCGCTGGGCCAGTTGATGGGCGGCACCAACATGGTCGTGGTCGAGGGCGACAGCGTCGGCCAGATCGTTCTGCGCGGCGCCGGTGCCGGCGAAGGCCCGACCGCCAGCGCGGTCCTGTCCGACGTGGTCGAGATCGCGCGCGGTGTCCGGATGCCGGTCTTCGGCCAGCCCGCCGCCGCGCTGCAACGGGCCAAGCCCGCCCGCACGGCGGTGCCCGCGGCCTATTACATGCGGCTGGAATTGCAGGACAAGCCCGGCGCGCTGGCCAAGGTGGCGACGGTTCTCGGCGATGCCGGAATCTCGATCGACCGGATGCGTCAATACGGCCAGCACAGCGACAGCAGCGTGCCGGTGCTGGTCGTAACCCACAAGACGACGCCCGAGGCCATCGACTACGCGATCGAAGCACTGCCGCGCACCGGCGTGCTTGTCAGCGACCCCGTGGAACTGCGGATCGAGGAAGTCTGAGCAAACCGGACCGGCCCCCTTGCACCTGGGCCGCAGCGCGCTAGGCTGGATGGCGGCAGTTCCGGGAACGAAATCCATGTCGGACCTTTTCCTCCGCCTCGACTGGGCCAGCGCCCGCGGCCGCGATCAGCAAAGCCTGATCGAGGACGAATTTCGGGCCGAACGCGCCTCGTCCCTGGGCATGGCGGGCAGACGGCTCGAGCGCGCGCTGGCGGCGCTGGAAGACTGCGACGATGCAGGCCGGGAAAACCTGATCGAGCCCGCGGCCCGCGCCGCGTGGGAATTCATGGTCACGCGCGAAATGGCGGGCCTGCGCGACTGGCCCTCGGTCGCGCGGCAATACCGGATTCCGCGCTCGGTGCTGCTGCGCATGGGGGCCGCTCCGTCGAAATGCGGACCCGATCCCCGGCGGTGATCAGCTTCCCGCGATGACGCGGACGTAATTCATCGTCTCGCGATAGGGCGGCACGCCGTTATACTTCGCCACCGCCGCCGGCCCGGCATTATAGGCCGCAAGCGCCAGCCGCCAATTGCCGAACTGGTTGTACATCATGCGCAGATAGCGTGCCCCGCCTTGCAGATTCTGCACCGGATCAAGCGGATTCACCCCCAGTTTGGCCGCCGTGCCGGGCATCAGCTGCGCCAACCCGGTCGCCCCCTTGCGCGAGCGGGCGCGCGGGTTCCAGCCCGATTCCTGCTGCACGAGACGCAGGAAAAGATCCTCGGGCACACCATATTTGCGGGCCGCCGCGCGGGCATGGGGGATATAGTCGCTGCTTCTGCCACGATAGGCCGGGATACGGTTGGACAACTGGATGTCGGCGATACCGCGATCCTTGCCGCCGGGCTGAAGCCGCGCCGATTCCTGATACTGACCGGCCAGTCGCGAATCCATCAGCCGCGTCTGGCGCGCGAATTGTTCGGCCCGCGACTTCGAGGAACTGCCCGACAGGCGCAGGCCCTCGGCCGAAACCGGAACCGCGAGCGCCGTCATCAGCAGCGCGCACAGCCCCGCCTTCATGCTTGAGATGATCCTCATGCCTTCGCCCTCGTTCATGTTCTTGGCTTTTCCGGCGACTATACAGCAAACCGCCCTTTCCGCCAGCCGCGGCACCCCGACGGTTCCGGGCCCGAACGCGGTCGGCGGGAACTCGCCGATTGCACTGAGGCCGCGGGCTGGATAGACCGATGTCGAAGCGACACGAAAGCAGGGAATCCGCGTCATGGCAGGCAGCGTCAACAAGGTCATCCTGATCGGCAATCTGGGCCGCGATCCCGAGATCCGCACCTTCCAGAACGGCGGCAAGGTGGCGAACCTCCGCATCGCCACCTCGGAACAATGGAAGGACCGCAACAGCGGCGAGCGCCGGGAAAAGACCGAATGGCATTCGGTCGCGATCATGTCCGAAGGGCTGGTCGGCGTGGTCGAGCGGTTCCTGAAGAAGGGCAGCAAGGTCTATATCGAGGGCCAGCTGGAAACCCGCAAATGGCAGGACCAGTCCGGGCAGGACCGCTACACGACCGAAATCGTCCTGCGCGGGTTCAACGGCACCTTGCAGATGCTGGATGGACGCGGCGAAGGCGGCGGCGCGGGCGGCGGCGGCTATGACGAAGGTCGCGGCGGCGGCTATTCGGGCGGCGGCGGCGACAGCGCCCCTTCGGCCGGCGGCGGGCGCAGCGACTACGACGACGAAATCCCGTTCTGAGACCGGAACAGGGCGAATCGGCCGGGCGGTCCCTTCGGGCCGACCGTTGTCATGTCCGGCCGCCGGCGCGAAGGTTGCGCGGCTCGCCAATCCGGCCTTTTGCAAATTGCGCGTTCCGGCCACGATCTTTGCAGATGATCCCTGGCTTGCAATACCGTCTTTCGCGGCGTTTCTGACCGTCCATGTCGATCCGTCATCCGGGATCGCGCGAGATGGGAGGAACCGAACATGGATGTCACGACACGGGATCTGGACCCGCCCCGGGGCTTCGAGAGGCTGGTCCTGGCCGAGGCGCCCGAGGCCGGTCTGCGGGCGCTGATCTGTCTTCATTCGACGGTGCTGGGCCCCGCGGCCGGAGGCTGCCGGATGTGGCCCTATGCCAGTGATGCCGAGGCGATCGCTGATGTGACGCGGCTCGCGGCCGGGATGACATCGAAGAACGCGATGGCCGGGCTGGGGCTGGGCGGCGGCAAGGCGGTCATCATCGGCGACGCGCGACGCGACAAGTCACCTGCGATGATGCGTGCCTTCGGCCGCGCGGTCGAGACCCTGGGCGGCCTCTACTATACCGCAGAAGACGTCGGCGTGTCGCCCGACGACATGGCCCTGGCCGCGCAAGAGACGCGCTATGCCGTCGGATTGTCGCAGGGCTCGGGCGATCCCTCGCCCTGGACAGCCGAGGGTGTGTTCCGCTGTCTTCGGGTCGGCGCGCGGCACGTCTTTGGCAGCGACGATCTGGCCGGGCGCCGGGTGCTGGTCCAGGGGCTGGGTCATGTCGGGCTGTCTCTGGCCGAAAAACTGCATCGGGCAGGCGCGGACCTGATCGTCACCGACATCCACGCACCGGCGCTGGCCGATGCCGGCAAGCGGCTGGGGGCCCGGATCTGCGCGGCGGGCGCGGTCTTCGATCAGCCGGCCGAGATCCTTGCGCCCTGCGCCCTGGGCGGCGTGCTGACGCCGGATGCCGCCGACAGGCTGCAAGCGCGGCTGATCTGCGGCGCGGCCAACAACCAGCTTGCGACGCCCGGCATCGCGGCCCGACTGCACCGGCGCGGCGTCGTCTATCTGCCCGACTACGTCGTCAATGCCGGCGGGATCATCAGCGTCGCCAGCGAAATCCACGGACAGGACGACGCCTGGCGGCAGTCCCGCCTTGAGGCCATCGCCGGGCGGATGCAGACGCTGCTGCAACGCGCCGAGGCCGAGGATCGCACCACGACCGATCTTGCCGATGACATGGTGCGGGCGATCCTGGCGGGCCGCGAAGTCGTCTGACGCCGCGTCCCGGCGCAGGCTGGCGCGGCTTCGCCCCCCGGCTTGCCGACCGTGCCCGCCGTTTCGCCGTCGGGACCGGCGCCCCCACTACCCGTCGCGGGATTCGCGCAACAATTGGCGCAGCAGATCGCCCGGAACCTGGTCGCAGACGAAAGCCGCGCCGATATCGCGGGCCAGGACAAAGCGAAGCCGCCCGTCCAGCACCTTCTTGTCCTGCCCCATCAGCGCGACCAGCGCCGCATCATCGGGCAGATCGCCCGGAATGTCCGACAGGCGCGCGGGCATCCCCATCTGCCGCAGATGCTGGGCCACCCGCGATGGCGCCTCCTGGCTGCACAGCCCCATCCGCGCCGACAGATCGAAGGCCAACGCGCAGCCGATCGCCACCCCCTCGCCATGCAGCAACCGGCCGGAATATCCGGTCGCGGCTTCCAGCGCGTGTCCGAAGGTGTGGCCCAGGTTCAAAAGCGCGCGCTCACCCTGCTCGGTCTCGTCGCGGCTGACGATGGCGGCCTTCATCGCCACCGAATGGGCCACCGCGTGTTGCCGTGCCGCCGGATCGGATCGCAGCCGCGACGCATTCTTTTCGAGCCAGGCGAAGAAATCCGCGTCCCCCAGCAGCCCGTATTTCGCCACCTCGCCATAGCCGGCCAGAAAATCGCGCGTCTCCAGGCTGTCCAGCAGCGCGATATCGGCCAAGACCAGCGCCGGCTGGTGGAAGGCGCCGATCAGGTTCTTGCCATGGGCGGAGTTGATACCGGTCTTGCCGCCGACACTGCTGTCGACCTGCGCCAGCAACGACGTCGGGACCTGGACGAAGCGCACTCCGCGCCGAAGGATCGCGGCCGCGAAACCCACCAGATCGCCGATCACGCCGCCGCCGAACGCGACCACCATATCGCGTCGTTCGATCCGGTTTTCCAGCAGCCATTCCACCACGCGGGTCAGGTGCGGCCAGCTTTTGGTGCCCTCGCCCGCCGGCAGCACCAGCGCCTCGCAGGCGATGCCCGCCGCCGAGAGCGCGTCGCGAAACGTCGCCAGGTGCAGTCGCGCGACATTTTCGTCGGTGACGACGGCCAGACGCGGGCGGATCAGCAGCGGCGCGATCTCGGCCCCCGCGCGTCTGATCAGACCCGCACCGATGCGCACCTCGTAGGCACGCGCGCCCAGCGGCACATGAACGGCAACAGGGTCTTCGGCGACAGTCATTTCGTCTCCTGCAAAAGGTCGGCATCGGCGTGGCGGATCGCCTGCAACAGCCGGGTCGCGGATTGTTCGATGCTGTCGCCCGAGCGGACCCGAAAGTCCAGGTCCGCCATCGCATAGACCGGTGCGCGCTGCGCCAGCAGATGCTCCAGCGTGCCCTTGGGATCGGCGGTCTGCAACAACGGCCGGGTCGCGCGTTGCCGCACCCGATGCCACAGGATCTCCAGATCGCAATTCAGCCAGACCGACATGGCCCGCCGGCGGATCATCTCGCGATTGCGCGCCTGCATCCAGGCCCCGCCCCCGGTCGAGATCACGCCCGGTCCCTGACCCAGGATTCGCGCGATGACCTGTGATTCGCGGTCGCGGAAGAAGGCCTCGCCGTCGCGGGCGAAGATTTCCGAGATGGTCATCGCCGCGGCGGCCTCGATCTCGGTATCGGAATCGGTGAAGGGCACGCGCAGACGGCGGGCCAGTTCATGGCCCACGGCGGTTTTGCCCGCCCCCATCATGCCGATCAGCAGAATATGCCGACCCAGACGCTGCGCCATTCCCGTCTCCCCTGTTCTGGGCTGACTGAATGGCGTGATCTTTCGGAAATTGCCATATATATTCAGGCCGAGCGGGCGAAAGACCGGCCGAAAGACACGAAATTTCACGGCGAGCGAGGCAAGATTCGATGCGGTTGATCAAGGTTCTGGTGGTGCTGATTCTGGCGGCTCTGTTCGGGCTGGTCGGTTACGCCTATTTCGGCGACATGCAGGCCGACCGACAGGAAGTCCGCAAACCGATCCCGACCATGGGCGGTTCCGGTGACTAGAGACCTTTCCTTTCGCCTGATGCGCGGCGCGACCCTGGCGCTGATGCTGGGCCTGCCTGCCGCCGCCCAGCAACAGCCCCTGTCGGCAAGCGACTGGCTGTCGGGCAGCCTGAAGGCGCCGCCGCGCGAAAGTTCGTCCTGGCGGCCGGGGCAGAAACCGCCGCCCGGTGTGGAAGGCGCGGCCGGAAATCCGCGCCCGGTGGCCCCTTCCGGCTCGGTCGGGCAGGTTCAGGTGACGCGGCTTGGCCATGGCGATCCGGATGCGGCGGGCACGCAATCGCCGCGCCGCGCGGGTCTGCCCGCCGATCTGTGGCAGGGCAGCGCGACGGCCGATCTGCTGGATCCGATCCGACAGACGCCCGCGCGCCTGCCGGCGATGACCGCGCTGATGCTGCGCCTGCTGACCGCGCAATTGCCGCCGCCGATCCCCGGGCCCGCCGATGCTCCGGCCGATACCGATAGCGGTGCCGATACCGGTGCCGGCCCGGCTGCCGTGGAAAGCGGGCAACTGCTGCTGGCGCGGGCCGACAGATTGCTGGACATGGGCGCGCTGGACCGGGCCCAGGCGCTGCTGATGGCGACGGGCGCGGGCGATCCGCAGATCTTTCGCCGCCTGTTCGATATCGCGCTGCTCGAGGGCGACGAGAGCCGCGCCTGCGACATCATGAACACCACGCCCGGCATCGCGCCCAGCTTTGCCGCGCGCATCTTCTGCCTGGCCCAGACCGGCGACTGGGCCGCCGCCGCGATCAGCCTGAGCGGGGCCGAACGCCTGCGTCTGATTTCCGCCGATCAGGCGCTGCTGATGCAGCATTTCCTTGACGATACCTTCGTCGATAGCGGCGAGGTGCTGGAACCGTCGCAGCCGATGACGCCGCTGAATTTCCGCATCTTCGAGGCGATCGGCCAGCCGCTGCCCAGCCTGGGCCTGCCCATCGCCTTCGCCCAGTCCGACCTGCGCGCCAATAATGGCTGGAAGACGCGCCTGGAAGCGGCCGAGCGTCTGGCCCGGATCGGCGCCATCGACCCCGGTCGTCTGCGCGCGATCTATGCCGAACAGAAACCCCCGGCTTCGGGCGGGGTCTGGGAACGCGCCGGGGCCATGCGCACGCTTGAGGCGGCCCTGGCACAGGGCGATCCCGCCGCCGCCCTGCCGGCGGCCTTCGATCAGTTCCGCGCGGCCGGCATGGCGGATGTGCTGGCCGCGATGGTGGCCGACGAATTGCCGCCGAACCTGGAAGGCCGCGCGGGCGAGGTCGCGAGCTGGCTGCGCCAATGGCAAGGCCTGCCCGCCGCGACGCCACTGCCGACCGATCCCGTGCTTCTAAGCGGTCAGACCCCGCCTCCGGCCCAACGGCGCGGCGAGGCGCTGCTGGCCGCGATGGCCGATATCGATGCCGGACTTGATGGTGATCTGGCCCGCGCCGGGCGCGGGCTGGCGGTCTTGCGCGGACTGGGCCTCGAGGCGGATGCCGATCTTGCCGCCGCGCAGCTTTCGCTGCTGCCGGTGATGACGAAAGCGCCGCAATGACGCCCGATTACCGCGCCATCTCGGCCTTTCTGGACGCCCAGGCCGCCGAAGCCGGGGCCGCGCGCAATACGCTGCTGGCCTATGGCCGCGATCTGCGCGATCTGTCCGACTGGCTGGCCCGGCGCGAATCCTCTCTGGCGCTACTGGGTCGCGAAACGATCGAAAGCTATCTCGCCCATTGCGACGCCCAGGGCCTGTCGCGGGCCACGCGCGCAAGGCGGCTGTCCTCGATCCGCCAGTTCACCCGCTTTGCCCTGGAAGAGGGTTGGCGCCAGGACGACCCGGCCATCCGCATCACCGGTCCCGGCCGCGCCCACCGCCTGCCCGCGACGCTGGACCGGGCCGAGATCGAGGCCATGCTTCGGGTCGCCCCCGAGATCGGCCGGACCCGGACTGATCGGACCCGCAACCGGTGCCTGATCGAGCTGCTCTATGCCACCGGAATGCGCGTCAGTGAACTGGTCGCGCTGCCGGTCGCGTCCTGCCGGGGCGATCCTGCCGTGCTGCTGATCCGGGGCAAGGGCGGCAAGGAACGCATGGTCCCGCTGACCGGACCGGCCAGGACGGCGCTTGCGGAATGGCTGCGGATCCGCGATCGGGCCGACAGGTCCAGCCCGCTGGGCCGGGCGATTGCCGACAAAGGCGCGCGCTGGCTGTTTCCCGCCCCCGGCGCCGCCGGTCATCTGCCGAGGCAGGGCCTTGGGCGCATCCTGAACGACATGGCTGCCCGGGCGGGCGTCGATCCGTCCCGCGTGACGCCGCATGTGATCCGCCATGCCTTTGCCACCCATCTGCTGGAGGGTGGCGCCGATCTGCGCAGCATCCAGTCCCTTCTGGGCCATGCCGATCTGGGCACCACCGAAATCTATACCCATGTGCTGGACGAGCGGATGCGCGATCTGGTGCTGAACCATCATCCGCTGGCCGGCGTTCCGGCGCCGGACGACTCCCTTCCCGCCAACCAGGACCGACAGGACCATGGACGACCCTCCGATTAGTTTCGACGCCGCCATCTGGCTGACCGCCGCCGCCATCGTGGTCCTGCTGGCCCTGTCCGCCTTCTTCTCGGGATCCGAGACCGCGCTGACGGCCGCCAGCCGGTCCAAGCTTCGCTCGCGCGCCGATCGCGGCGATGCGGGCGCGATCGCCGCGCTGAACGTGACCGAGGACAGCGAAAAGCTGATCGGCGCGATCCTTCTGGGCAACAATGTCGTCAACATCCTCTCGGCCAGCCTCGCCACGGCCATGTTCACGCGGCTTCTGGGATCCAGCGGCGTCGCCATTGCCACGCTGGTGATGACGGTCCTGGTGCTGATCTTCGCCGAGGTGATGCCCAAGACCTACGCGATCTCCGGCCCCGAGACGCTTGCCAGCCGGGTCGCCCGGCCGATCCGCTGGGTCACGCGGGCCCTGTCGCCCATCGTGGCCATCGTGCGCATGATCGTGCGCGGCATCCTGTCTGCTTTCGGGCTGAAGACCGATCCCGGATCCCACATGTTTTCGGTGCAAGAGGAAATCGCCGGCGCCCTGTCCATCGGCCACGCCGCGGGCGCAGTTCAGAAAGAGGATCGCGACCGGCTGCTGGGCGCGCTGGATCTGGGCAACCGCACCGTCGAAGAGATCATGCTGCACCGCTCGCAGATCCAGATGATCGACGCCGAACTGGCCCCCAGCGAAATCCTGGACCGGGTGCTGGCCAGCCCGCACACGCGGCTGCCGGTCTACAAGACCGAACGCGAGAACGTGGTGGGCGTGGTCCATGCCAAGGATCTGCTGCGCGCCGTCAACCGCGCCGTGCGCGAGGCCGGGGACGCGGCGGCGGCGCGGAACTTCGACGTCATGGCGGTGGCGATGCAGCCCTATTTCATCCCCGACACCACGGCGCTGGACGAACAGATGCGCGAATTCCTGAAGCGCCGCACGCATTTTGCGCTGGTCGTGGACGAATATGGCACCCTGCGCGGCCTGATCACGCTGGAGGATATCCTGGAAGAAATCGTGGGCGAGATCGCGGATGAACACGACACCGAGGCCGACCAGACCCTGACGCCCAATGCGCAGGGCGATTACACGGTGGATGGCGGCATGACCATCCGCGACCTGAACCGCCAACTGGACTGGAACCTGCCCGATGACGAGGCCAATACCGTCGCGGGTCTGGTCATCCACATGGCGCAATCGATTCCGGAACAGGGCCAGGTCTTTTCGTTCCACGGCTACCGGTTCGAGGTCGTCACCCGTCGCGAAAACCGCATCACCCGCCTGCGCATCCGCCCACTGGCCAACGGCGCGGCCACCAAGGAGTAGGCCGGGCCTTGCCCGTGGCGCCGTTTCCGGGCCGTCTGTCGGCGCCACCGCCCGAAACGCGAAAGGGGCGGCCCGCCCGACCGCCCCCTTGCAATTCTTTCAGCCGCCTTACTGGCTGTCGCTTTTCGCGTCTCCGATCGGCAGGGCGACAAAACGGGGCTCGCCCTCGCGGCGGATCAGCACCAGCACGGATTTCCGGCCGGCCTTGCGGGCGTCATCGATCCGGGCCTTCAGATCGGCGATGCTGGCGACCGGCTGCTGGCTGGCCTCGGTGATGACGTCACCGGCGGCCAGTCCCTTGTCGGCGGCAACGCCTTCGGGATCGAGTGCCTCGATCAGCAAACCCTTGGTGCTGGGATCGGCGCCAAGCTGGGATGCGATTTCGGGCGTCAGGGGCACCAGGCTCATTCCCAGCATTTCCTGATTGCCACCCTGGTCCGGCGTCGCGCCGCCATCGGCGTTGTTGCCGCCCACGGCGGTCTCGCGCCGACCCAGCGTCACCGACAGGGTCTTCTCGCCGTCGCCGCGCTGGACGACGACCTCGACCGCCTGGCCCGACGGCGCCTCGGCCACGCGCTTGACCAAGCCGCGCGTATCCTCGACCGGCTGACCGTCGAAGCTGGTGATCACGTCGCCTGCCTTCATCCCGGCATCCTTGGCCGGCCCGTCAGGCACATCGGTGACCATCGCACCGCGATCGGCCTTCAGTCCAAGCGCCTCGGCCATGTCTGGGGTCACGTCCTGGATCTTGACGCCCAGCCAGCCGCGACGGGTCTCGCCATATTCCTGAAGCTGGTTAATGACTTCGCTGACCACGTTGGAAGCCATCGAGAAACCGATCCCGATCGAGCCGCCGTTGGGCGACAGGATCGCGGTGTTCACGCCAATGACCTCGCCATCCATGTTGAACAGCGGACCCCCGGAATTGCCCCGGTTGATCGCCGCGTCGGTCTGGAGAAAATCGTCATAGGTGCCCGACAATTCGCGATTCCGCGCCGAGACGATCCCGGTCGAGGCCGAGAACCCCTGCCCCAGCGGGTTGCCGAGGGCCATGACCCAGTCGCCCACGCGGGCCTTGTCGGAATCGCCGAACTTCACGAAGGGCAGCGCGCTGTCGCTGTTCACCTTCAGCAGCGCCAGGTCGGTATTGGGATCGGTCCCCACCACCTTGGCGGGCAAGGTCTTGCCGGAATATAGCTCGATCTCGATCTCGTCGGCGCCGTCGATGACGTGGTTGTTGGTCACGATGAAGCCGTCGGCGGAAATCACGAAGCCCGAACCCAGTGAATTCGATCGCTGCGGCATCTGCCGGCGCGGCTGACCGTGCTGCCCGGGCTGGCCGGGTTCGCTAGGCTGGCCCTGAAAGCCGAAATCGCGGAAAAGTTCGGAAAACGGGCTGCCTTCGGGAAAGGTCGGCCCGCCGGCCGGCTGGGTCACGACCGAGGTCGTGGTGATGTTGACGACGGCGGGGGCGACCTTCTCGACCAGATCGGCAAAGCCGCCGGGCATCATCTGCGACGATTGCTGCGGCGAAACCGTCGTGTCCAGAGGCTTGTTGTTGTTCGCCGCTTCCTGCGCCTGCTGGCTGACTTGCGGCGAGACGTCGGAGTTGCTCTGCTGCGCGCCGGCCACGCCAAGGCCTATGGTCAGCGCCAGGGCAGAGGCGGTCAGAAGATGCTTGGGGGAAGGCGTTTTCATTATGGATGTCCTCTTGATTCAATCACTGCGCCGGGGCGAGGCCGTCCCGGAACTCGACTGAATACAAACGGGATCCGCCTCCGAGTTGCAAATAAACCACGCTCTCGCAAAGTGAACTGATCGTGACATTTGTTTCAACATCCCGCGTCCCCGTTCCATCCGCGCAATCCTGCACCGATTCTGCCGATGATACCAGAAATCCGTGGCGCCATGCCGGGGAAGGAAACGGACCGGGCGCTGCCCGGTCCGGTCGCTGCCGCTGGGCGCGAAGCCGCGCGGCACGCGCGGCGGGAACGCGAAGGGGGATCCGGGACCGGCGTCGAGCGGAAACGAAAAAAGGGCGAATGCCGCACGGCATCCGCCCCGTCCTTCTCTGTCGCCGCCACCCGGCCTCAATTGCCGCCGGTCGTGTCCCCCGCGGTTCCGTTCCGGGGCCGCGCTGTATCGGAACTGCCGCCAGCCTCGGGCGCCGGATCGGCGGCGGGCGTCTGTTCGGCGGGTGCCGCGGCGGGTGCCGGCGTCTGCGGTTGAGACGATTGCCCGGCCCCGCCGGCGGAAGCGTCACCAGCCCCCGGGGTCGTTTCGGGCGCCGCTGTCTGGCCAGCGGGCTGATCGGCGGTCGCCGAGCCCCCGGTCATGGGGCGGACCACCTCGGACGGCCTTTCGGGCGGGGTGGCCAGGCTTTCGGGAACCGGTGTCAGCTTGACGCCCGCGCTTTCGCCCAGGGGCTTGCCTTCGCGGTCGGTCACGGTCGGCGTCACCAGATCCTCTTCCTCAGTCGTCGCTGCGCCATCGGCACCGCGCGCGGCATTGCTTTGCGCCGAGGAACCGGGCGGCGTGGCCACCGGGGCGGGATTGGCCCGGCTTGCGCCATCGTCGCGCAGATAGCTGAAGAACTCGCCGTCGGGCTGGATCACCATGCTGCTGTTCTGGCCCTTCAGCGCGCGTTCATAGGAGGTCATCGAGCGCGTGAAGGCAAAGAATTCCGGATCGCGGCCGAACGCGTCGGCATAGATTGCGTTGCGTTCCGCATCCGCCTCGCCGCGAACGATCGAGGCGCGCTTCTGGGCTTCGGAGGTCAGCTCGACCACGGTCCGGTCGGCAGCCGCGCGGATGCGCTGCGCGGCCTCTCCACCACGGGCAATCTCGTCCGCCGCCTCGCGCTGACGTTCCGCCCGCATCCGGGCATAGGTCGCGGTCAGGTTCTGTTCGGGCAGATCGGTCCGGGTCAGGCGCACGTCGATGATCTCGACGCCAAGGCCGGTCGAATTGTTGCGCGCCTCGTCGCGGATCTGGTTCATCAGCCCGGTCCGGTCATCCGACAGCACGCTGGTCGAGGGAACCGAACCCAGAACCTCGCGGATGGCGGTGTTGACGATCGGCTCCAGCCGGCCAAGGGCGGTCTGGATGCCGCCGGTGCCGACGGCCTGCCGGAAGCGCACCGGGTCGGTGATCCGCCAGCGAGCGAAGGCGTCGACGACCAGCCGCCGATCGTCCAGCGGTGTCACCTCCAGCGGCGAGGTGGGCAGGCCCAGGATACGATCGTCGTATTTCGCGACGTTGTCGAGGAACGGCACCTTGACGCCAAGGCCGGGCTGCTCTTGCACATCGACGACCCGGCCAAGGCGCAGCACCAGCGCCTTCTCGCGTTCGTCGACAATGAAGATCGAGGACATGGCCACGACGCCCACGACGATCAGCGCGGGGATCGCCAGCGCGGAAATGGTCAGTCTGCGGGCGGCCATCAGTTATTCCCTCCGGTCGTCATGTTGCTGCGATTGGTATTGTCGGTCTGGCTGGCGCCATTGCCCGAACCCGAACCGGATCCGGATGGCCGCCGCAGCTGATCCAGCGGCAGATAGGGCACCACGCCCGAACCGTTCGCGCCGCCGCCGATCCCCTCGCCGATGATGACCTTGTCCACACTTCCCAGAACATTTTCCATTGTTTCCAGATACATCCGGCGGCGGGTGACCTCGGGGGCCTTGATATATTCCTCGTAGATCGAATTGAAACGCGCGGCCTCGCCCTGGGCGTTGTTGACAGCCTCGGCGCGATAGCCCTCGGCCTGTTCCAGCGTCGCGGCGGCATCACCGCGGGCCTGGGCCAGGACGCGGTTGGCATAGGCGTCGGCCTCTTTCTCCAGCCGGTCGCGTTCCTGCTGCGCGGCCTGCACCTCGCGGAAGGCGTCGATCACCTCGCCCGGCGGGTCGGCCCGGTCGAGGTTGACGCGGACCACGTTGATCCCCGACTGATAGGCGTCCAGCGTGCGCTGCACCGCATCCTTCAGGTCATTGGCGATGGAGCCGCGATCGCGGTTCAGGATCGGCGCCAGTTCCGACCGCGCGATGATGTCGCGCATGGCCGATTCGGCGACCGCCCGGATCGTGTCGGCCGGATCGGCAAGGTTGAACAGGAATTTCTCGGGATCCGAGATGTTCCAGACGACCTGATATTCCATGTCCACGATATTCTGGTCGCGGGTCAGCATCAGCCCGCTGTCCATCGGACCGGACCGGCCGGTGCCGATCTCGGTCACGCGTTCATTGGTGACGGGGACGACTTCTGCGGTGACGAAAGGCCAGGGCGCAAAGTTCAGACCCTCGCTGCCCACCGCAACGGCGCGGCCGAACAGGAATTCGACGCTTTTCTCGTTGGTCTGGACCCGGTAGAAACTGGCAAAGGCCCACAGGCCAAGCGCGACCAGCCCGCCCAGCACCAACGTCGAGCGGTTGAAGCCGAAGCCCGGCCCCGACGGCCCGCGACCCGAACCGTTCGGACGGCCGCCGCCGCCACGCCCGCCCATCAGCACGCGCAGACGTTCCTGGCCCTTCTTCATCAGTTCCTCGATCTCGGGCATCTGTTCGCCGCCGCCGGGCCGGCGCGGACCCTTCGGCGGCTGATCGTTGCCCCAGGGGCGGTCCGACGGGCGCTTGCCGCGATCCTCGTCATCCCCGCCGCCATTTCCGCCGCCGCCCCACGGGCCCTGACTTGCCATGCGCTCGATCTTCCTTTCGTCGATGAATTTCCCTGACTGACACTTAAGGGGCCGGGGCCGATGGTCAACCCTTGCCGGCCAGCCGGTTTCCCCGGCCGCCTGCGGCACGGGGCCGCGCCTCCATCCGTCAGACCGCCATCGTTTCGATCCGGTGCCGGCGGACCGGATGCCGCATCGTCACCAGTTCCTCGGCCGCGGTCGGATGGACGGCGATGGTTGCATCGAACTGCGCCTTGGTCGCGCCCAGGGTGATCGGGATCGCGGCCAGCTGGATCATCTCGCCCGCCTCGGGGCCGAAGATCTGGCAGCCCAGCACGCGGTCGGTCTCGGGTTCGACCAGCAGCTTCATCATCGTGCGCGCGTCCGAACCGGCGAACATCGACCGCATCGGTCTGAAGGTGGTTGCATAGACATCGACCGATCCCGCCACGCGGGCCTGTTCCTCGGTCAGCCCGACCGTGCCCAGTTCATGCGGGCGCAGATAGACGGCGCTGGCGACGATGCCGTGATCGACCTTGCGCGGGCCATCGCCGAAGATCGTGTCGGCGAAACTGTGCCCCTCGCGGATGGCGACCGGGGTCAGGTTGACCCGGTCGGTGACATCACCCACCGCGAAGATCGAGGGAACCGAGGTCTGCGACCATTCGTCCACCGCGACGGCACCGTTCGCCCGCAGCGTCACCTCGGTCCGTTCCAGGCCCAGATCCTGGCTGTGCGGCGCGCGCCCGGTCGCAAAGATCACCCGGTCCACGATTTCGTGGTTGCCATCGGCGAAATGCACCGCGATCCGGCCGTTCCGTTCGTCCAGCCGCGACGGCGTCAGGCCCAGCCGCAGATCGATCCCGATATCCTGAAGCTGCCGCGTCGCCATCTCGCGCGCTTCCAGATCGAAGCCGCGCAGCACCGCGTCGCCGCGATAGGTCTGGATGACATCGACGCCCAGCCCGTTCAGGATGGTCGCAAACTCGCAGGCGATGAAGCCGCCGCCGACGATCAGCGCGCGCTGCGGCAGGGTTTCCATCAAGAACAGGTCGTCCGAGATCATCCCCAGTTCCTGACCCGCGATGCCCGGCCAGACGGGCCGGCCGCCGGCGGCGATCAGGATGTGCTTGGCGCTCAGCCGCGTGCCATCGGCCAGTTCCACCTCGTGATGGCCGGCCAGCCGGGCGCGCTGGTGGTGGATCGTCACCCCGGCCTTTTCGGCGTTGGTGGTATAGGCGCGCTCCAACCGGTCCAGTTCCGCATCCAGTTTCTCGCGGAAGATCTGCCAGTCAAAGCGACCGGACTCGGCATCGCTCCAGCCATAGCCGCGCATTTCCTCGGCCATCAAGCCGGCCTGACTGGCAAAGATCATCAGCTTCTTGGGCACGCAGCCGCGAATGACGCAGGTGCCGCCCATGCGGCTTTCCTCGGCCAGTCCGACCCTGGCGCCATGTTCACCCGCCGCGATGCGCGCCGCGCGCACCCCGCCCGAGCCGCCGCCGATGACGAAGAGATCGTAATCGAAACCCATCAAAACTGCTCTCCCTCGCCGGCCAGGAAATCGGCATCCATGCCCGCGTCGCGGTTCAGTTCCACGACGCTGCCATCAGCCTTGCCAATGATGGCCAGATCGCACATGCCGAGGAACAATCCATGTTCGACCACGCCCGGAATGGCCGACAGCGCATGGGCCAGCGCGACCGGCTCGGGGATCGCATCCAGATGCAGATCCAGGATCCAGTTGCCCTCGTCGGTCAGCCAGGGATCGCTGCCCCGCAGCCGGTGCATGACGTCGTGTCCGCCAAGGCCCAGATCGTCCAGCGCCCGGCGGATCAGCTTGCGCGTCGTCTCGAAGCCGAATTGCAGCACCTCGACCGGCAGGGGGAACTTGCCCAGCTGATCGACGATCTTGCCGGGATCGGCGATCACCACCATGCGGTCACTGGCGGCGGCCACCACCTTCTCGCGCAGATGCGCGCCGCCGCCGCCCTTGACGAGATGCAGATCGGGATCGACCTCGTCGGCACCGTCGATGGTCATGTCGAGCCAGCCGAGCTGATCGAGGCTTTCGATGCCGATGCCATTGCGCAGGGCCAGATCGGCGGTCGTCTTCGAGGTCGCCGCACAGCGCAGCTTCAGACCCTCGGCCTGCACGCGGGCGCCCAGCAATTCGACCATGATGCTGGCGGTCGAGCCGGTGCCAAGACCCAGCTTCATGCCGTCCTCGACCAGGGCCACCGCGGCGCGGGCGGCGGCCAGCTTGGCCGGATCGGGTTCTTGCGGCATGAGCGGATCTCCTACGAAGGCTGTTCCGGCGCTGTATAGACCAAGGCAGGCGCAAGGGCGAGAGGCGCCTTCGATCCCCGCTCGGGCATGCCGCGCGCCCGACGAGGGGGCGGACCGGGGCCCAGCCCCGGCCCGGTCGCTGCCGCTGGGCCTTGAAGCCGCGCGGGACGCGCGGGACGCGACCTCAATCCCCCGCGGACCCGCCCGACGCCGCGCCCGCCTCCGGCAGGATCACCGTGAAGCGGCTTCCCTGGCCTTTCGTGCTTTCGATCCGGAAGCGGCCGCGATGACGGTTCACGATATGCTTGACGATGGCGAGGCCGAGGCCCGTCCCCCCCTGCGCCCGCGAACGGTGGGTATCGACGCGATAGAACCGCTCGGTCAGGCGCGGAAGATGGATCTCGTCGATCCCCTCGCCGCGATCCTCGATCGCGACCGCCCAGCCGGGACCGCGCAGCATCGGCTCGTGCGGGATGCGGCGCAGATGCAGGCCGAGATACCCCCCCTCGCCGCCATATTTCAGCGCATTCTCGACCAGGTTCTGAAACACCTGCACAAGCTGATCGGCATCCCCCGCAAGCCGCTGGCTGCCGTCGAGTCCCGTAGCCTCGACCCGCACATCCAGGGCCTCGGCGGCCGGGCCCATCGTCGCCAGCACCCCGCGCAGCAGCAGCGGCAGATCGACCAGGGTCTGCGGACGGCGGCGCTCCTCGGCCTGGACCCGGCTCAGCGACAACAGATCGCCGACCAGCCGGTTCATCCGTCCCGCCTCGCGTTCCATGATGTCCAGAAACCGCGCGCGCGCCTTGTCGTCGTTGCGCGCCGGGCCGCGCAGGGTCTCGATGAACCCGGTCATCGCGGTCAGCGGCGTTTTCAACTCGTGGCTGACATTGGCGACGAAATCGCGGCGCAGTTGTTCCCCCTCTTCGGCGGCCGAGCGGTCGAGGATGGCGACGACGGCGCCCGCACCCAGCGAGGGGGCAAGTCGCGAAACGGTGATCTCGGCGGCGACATCGCGGCGGTCGGCGGCAATCTGGGCGCGCAGGACCGCCCCTCCCTCGGGCGGGGTCGGCAGCACGGGATCGGGCGGCGGCGCGGGGTGGCGGTCCGGTGCCAGCACCCGGTCCAGCGCCTGAAGCACGGCCGGATGGCGGATGACGGTGACGAAGGGACGGTCCAGCAGATTCGGGCCGAACAGCGCTTCGGCGGCGGGATTGGCGCCGATCATGCGGGCCTGCGCATCGACGATCAGCACCGGCAGCGGAATGCCGTCCATGATCCCGGCCACGCGCCTGCACGCCTCGCGCGTCATCGCAGCTTCAGTCCAGCCGCCGCAGACCGGCGCGGAAGCGCGCCGCATTGGCGCGATAACGGGCCGCAGAGCGCAGCAGGTCCGCCTGCGCCGCCTCGTCCAGCATCCGCACCACCCGGCCCGGCGCGCCCATGACCAGCGCGCCCGCCGGGATCTGCTTTCCCTCGCCGATCAGCGCCCCCGCGCCGATCAGCGCCCCCGCCCCGATCACCGCGCCGTTCAGGATGGTCGCGCCCATCCCGACCAGCGCGCCCGCGCCGATGGTGCAGCCATGCAGGATCGCGCGGTGGCCGATGGTGCAATTTGGCCCGACGACCAGCGGATGACCCGGATCGGTGTGACAGACGCAGAGATCCTGAAGGTTCGATCCGCGACCCAGCCGGATTTCCTCGTTGTCGCCGCGCAGAACCGCGCCCCACCAGACCGATGCACCCGGTTCCAGCACCACCCGCCCGATCAACTGCGCGTCGGGGGCGGCCCAGGCGTCGCCGTCCAGTCGCGGTGCGATTCCGTCCAGTTCCCAGATCATGCGCCCTGCCCCTCCATCAGCCGCTTCACGAAGGCCCCAAGGCCGCCCTGCCGATCCCGGCGCAGACGCTCGGCGGTCAGGATCGCGCGCAGATGTGCCTCGGTCCGGTCAAGATCGTCATTGACCAGAACATAGTCATATTCGGCCCAATGGCTGATCTCGGCCCGGCTCTTGGCCATGCGGCCGGCGATCACCGCCTCGCTGTCCTGACCGCGCGCGCGCAACCTCCGTTCCAGTTCCGGCAACGAGGGCGGCAGCACGAAGATCGACACGACATGCCCGCCCAGGGCCGAGGCGCGGATCTGCTGGCCGCCCTGCCAGTCCACGTCGAACAGCGTGTCGCGGCCCTCGTTCATCGCCGCCTCGACCGGCGCGCGGGGCGAGCCGTAGAAATTGCCGAAAACCTCGGCATGTTCCAGCATCTGCCCGCGGCTGACCAGGGCTTGGAAATCCCGTGGCGTGATGAAATGATAATGCTGACCATCGATCTCGCCGGGCCGGGGCGCACGGGTCGTGGCCGAGACCGAAAAGCGCAGGGCCGGATCCCATTCCATCAGCCGTCGCGCCAACGTCGATTTGCCCGCGCCCGAGGGAGAGGACAGGATGATCAGCAAACCCGTTCGATCCATCGGCACCCTTTCCCGGTGGCATCCCTGTGTCGCCGCCGGGGATGAACCAGCCCGCCTTCGTGGTCAAGTCCCGGCCCCGTCGCGGCGCGGAAAGTCTTAACCATTCGTTAGGAATCGACTCGGCAAGCGTGCTGCGATTGACATAGGATCACAGCGGGACCGATTGTTTTCCGGTCCCTGTGCAAGGTGACATGTGAGGGTTTTCCGTTGGCAGACGAAAAGGGCAACAGCGATCGTGACGGGCCCGATCCGGCATCCGGTTCGGCCCAGTTGCTGCGGCTGGCCGATTACGACCGGGTGCAGCCCGGACACATCATCGCCGAGATGCGCGATTACTGGCACGGCCTGCGGCGCGGCCGCGCCATCCCCGCACGCAGCGATGTCGAGCCGCGCGGGATCAGCCGCGCCCTGGACTACGCCTTCATTCTTGAACGGATCGCGCCCGGGGCCGCGCGGATGCGCCTTGCCGGCCGCCACCTGATCGACCTGATGGGAATGGAGGTGCGCGGGATGCCGATCTGCGCCTTCCTGCAATCCAGTTCCCGGGGACGCCTGTCGGATGTGCTGGAATCGGTCTTCAAGGCGCCGCAGATCGCCGAACTGACGCTGCATTCCAGGGGTGAATATGCCCGGCCCGAACTGAACGCGAGGATGCTGCTGCTGCCGCTGAGATCCGATCTCGGCGATGTGACCCGGGCCCTGGGGTGCCTGATCTCGGATGGCGAGACCGGTGTGGCGCCGCGCCGTTTCGATCTGGTCGCGGACAGGGTGCTGCCGATCATCGAGGGGGGCACGACCGTCGCGCCATCGCCTTCGGGCTTTTCCGAGCCGCCATCGCGCTTTGATGGCATGGATACGCCAAAACGGCGGCGGGGCGATGCGAAGGGCGCCCCTGCCGCGCCCCTGCCCGATCCAGGCCGCACAGCGACACCCGAGGAACGGCGGGCCGGCTTTCGGGTCGTGACCGACTAGTGCACGCACCCATCCATGACGAACGCGGTTTTCTTTCTGTGAAAGAGGAAAGCAGCCGGTCCCAGCGTTGCGACGAACTGACAGAGTTCTAAAGGTCGACGACCAGGCCGCTCTTGCCGTCCTCGACCGCGACGCCCGCCGAGGACGCGACCGGATCGAACGGTTCTTGTCGAAACGCAAGCATTGCCGGGCCATCGCGACCGGATTCGAGAAACACGATGACAATTTCCTTGCCCTCGTCAAACGCACCGCAACACGCATCTGGTTTCGCGTTCATGAGCCGGTGACCCGGGCCTGCGCCGCACGGCTTGCAACAGGACCGCATCGCCCCTAACAGAACGGGAACAGTCATTTGCCCCCGGAGGGAAAGCCATGGATATCGAAGCCCGCCGCGAAGCCGACCCGCAGCACTGGAAACTGGCCAGCGCGATCCGCGTCCTGGCGATGGACGCGGTCGAGGCCGCCAGTTCCGGCCACCCCGGAATGCCGATGGGCATGGCGGATATCGCGACAGTGCTGTTTCGCAAGCACCTGACATTCGACGCCTCGGATCCGCACTGGTTCGACCGCGATCGTTTCGTGCTGTCGGCCGGCCATGGTTCGATGCTGCTCTACGCGATGCTGCACCTGACCGGCTATGCCGACATGACGATGGATCAGATCCGCAATTTCCGCCAGCTGGGCTCGATCACCGCGGGTCATCCCGAATACGGCCACGCAACCGGGATCGAGACGACGACCGGCCCGCTGGGCCAGGGCCTGGCCACCGCCGTCGGCATGGCCATGGCCGAAGAGGCGATGCGCGCGGAATTCGGCGCCGAATTATGCGATCACCGCACCTGGGTCATCGCCGGCGACGGCTGCCTGATGGAAGGGATCAGCCAGGAGGCGGTGGCGCTTGCCGGCGCGCAGAGGCTGGGTCGGCTGATCGTGCTGTGGGACAACAACGACATCACCATCGACGGCCGGGTCAGCCTGTCCGACAGAACCGATCAACGTGCCCGGTTCGAGGCTTCGGGCTGGCGCGTGCTGTCCTGCGATGGACACGATGTCGCCGATATCGAACGCGCCCTGTCCAAGGCCGCCACGGATGACGGCCGACCGGTCCTGGTCGATTGCAAGACCATCATCGGCTTTGGCGCGCCCAACAAGTCCGACAGCGCCAAGGCCCATGGCTCGCCCCTCGGCGCCGAGGAAATCGAGGCCGTCCGCCGCGCCCTTGGCTGGACCGCGCCGGCCTTCGAGATCCCCGACGACATCCTGTCCGACTGGCGCGAGATCGGCGCGCGGGGCGGCAAGGCGCGCAAGGCCTGGGAAGACCGCGTCGAAGCCCTCGCATCCGACAACCGCGAGGAATTCCGCCGCCGGACCGGGAACGGCGCCAATCCGCACCTGGTGCCGACCATCGTGGCGCTGAAGACGCAGGCGGCCGAAAGCAAGCCCAAGATTGCCACCCGCAAGGCCAGCGAGAACGTGCTCGAGGTGCTGAACCCGCACATGCCCGAGAATTTCGGCGGCTCGGCCGACCTGACCGGCTCGAACAACACCCGCACCCCCGATCTGGGCATCTTCGGACCCGAAGACCGGATGGGCCGCTATATCCACTACGGCATCCGCGAGCACGGCATGGCGGCGGCGATGAACGGGATCTGGCTGCATGGTGGCTTTCGCCCCTATGGCGGCACCTTCCTGACCTTCACCGATTACGCCCGCGGCGCGATCCGCCTGTCGGCGCTGATGGGCCTGCCCGTCATCTATGTCATGACCCATGACAGCATCGGCCTGGGCGAGGACGGGCCGACCCACCAGCCGGTCGAACATCTGGCCATCGCGCGCGCGACGCCGAACATCCTGACCCTGCGACCCTGCGATCAGGTCGAGACCGCGGAGGCCTGGGAACTGGCCCTGACGCAGACCGCCCGCCCCACGATCATGGCGCTGTCGCGGCAGGGACTTCAGGCCCTGCGCACCAGCCATCAGGACGAGAACCTGTCGGCCAGGGGGGCCTATGTGCTGCGCGAGGCCTCGGGCGGGAAACCCGCGGTGGTGCTGATGGCATCGGGCTCCGAGGTCGAGATCGCGGCGACCGCCCGCGACACGCTGGAGGCCGAGGGCACACCCGCCCGCGTCGTCTCGGTTCCCTCGATGGAATTGTTCCGCGATCAACCCTCCGCCTATCGCGAAGAGGTTCTGCCGGCCGGCACCGTGCGCGTCGCGATCGAGGCCGCGGTGCGCCAGCCCTGGGACTGGCTGCTGCTGGGCGAACGTGGCCGCGAGGAGAAATCAGATTTCGTCGGCATGACGGGCTTTGGCGCCTCGGGGCCCGCACCCGCGCTCTACAAGGAATTCGGGATCACCGCCGACAATGTCGTGGCCAGGGTGAAGGCGATGCTGTGAGGCGACATTTCGCCTTCGGCGAGGGTATTTGGACAACAGAGAAGCCGCCGCTTCTTCGTTGCTCAAATACCCATGACGCCCACAGCTGATGCGAGTCCTGGCGCGGGCCTTCGCGCTGATGGCGCGCGAACGTGACGGCCCTCGCCAGCCGCGGCCCGCACAGACGGCGGGAATCGTCTTTCTTCTGGCCGCGATCATCGGTTTCACGCTGATGGACGCGACCGCCAAGCATCTGACCCGAACCTATCCTCCGGCACAGATCGTCTGGGCACGATTTCTGGGAAATCTTCTGATCTTTCTGGCGATCTTTCGCGGACGGGTCTTCGTTTTGATGCGGTCGCGCCAGCCGGGCCTGCAACTGGCGCGCGCGGGGATGCAGCTTGCCTCGGTCGGGTTGTTCTTCACCGCGCTGCAATTCATCGGGCTGGCCGAGGCGACGGCGATCATGGATCTGAACCCGGTCCTGATCACGCTGGGTGCGGCGCTGTTTCTGGGCGAGGCGATCGGGCCGCGCCGGATCGCCGGCATCGCTGCGGCGCTGATCGGGGCGCTGATCATCATCCGGCCGGGCCTTGGCGTGTTCCAGCCCGCGGCCCTGCTGCCGCTGGCCGGTGCCTTCACCTATGCGGCGGGGGCGCTGCTGACAAGGATCGTCCGGGCGGATTCGGTGGCGACCTCGGTGCTGTGGTCGGCGGTTCTGGGCACGGTGGCGACCTCGGCGCTGGTGCCGTTCTTCTGGCTTCCGGTCGCGGCGGGCGATCTGTTGGCCTTCGCGGCGCTGGCGCTGTTCGGCACCGCCAGCCAGTATTTCCTGGTGCGTGCCTTCGCCGTTGCCGAGGCCGGCGTTCTGGCTCCGTTCGGCTATACCGGTCTTGTCTGGGCGGGATTCTGGGGCTGGCTGTTCTTCGGACAATTGCCGGATCGCTGGACCGTCGCGGGCGCTGCGCTTATCGTCGGCGCGGGCCTCTACGTCTGGTCGCGCGAGGCCGGTGCCGCCCGGAAGGACCGATGAGCGACGACGACAGGACATCCTTCACCGACCGCCTGGCGAACGCCGCCTTTCTGGCGGTGATGGCGGCGGCGCGGCTGCTGCCCTATGATCGCAGGATACCGGTGATGGGCTGGGTGTTCGCGCATCTTCTGGCCCCGGTCGCGGGCTGGCGGCGGCGGATTCGCGACAATCTGGCGCTGGCCAGGCCCGATCTGGATCACGAGGCGGTCGAAATCCTGGTCCGGGCCGTGCCGGAGAACACCGGCCGGTCGCTGGCCGAGATCTATTCCGGCGACGCCTTCACTGCCCGGATACGCGCCTCGGATCCGCTGGAGGGTCCGGGCCTGCCGGCGCTGGAGACGGCGTTCGAGACCGGGCGACCGGTCATCATCGCCTGCGCGCATTTCGGCAATTACGACGCCATGCGCGCCGCCCTCGCCGGTCGCGGCTGGCCGGTCGGCGCGCTTTATCGCCCGATGAACAACGATGCGTTCAACCGTCACTATGTGCCCACCATCAGCGCCATCGCCGAACCGCTGTTTCCGCGCGGGCGTGGCGGGCTGGCCGCGATGCTGCGCTTTCTCAAGGGCGGCGGCTGGCTGGCCCTGGGCTTTGACCAACATGACCGGCACGCGCCGGAACTGCGCTTCTTCGACCTGCCGGCCAGGACCGTGCTGACCCCGGCCGAGCTGGCGATCCGCTATGACGCGCTGATCCTGCCGGTCCACGGTATCCGGCAGCCCGATGGTCTGTCCTTCCGTGTCCATGTTGGCGAACCGCTGGAAAAGGCCGCTCCGGACCGGATGATGCAGGCCCTGAATGACGATCTGGAAATGCTGGTCCGCCGGCATATGGATCAATGGTTCTGGGTGCACCGGCGCTGGAAATGAAGCCGCTGCGACAGCGCACAGCCGATGTGCGCGAACCGGCATTGCCTGCCGCGCAGGCCGACCATATCTGCCGGCAGAAGCGCGCGGCATGACGGTCGCGAGAAAGGATTATCCATGAAAAAGATCGGTTTCCTGTCCTTCGGGCATTGGGCGCCCGAGCCCGGCTCGCAGGTGCGTTCGGCCAGCGATGTCCTGCTGCAATCCATCGATCTGGCCGTCGAGGCGGAAAAACTGGGCCTCGACGGGGCCTATTTTCGTGTCCACCATTATGCGCGGCAACTGGCCTCGCCCTTTCCGCTGTTGGCTGCGATCGGTGCGCGGACATCGACGATCGAGATCGGCACCGGCGTGATCGACATGCGCTATGAAAACCCGCTTTATATGGTCGAGGATGCCGGCTCGGCGGATCTGATCGCGGGCGGGCGGCTGCAACTGGGGATCAGCCGCGGCTCGCCCGAACAGGTGATCGAGGGCTGGCGGCATTTCGGCTATCAGCCCGCCGAGGGGGAAACCGACCAGGACATGGCCCGCCGCCATACCGAGGTCTTCCTGCAACAGCTGGAAGGCAAGGGCTTTGCGCGCCCCAATCCGCGCCCGATGTTTCCCAATCCACCCGGTCTGCTGCGCCTGGAACCCCATTCCGAGGGGTTGCGGGACAGGATCTGGTGGGGATCGGCCTCGGATGCGACGGCGGTCTGGGCCGCGCGGATGGGAATGAACCTGCAAAGCTCGACCCTGAAGGTCGATGAAGGGGGCGAGCCGTTCCACGTCCAGCAGGCCCGCCAGATCCGCGCCTATCGCGCGGCATGGGTCGAGGCCGGACACGCGCGCGATCCGCGCGTTTCGGTCAGCCGCTCGATCTTTGCCTTGGTCAGCGACATGGACCGGCGCTATTTCGGACGCGGCGGCAAGGACAGCGACCAGATCGGCAATATCGACAATTTCCGCGCGGTCTTCGGCCGCTCCTATGCGGATGAACCGGATCGGCTGGTCGAGGCGCTGCGCCAGGACGAAGCCATCGCCGAGGCCGATACGCTGTTGCTGACGGTGCCGAACATGCTGGGCGTCGAATACAACGTCCATGTCCTCGACGCGATTCTGAAACACGTGGCCCCTGCCCTCGGCTGGCGGTGATCACGTGCCCGGCGCGCCAGCGCGCGCCGGGTTGTAGCTGCGGGCGCCGGGTTCCGGCGTTCAAGCCGCGCACCCGGCGGTGGTGCCGACGCCGTCCCCTAGTCGTGGCGGATCACCATGGTCCGGGTCGCGGCGAATTCGTAGAGCGCATCGAACCCCTTTTCGCGGCCATGGCCTGATTTCTTCATGCCGCCGAACGGCAACTCGATCCCGCCGCCCGCGCCATAGGCGTTCACGAAGACCTGCCCGACCATGATCTGCCGGGCGACTCGGATGGCGCGGCTGCCATCGCGCGACCACACCCCGGCGACAAGGCCGTAATCGGTATCGTTGGCAAGGGCGATTGCATCGGCTTCGTCGGAAAAGGTCATCAACGACAGGATCGGGCCAAACACCTCCTGCTGCGCCAGCGGGTGATCGCGCGGCACCGGGCCGTAGGCGCGGGGGGCGACGAAATTGCCGTCCCGCGCGGCCTGCGGATCGATCCGGCCCTCGGCGATCAGCGGGATGCCATCGTCATCGGCGCGATCGCAAAAGCGGCGGACCCGCTGCATCTGTTTCGGCGAGATCAGCGGCCCGAGATCGCGATCCGCATCCTGCGGGGCTGCGGTCAGGGCGGGAAAATCGCGACGCAGGCGTTCCGTCACCGCCTCGGCGATGCCGTCCTGAACCAGAAGCCGCGCCCCGGCCGAACAGGTCTGTCCCGCATTCTGGGTGATCGCCTTCAGGACCACCGGCATGGCATGGTCCAGATCGGCATCGTCGAACAGGATCTGAGGCGATTTGCCGCCCAGTTCCAGCGTGCAGCCGATATGGTGGCCGGCCGCCGCCTGCTGGACCGCCGCGCCCACCTCGGGGCTGCCGGTGAAGCTGATGAAGTCGATGCCGCGGTGCGCGGCCAGCGCCGCCCCGGCCCGATCACCGCGTCCCGGCACGCAGTTCAGCGCCCCGGCGGGCAGCCCCGCATCGCACAGGATCTGGGCCAGGCGCAGCGGCGTCAGGCAGGCATCCTCGGCCGGTTTCAGCACGCAGGCATTGCCCATCGCCAGCGCAGCGGCGATGGTGCGGCCGAACATCTGCGCCGGATAATTCCATGGGATGATATGTCCGGTCACGCCGAAGGGCACGTATTCGGTGGTCACGAAATGGCCGGGCAGGAAGGGAATCGTGTCGCCATGCAACTTGTCCGCCGCGCCGCCGTAAAATTCCAGATAACGTGCCGTCGCCGCGATATCGGCGCGCGCCTGCGAGATGGGTTTGCCGGTATCGCGCGCCTCCAGCGCCGCCAGATCCCCGGCCGCCCCGGCAACCAGGGCGGCGGCGCGCGACAGGATGCGGCCGCGCTCGGTCGCGCTCAACGCGCCCCATGCGCCATTGCGCGCACGTCGCGCGGCGGCGACGGCGGTGTCGATATCGGCCGCATTGCCCGAGGCGATGCGGCTGAATGCCTCGCCGGTGGCGGGGTCGATCACCGGCAGCGTCTCGCCGCTGGCCGAGGGGCGCCATTCGTTGTCTATGAACACACCGTCGATGACGGAATCGGGATTGCGCGCGGCGATGTTCATCGGACCCTCCTCGTGATGCCCGGGGATCCTTGCGCATCGCGGCGCGGCGCGCAAGCGGGGCTAGGTGGCGCGACGCCGGCCGACGGCTGACAGAGCCGCGGCGACCGCCTGTTCGATGGTCAGATCGGTCGTGTCCAGCACTACCGCGTCATCGGCCGGCCGCAGCGGTGCGCTGGCGCGCTGGCTGTCACGGCGGTCGCGTTCCTGCAACTGGGCCAGCATCTCGGCCGGGTCGGCGCCCAGTTCGGACGCCCGGCGCATGGCCCGCACCTGGTCCGAGGCGACGACATACAATTTCAGATCCGCCTGCGGGCAGATCACCGTGCCGATATCGCGCCCGTCCAGCACCGCGCCGGGTTCGCGCATCGCGAAGCGGCGCTGGAAATCGATCAGGGCCGCGCGGACCTCGGGGATCGCCGCGACGCGGCTGGCGGCCTGACCGGCCTCGGCGCTGCGCAGATCGTCGCGTGCCAGATCCGCTGCGACCAGCCCGCGGGCCGCTGCGACCGGATCGCCGCCCTTCACCCCGGTCGCCCGGTAGAGCAGCCCGGTATCAAGATGATGAAAGCCCAGATCGGCGGCCAGCGCCCGCCCGATCGTCCCCTTCCCCGAGGCCGCCGGCCCGTCGATCGCAATGATGAACGCCATGTCCCCGGCCTGCCGTTTTACCCGTCACCGCCTCTTTGCATATCCGCGCGGCAAAGGTCCAGCCGGCAGCAGAGGTCGCGGAACGGCCCTTGTCGGACCGGCAAGAGGGCGGTCGGGCGGGCGAATTCTTCTTGGCATCACCGTGATTCTGCATTTCTATCGCCGAAATGAAGAATTTATTTCGGTTTAGTGATTTATGTCGATCAATTATCTTGATCGTGTCGCCAATGCCCGATCGGTGCCCGAGGCAAGCGATGCCTATCTTTCGGCTTTGCGCGAACACGGTTTTCAACACGGTCTCTATATCGCGCGCTTCCTGCTGTCGCTTCCCGCCGCCGTGCTGCGCGAAGAGCCGATCCTGTTCGGCAATTTCCCCGACGGCTTTGTCGCACGGCTAGGCGCCGGGGGGCTGCTGGCCACCGCGCCCTGGGCGGTCTGGGCGCTGCAGAATTCCGGCAATGCCTCGTTGCGGGATGCGTGCCTGGGGCATGAAGACGGGGCCGCGGAAATCCACCCTGCGATCCGTCTGGCGATGGATCACGGCGTCGAGGCGGGTCGAGTCATCAGCCTCAGGAACAGGGTGCCGCGCAGTCATGGCGCGGTATTGCTGTGCCCTGGCGGCGGGATCAGCCACGAGCGCGCCGAAACGGCCTGGCAATCCGCGCGCGGCGAGATCGGGATTCTGACCTCGGTCCTGCATCTTCGGCTGGCGACGCTGGGCCGGCGGCTGGTCGAAACCCGCCTGACGCAGCGTCAGCGCGAGGTTCTGGAATGGAGTTCGGCCGGAAAGACGGTGGCCGAGATCGGCACGATCCTGGGCGTAGCGGCCGCCACGGTCGAAAAACATCTGCGTCTGGCGCGGCAGGCGATCGGGGCCGATACGACCGCCCACGCCATCCTCCGCGCCCATCTGGCCCACCAGATTTTCCCGCACGGCCAAGACCTGAACCCGTTCACGTGAGGATAGGCCAATAGGGGTAGGGTTTGCCTGACTTTCTCTTTGCGGCAAATCGGCCTTGAATCGTGACGTTCCGTGAGTGGTGACACAGAATGTGTCAGGAACCTGCGCAAGGGTCCGAGTGTTGCCCGGGCCGCGCATCCCGTCAGAAACGGGGGGCATCTGCCGATGGCGGTCTTGTCGTCGTCGGCGGATGTCGCGCGTTCCCGGCCGATGTCGCAAAACGACGAAAGACGCCGGCCATCGCTGACCGGCGTCTTCGCAGAAAACGGCAGGGAACGGATCAGGCGCCGCCCAGGGTCTTGGCGACCTCGGCCGCGAAATCCTCTTCCTTCTTCTCGATGCCTTCGCCGACCGCGACGCGGGCAAAGCCCACGATCCTGGCACCGGCGTCCCTGGCCGCCTGTTCGACCGTGACATCGGGATTGATGACGAATTTCTGACCCAGCAGCGTCACTTCCTCGAAGAACTTGGCCATCCGGCCGACGATCATCTTTTCGATCACCGCTTCCGGCTTGCCCGATTCGCGGGCCTGTTCGGTCAGGACGGACTTCTCGCGTTCCACCAGGGCCGGATCCAGATCGTCCTGGCTCAGCGAGGCGGGTGAGGTCGCGGCGACATGCATCGCGATCTGGCGGCCGATTTCCTCGTCGCCCCCGTCCAGACCGACCAGAACGCCGATCTTGCCCATCCCCTCGGCTGCGGCGTTATGGACGTAAGAGACGACCAGCGGCGCTTCGACCTTGACCATGCGGCGCAGGGTCATGTTCTCGCCGATCTTGGCGATGGCGTCGGTCAGAACCTCCGAGACGGGTTTGCCGTCGATCCTGGCGGCGTTCAGTTCCTCGGTATTCTGCACGTCCAGACCGGCCTCGGCGATCTTGCGGACCATGCGCTGGAATTCCTCGTTCTTGCCGACGAAGTCGGTCTCGGAATTCACCTCTACAGCGACGCCCTTGCCGTTCCTGACGGCCACGGCGACCAGACCCTCGGCCGCGACGCGACCGGATTTCTTCGCGGCCTTGGCCAGGCCCTTGGTCCGCAGCCAGTCCTGCGCGGCCTGCATGTCGCCATCGGTCTCGGTCAGCGCCTTCTTGGCGTCCATCATCCCTGCGCCGGTGGTCTCGCGCAGTTCCTTCACCATCGCGGCGGTGATAGCCATGATCCGTCTCCTTTGATCAACACGTCAGGCGGGGCATATCCCCGCCTGACGACGTTTCCGTAAATGCATCCGGGGTCCGGACGGGCCGGATCGATCAGGCGTCGGCCGTCGCCTGCTCGTCGGCTTTCGCCTCGGCCTCGCCCTCGTTCAGCGCCTCGTCGGGCGTTTCGGACAGGGCGCCCAGATCGACACCGGCGGCACCCATCTGCGCGGTCATGCCGTCCAGCGCCGCACGGCTGGCCAGATCGCAATACAGCGCGATGGCGCGGGCCGCATCGTCGTTGCCCGGAATGATATAATCCACGCCGTCGGGCGAGCAATTGGTATCGACCACGGCGACGACCGGGATCCCCAGCTTCTTCGCTTCGAGGATCGCCAGGTCTTCCTTGTTCACGTCGATGACGAACAGCAGATCCGGCAGGCCGCCCATGTCGCGGATGCCGCCAAGGCTGGCCTGCAGCTTGGCCTGTTCGCGTTCCAGCCCCAGGCGCTCTTTCTTGGTCATGCCTTCGGCGCCGCCGGCCATCGTCTCGTCGATGGCCTTGAGGCGGTTGATCGACTGGCTGACGGTCTTCCAGTTGGTCAGCGTGCCGCCCAGCCAGCGGTGGTTCATGTAAAACTGGGCCGAGCGTTCGGCCGCATCCGCGATCGGCTTCTGCGCCTGGCGCTTGGTGCCGACGAACAGCACGCGGCCGCCCTTGGCGACGGTGTCGCGCACGACCTGCAGCGCGGCGTCCAGCATCTGGACGGTCTGGGTCAGATCGACGATGTGGATGCCGTTGCGGTCGCCATAGATGAATTCCGCCATGCGCGGATTCCAGCGTTGCGTCTGGTGGCCGTAATGGACGCCAGCTTCAAGAAGCTGACGCAGGGAAAATTCGGGAAGCGCCATTCCAATGTCCTTTCCGGTTTGCGCCTTGGCAGGGGTTCTGAAGGCTTTTGCCTCAACCGGTGGACCCACGGGGATGTCTGTCCGCAAGGCCCGCCCACTGCCTGTGAAGTGAGCGCGCAGATAGACGCTGTGCGCACGCTTTGCAAGGGGTAACGGGCCTGTCCGCTCACATGAAGCTGTCGGGCACGGCGGCTTTCCGGCCCGCGACATATTCCGACAGCGCCTCGGCGATGCCCGGATCCAGATCGGGGGCCTGATACTCGCCCAGCATCCTGGCGACCTTCAGCGCGGCCAGCGTCGCCGTGTCGCGCGCGCCTTCCTCCTCCCAGGTTTCGAAGGGCTTGTAGTCCAGGATGCCGGTGCGCCAGAAGGCTTCCTTGTAATTGGCCTGCGTATGGTCACAGCCCAGATAATGCCCGCCCGGCCCCACTTCGCGGATCGCGTCCATGGCCTGCCCGTTCTCGGACATGTCCACGCCCGCCGCGATCCGGTGCAGCAGGCCCAGCTGATCGGCGTCCATCACGTATTTCTCGTAGCTGCTGACAAGCCCGCCTTCCAGCCAGCCGCAGGAATGCAGCATGAAGTTCACCCCCGCCAGCAGCCCGATATTCAGCGTGTTCGCGGTCTCGTAGGCCGCCTGTGCATCCGGCAGCTTCGATCCGCAGAACGAGCCCGCGCTGCGATAGGGCAACCCCATCCGCCGGGCCAGTTGCCCCGCCCCCAGCGTGATCTGGGCGGCCTCGGGCGTGCCGAAGGTAGGCGCACCGCTGTTCATGTCGATCGAGGTGACGAAGGCGCCGAAGATCACCGGCGCGCCGGGACGGATCAGCTGGCTGTAGGCCACGCCCGCCATCACCTCGGCCAGAACCTGCGTCAGCGTGCCCGCGACGGTGACGGGCGCCATCGCGCCGCCGACGATGAAGGGACTGATGATCGCGGCCTGATTGGCCCTCGCATAGACCTCCAGCGCGCCCATCATCACCGAATCGAAGGTCAGCGGGCTGTTGATGTTGATCAGGCTGGTCATCACCGTGTTGCGGTCGACGAAATCCGACCCGAACAGGATCTTCGACATCTCGACCGAATCGGCGGCGCGTTCGGGCAGGGTCACCGAACCCATGTAGGGCTTGTCCGACAGGGTCATGTGGGCGTGCAGCATGTCCAGATGGCGCTTGTTCACCGCCACGTCTGTCGGTTCGCAGACGGTGCCGCCGCTGTGATGGACCCATTTCGACATCTGGCCCAGCTTCACGAAATTGCGGAAATCCTCGATCGTGGCGTAGCGCCGGCCGCCGGCCTGATCGCGCACGAAAGGCGGGCCGTAGACCGGTGCCAGAACCAGATTGCGTCCGCCGATCTCGACATTGCGTTCGGGATTTCGGGCGTGCTGGGTAAAGCTGGCCGGCGCGGTGGCGCAAAGCTGTCGCGCCAGCCCCCTGGGCAGCCGCACCCGTTCGCCGTCGATGTCGGCCCCCGCCTCCTTCCACCGCGCCAGCGCGTCGGGATTGTCGACGAAGTTCACGCCGATTTCCGCAAGCACCGTCTCGGCATTGGCCTCGATGATCTCCAGCGCCTCGTCGTTCAGAATCTCCAGGTTCGGGATGTTGCGGCTGATGAAGCGCGCATATTCGAAGCGCGTCGCCGTGCGTTCGGCCCGGCGCGCGGCCCCGCCTCCGCTGCGGCGGCCACGGCGTTCGGCGACGGCATCCTCGGTCATGGCGATCCCCTTCCTGCAAACATGACTGCGTCCCGTGATAGGCTGCGCGCCGAAGGCCGTGCTGCCCGTTTGCGCCTTTCCCTTGCCATGATGCGACATCGACGCGCGGCCGCGACGCTTTCACGCAGGGTTGACCAAAAGGGTGAATTGCCTTGGCTTCCCGCCTGCCCCATCTTCCGGGGATGACAATGCAATTCCGCTTCGGCCGAGACTACGATTTCCTGGAAACCCTTGCCGACGCGATCGTCCATGGGGTCGGCGTCGTGGCCGCCCTGATCGGTGTGACCGTGCTGATCTTCCAGACAACGGTCTGGGGCACGCAGGCGGTGATGCTGGCCGCCTGGATCTACGGGCTGGGGCTGATCGGGGCGCTGGCAATCTCTTTCATCTACAACATGTTGCCGCCATCGCGTTTCAAATGGATCATGCGGCGGCTGGATCATTCGGCCATCTTCATCCTGATCGCGGCAACCTACACGCCGTTTCTGGAACCCGGCGCCTCCAGCGACCCGATGATCCTGACGCTGCTGGTCGCGATCTGGTTCATGGCCGGGATCGGCGTCGCGGTGAAATGTCTTTTTCCGGGGCGCTATGACAGGCTGGCGGTGATCCTCTATCTCGCGATGGGATGGAGCGGCATCCTGGCGATCCGGCCCATCGCCATGCATCTGCCCGCGACCTCGATGGTTCTGATCGTCATTGGCGGACTGCTCTATACGGCGGGCGTGATCTTCCACCTGTGGCAAAAGCTGCGGTTCCAGAACGCGATCTGGCACGCTTTCGTGGTGACGGCGGCGGCGGTGCATTACGTCGCGGTGCTGACGGCGGCGGTGTCGCCCGCGACGCTGTAGCCGACCGGCGCCAAGCCGCTTGCATCCGGCCGCCGCAGGCGTCAGGTTCGGAGCGATCCTGCCAGCGAGGTGACGCATGACCCCCCAAACCCAATCCCGGAAAAGCCGCGCGCTGTGCGACATCGCGCCGGTCATCCCGGTGATCGTCATCCAGCAGGCGGCGAAGGCCGAAGCTCTGGCCCGCGCCCTTGTCTCGGGCGGCCTGCCGGTGCTGGAAGTCACCCTGCGTTCTGACGCGGCGCTCGACGCGATCCGCGCCATGTCAGGGGTCGAGGGCGGCCATGTCGGCGCCGGCACCGTGCTGAGCCCGGACGACGCCAAGCGCGCCAAGGACGCCGGCGCGACATTCGCGGTCTCGCCCGGGCTGACCGACCCGCTGATCGCGGCCTGCGCGGATCTGGACCTGCCGCTTCTGCCCGGCGCCGTCACCGCCTCGGAGGTGATGCGGGCGGCGGATGCGGGATATGACATGCTGAAATTCTTCCCGGCCGAAACCTCGGGCGGTGCGCCGGCGCTGAAATCGCTGGCCGGCCCGCTGCCGCGGATCAGTTTCTGCCCCACCGGCGGCGTCTCGCCGCAGAACGCCCGCGACTACCTGGCTCTGCCCAATGTGGTCTGTGTGGGCGGCAGCTGGATCGTCACCGATGCCGATGTCGCATCCGAAGACTGGGATGCGATCGAGGCCCGCGCAAGGACCGCCGCCGCCCTGCGCCAAGGCTGATCGCGGCCATGGACAGGGCAAGGCGGAATGTCGCGGTCCTGGTGGCCGCGCAAGCGATACTTGGCGCCCAGATGCCGGTGCAATTCATCGTCGGCGGTCTGGTCGGGCAAAAACTGTCGCCCAGTCCCTGCCTTGCAACCCTGCCCATCTCGCTGATCGTGCTGGGCTCGGCGATCAGTGCGCGGCCGCTGGCCCGGTTCATGCAGATGCGGGGACGGCGCGCGGGCTTTCTGCTGGCGGTTGCCGCGGGCGGCTCCGGCGCGGCGGTGTCGGCGGCCGGAATCTGGCTGGGCTCGTTCCTGCTGTTCCTGACGGGCGGACTGCTGAGCGGGGTCTACTTTTCGGCGCAGGGATTTTTCCGCTTCGCCGCGACCGATACCGCCAGCGACCATTTCGCACCGCGCGCGATCTCGTGGGTGATGGCGGGTGGCCTTGCCTCGGCCATCATCGGGCCGGGTCTGGTCCGTGCCACCGGCGATCTGACCGCGATTCCGTTTCTGGGCACCTATCTGGCGGTGATCGGACTGAACCTGATCGGCCCGATTCTCTTCGCCTTTCTCGATATTCCCCGCCCGCCGCGCGCCCGGCCCGGCCAGGATCGGGACCGCCCGCTGGGCCAGATCCTGCGCGAGCCGCGTATCGTCGTCGCCATGATCTGCGCGATGGTGACCTATTCGCTGATGAACCTGGTCATGACTTCGACGCCGCTGGCGGTGGTGGGCGGCGGCTACCGGCCCGAACACGCCGCCAATATCGTCAGCGCGCATGTGCTGGCGATGTTTGCGCCCAGCTTCTTCACCGGCTACCTGATCAACCGTTTCGGCGCCGCGCGCATCGTCGGCACCGGGCTTGCGATCCTGGCCGGCGCGGGGGCGGTCGCGCTGAGCGGGATCACGCTTTCGAATTTCTTCGGCGCGCTGATCCTGCTGGGACTTGGCTGGAATTTCGGCTTCATCGGCGCGACCACGATGCTGGCGCGCGCACATCGCCCCGAGGAACGCGGCCGGGTGCAGGGCATCAACGACCTGTTCGTCTTCGGCGGCGTCTTTCTGGCGTCGCTGTCCTCGGGCGGACTGATGAACTGCACCGGAGGCTCGAACGAGGGCGGCTGGTATGCGGTCAATCTGGCCATGCTGCCGCTGCTGGCCCTGGCCGGCGGGGCGCTGATCTGGCTGTTGATGCGCCCGAAAACGGCCTGAGACCGTCCTGGCCCAGCACCAGCCGCCCGGCCCCGTCCTCGGCGCGTCCGATCACGGCCGCTTCGGCAAAGCCGTGATCGCGGAAGATGGCCAGAACCCGGTCCGCCTCGGCCTCGGCGCAGGCGACCAGCAGGCCGCCGCTGGTCTGCGGATCGGATATCAGCGCGCGATCCTCGGGTGCGAAACCGTCGGGCAGCGCGACCTCGCCACCATAGCCGGCCCAGTTGCGCCCCGAAGCGCCGGTCACGAAGCCGCCGGCGGCAAGATCGCGCGCGCCCGCCAGCAGCGGCACCGCCGCCCAGTCCAGCCGCAGCGTGCAACCCGATCCGCGCGCCATTTCCAGCGCGTGACCGGCCAGCCCGAACCCCGTCACATCGGTCATCGCATGAACGCCCGGCAATCGCGCCAGATCGGGACCGGGCGTGTTCAGCCGCGTGACGGTTTCGATCATCATTGCGTAATCCTTTGGCGACAGGGCCTCTTTCTTCAGCGCCGCCGAGAAGACGCCAACCCCCAGCGGCTTGCCCAGGATCACCACATCGCCCGGTTTCGCGCCCGTGTTGCGCCTGACATGATCGGGATGGACCAGGCCAAGCGCCACCAGGCCATAGATCGCCTCGACCGAATCAATGCTGTGGCCGCCGCCGATGGGAATGCCCGCATCGCGGCAGGCCATCGCGCCGCCTTCGAGGATGCGGGCGATGGTTTCGGGCGACAGCCTGTCGATCGGCATTCCCACCAGCGACAGGGCCATGATCGGGGTGGCGCCCATGGCATAGACATCGCTGATCGCGTTGGTCGCGGCGATGCGGCCGAAATCCAGTGGATCGTCCACGATCGGCATGAAGAAATCGGTCGTGGCCACCAGTGCCTGCTGATCGTTCAGCCGATAGACCGCGGCATCGTCGGATGTCTCGATGCCCACCAGCAGCTCGTCCGGGACCGGCAGCATCGCGGTTCCGCGCAACAGGCCGGTCAGCACGCCGGGCGCGATCTTGCACCCGCAGCCGCCGCCATGGGACAGCGAGGTCAGGCGCGGTTCGGTCGGGCTTTGGTCGTCCATCGGAGCCTCCGGAATTTTGGTGAAGACTAGCACCGCCTCCGGTCGGCGGCAATCGAACGCCTCTGGCCCGCGCCGCCGTTTCCGCCTATCAGGGGCGCCACGAACGAGGATCGGCCATGCTGAAGACCCGCATCATTCCCTGCCTCGACGTGGCCGATGGCCGCGTGGTCAAGGGCGTCAACTTCGTCGATCTGATCGATGCGGGCGATCCGGTCGCGGCGGCGCGCGCCTATGACGCGGCGGGCGCGGACGAGATCTGCTTTCTGGACATCCACGCCACTCACGAGAACCGCGGCACCATGTTCGATCTTGTCACGCGCACGGCCGAACAATGTTTCGTGCCGCTGACGGTGGGCGGCGGTGTGCGCACAGCCGAGGACGTGCGCGCCCTGTTGCTGGCGGGCGCGGACAAGGTCAGCTTCAACTCCGCCGCCGTCGCCGATCCCGACGTGATCGCGCGGGCCGCCGACCGGTTCGGCAGCCAATGCGTGATCTGCGCCATCGACGCCAAGACCGTCGCCGGCGGCGGTTGGGAGATTTTCACCCATGGCGGGCGCAGGCCGACCGGAATCGACGCGGTCGCCTTCGCGCGGACCGTCGCCGAACGCGGCGCCGGGGAAATCCTGCTGACCTCGATGGACCGCGACGGCACGCGCGCTGGCTTCAACCTGGCGCTGACCCGTGCCATCGCCGATGCGGTGCAGATACCGGTCATCGCATCGGGCGGGGTCGGCACCCTGGATCACCTGGTCGAGGGCGTGACCCAGGGCCATGCCAGCGCCGTCCTGGCCGCCTCGATCTTCCATTTCGGCTCCTATTCCATAACCGAGGCCAAGGCCCACATGGCCGCAGCCGGCATTCCGATGAGACTGACATGAGCGCCATCGACAGACTTGCCGCCACCATCGCGACGCGCCGATGGGCCGATCCGGAAAGCAGCTGGACGGCGAAACTGCTGGCCGGGGGGCCGGAAAAATGCGCCGAGAAATTCGGCGAAGAGGCCGTCGAGGCGGTCATCGAAGCGGTTCGCGGCGACCGCGCCCGGCTGACCGCGGAGGCCGCTGACGTGATCTTCCATCTGCTGGTCATGCTGGCCGCGCGCGATGTGGCGCTGGCCGATGTCGAGGCGGAACTGGCGCGGCGCGAAGGCCTGTCGGGCCTTGCGGAAAAAGCCGCGCGGGGCGACTGAAGGCGGGATCAAGGCGCGGCAAGACAGGGTTCTGGCGCGAATCCCTTCCCCTCGGGCAGGCTTGGGGGCTATAAGCGGCGAAACCGCCGCGACAGGCAGGCAGACGGCAGTGAAAACATGACAGAGGATGGCATGAGCGACGATTCGATGAACGGCAAGCATCACGAAGGCGACGTCGCCTTCATCCAGTCCCTCGCGGAATTGCTGAACGCCAGCGAATTGAGCGAAATCTCGGTCAAGCGGGAATACGGCGAACATGACCGCCTGACCGTCAGCCTGTCGAAATACGGCAAGTCCGCGCCGGCAGCCCCTGCCGCGCCGGCACCACCGGCCCTGCCCACCGCCGCGCCCGTTTCCGGCCCGGCCCCCGCCCCTGCCGCTGGCGCGCATTCGGCCGACTCCGATCCGGCCAGCCTGCCGGGTGCCGTGACCTCGCCCATGGTCGGGACCGCCTATCTGTCGGCCGAACCCGGCGCCGCGCCCTTCGTCCAGATCGGCCAGCAGGTCGCCGAGGGCGAGACGCTGATGATCGTCGAGGCGATGAAGACAATGAACCACATCCCCTCGCCCCGCGCCGGCACGGTCAAGCGGATCCTGGTCGACGATGGCAGCCCGGTGGAATTCGGCGCCCCCCTGATGGTCGTCGAGTGAGGGCAGAATGTTCGACAAGATCCTGATCGCCAACCGGGGCGAGATCGCCCTGCGCGTGATCCGCGCCTGCCGCGAGATGGGCATCGCCTCGGTCGCGGTTCATTCGACCGCCGACGCCGATGCGATGCATGTCCGCATGGCCGACGAATCGGTCTGCATCGGGCCTGCGCCTTCCTCGGCCAGCTATCTGAACATGGCGGCCATCGTCTCGGCCTGCGAGATTACCGGGGCGCAGGCGATCCATCCCGGCTACGGATTTCTGTCCGAAAATGCCGGATTCGTGCAGATGCTGGAAGATCACGGCATCACCTTCATCGGCCCGCGCGCGGAACATATCCGCATCATGGGCGACAAGATCACCGCCAAGGACACGATGAGGGCGCTTGGCGTGCCCTGCGTTCCGGGCAGCGAGGGCGGCGTCGATGACGTGGAAGCAGCCCGCCAGGTCGCGGCCGAAATCGGCTATCCGGTGATCATCAAGGCGACGGCGGGGGGCGGCGGTCGCGGCATGAAGGTGGCGGCCGACGAAAAGGGGTTGGAGGTCGCCTTCCGCACCGCCCGGGCCGAGGCCAAGGCCGCCTTCGGCAACCCCGATGTCTATATCGAGAAATATCTGCAAAAGCCGCGTCACATCGAGATCCAGGTCTTCGGCGACGGCCGCGGCCGCGCCGTCCATCTGGGCGAGCGGGATTGTTCCCTGCAACGCCGCCACCAGAAGGTTCTGGAAGAGGCGCCAGGCCCCGCCATCACCCCCGAACAGCGCGACCGGATCGGCAAGACCTGCGCCGATGCAGTGGCCAAGATCGGCTATGCCGGCGCCGGCACGATCGAATTCCTGTTCGAGGACGGCGAATTCTACTTCATCGAGATGAACACCCGCCTTCAGGTCGAACATCCCGTGACCGAGGCGATCTTCGGCGTCGATCTGGTTCGGCAGCAGATCCGCGTCGCCGCAGGCGAGGAGATGGAGTTTCAGCAAGACAAGCTGTCGATCCGTGGCCACGCGATCGAGGTTCGCATCAATGCCGAAAAGGTGCCGGCCTTCAGCCCCTGCCCCGGCAGGATCACCCAATACCACGCGCCCGGCGGGTTGGGCGTCCGGATCGATTCCGCGCTGTATCAGGGCTATTCTATCCCGCCCTATTACGACAGCCTGATCGGCAAATTGATCGTGCATGGCCGTGACCGTCGCGAGGCGCTGGCGCGGCTCGACCGCGCCTTGGGCGAGATGATCGTGGATGGGATCGACACCACGATGCCGCTGTTCCGCGCCCTTCTGCAAGAGCCGGACATCCAGACCGGAAATTATTCGATTCACTGGCTGGAACGCTGGCTCGACCGGGCTTTCGGCTGAGCCGGCCGGGGTGATCGGCGCCGCGCAATTGCTGGCAGGCTACGCGCGCGGCGTCTTTCCCATGGCCGAAAGCGGTGACGACCCCAATCTTTACTGGTTCGATCCGCCGATGCGCGGGCTTCTGCCGGTCGGCGGTGTCCACGCATCGCGATCGTTGCGACGAGACTTGCGGCGTGGCGGCTGGTCGGCGCATCTGGATGGCGATTTCGACGCGGTGGTGGCTGCCTGCGCCGCCCGCGACGTGACCTGGATCAACGCTCCGCTGCGGCGGTTGTATCGCGAACTGCATGAGGCGGGCCATGCCGAGGCGCTTGAAATCCGTCGTGATGGTCATTTTGCCGGCGGCATCTTCGGGGTGACGCTTGGTGGCGCATTCTTTGGCGAATCCATGGCCTCGGCCCGGACGAACGGGTCCAAGCTGGCGCTGATCTGGCTGTCGGGCCACCTGGCGCGTTGCGGCTTCACGCTGTTCGACACCCAGTTCCTGACCCCACATCTGGCGCGGATGGGCGGTTTCGAATTGCCGCGCGGAACCTACCGCCAGCGATTGCAGGCCGCACTGGATCGCGATGCCGATTTCCGTCGCGCGACATTGCCCACCGCCGATCAGCTTTGGCAGGAAATCACCCAGACATCATAGCGGGCGTCGTCCAGGGCAGACAGGGCGGGCGACGAGGCGATCATCCAGCCGCTGAACAGCGTGACGTTCTGCGCCAGATCGGTGATGGTCAATTGCGCGAATGCGTCAGAGCTGGGATCGCCCGCCGGAAACCGGCATTCGCCCAGCCTGATCTGCAGCCGGTCATAACGCTTTGCCTCGCCCACCTGCAGCCGGATGTCCGTCGTCCGCCCCGACACCTTGTCCAGTCCGCGCAGCAAGGCGCCCTGTGCCCGCGCCACGTTTTGCGCGGCAGCCGGCTGGACCAGCGCCAGCACCAGAAGCGCGGCGCGGATCATGGCTGCGGCGGTCCCCTGTCGCCGCTGGCCTGGCTGTCGACGAATTTCATCATCAGTTGCAACAGGCTGACGGCGCCCTGAACCTCTTCGATCTCGTCGCCCGGGCGCAGGTCATCGGGGCTGCCGCCCGGCTGGATCAGGATATAGGAACCGCCCAGCAGCCCGTCCGACTGGATGATGGCGGCGCTGTCGACCGGCAGCGCCACGGTGTCGGGCAGGCTGATGCGCGCGTCGGCCATGTAGGTCTGCGAGTTCAGACTGATGGCGCTGACCCGGCCGACCTTGACGCCCGCCAGCCGAACCTCGGTGCCGACATCGATGCCGTCCACATCTGGAAAAGAGGCTGTCAATTCATAGCCGCCGCGTCCGGCCATCGTGCCGCCCAGGGCCCAGATCAGAAAGCCCGCGGCGACGGCCAGAACGACGCCGCCGGCCAGCAATTCGGCGCGCTGCTCTGCCCGCTGCTCGACCGCTGCCGTCATCTACTCGGGCTGCCACGCATCATAGTCGCGCCGCGGCGCGGGATCGGCCCGATACAAAGAGCCGGGTGGATAATAGGCGCCCGGGGTGCCGGTCATGTTTGGCACATGCGGCTTTTCCCAGGTCTTGTGGATCAACGGTGCTTCGGTCGGCGGCTCGGCCCAGGTGTGGTGCAGCCAGCCGTGCCATTCCGGGCTGATCCGGCTGGCCTCGGCCTCGCCCGAATAGATCACCCAGCGGCGCGAGCCGTCCTTGTTCCGATAGAAGAGATTGCCCTGATCGTCCTCGCCGACCTTGATGCCGTTCCGCCAGGTCCAGAACTGGGTGTTCAATGTCTGGCCGTTCCACCAGGTCAACATGCGCAGCAGCTTGGATTTCAGGGACATCGGCACCGGCCTCTTCATCATCTTCGCCGCAAGCTATGGCGCAAACAGCTTCTCAGGTCCAGCCTTCGCAGCGCGCAGGGGCATCGCCGGCACAGGGAAAAAGCCAGGCCGTCCGATTGCGGTTTTCGCCGGCCTGTCTGCGGCGCTCCCGGCCGGAACCGGCGCTGTCCCCGCAGCAGGCGCCAGCGTCGCCGTCAGCCGGCCGAGGCGCTTTCCTTCTTCTGATCGGCATGGATCAGAAGCGGTTTGACCGACGCATTCAGCACCGCATCCTCGTTCACGACAACCTCTTCGACGCTGTCCATGCCCGGCAGGTCGAACATCGTGTCAAGCAGGATATCCTCCATGATCGAACGCAGGCCCCGCGCGCCGGTCTTGCGCGCGATGGCGCGCTTGGCGATGGCGTCCAGCGCATCTTCGGTGAAGGTCAGCTGCACGCCTTCCAGATCGAACAGGCGCTGATACTGCTTGACCAGCGCGTTCTTAGGCTTGGTCAGGATGATGATCAGCGCATCTTCGTCCAGATCGGTCAGGGTCGCGATCACCGGCAGACGGCCCACGAATTCCGGGATCAGGCCGAATTTCAGCAGATCCTCGGGTTCCAGGTCCTTGAACGTCTCACCCACGCCGCGGTCATCGTTCTCTTTCACCTCGGCGCCGAAACCCATCGCCGTGCCCTTGTTGCGCTGCGAGATGATCCGGTCGAGTCCCGCGAAGGCCCCGCCGCAGATGAACAGGATATTGGTCGTATCCACCTGAAGGAATTCCTGCTGCGGATGCTTGCGGCCACCCTGCGGCGGCACGCTGGCCACCGTTCCCTCCATGATCTTCAGAAGCGCCTGCTGCACCCCCTCGCCGCTGACATCGCGGGTGATCGAGGGGTTGTCCGACTTGCGCGTGATCTTGTCCACCTCGTCGATATAGACGATGCCGCGTTGCGCGCGTTCGACATTGTATTCGCTGGATTGCAGCAGCTTGAGGATGATGTTCTCGACATCCTCGCCGACATAGCCGGCCTCGGTCAGGGTGGTTGCGTCGGCCATGGTGAAGGGCACATCCAGGATCCGCGCCAGCGTCTGCGCCAGCAGGGTCTTGCCGCAACCGGTCGGGCCGATCAGCAGGATGTTGGACTTGGCCAGTTCGATATCGGATTTCGCGCCATGGTTCAGCCGCTTGTAGTGATTGTGCACGGCGACCGACAGAACCCGCTTGGCATGTTCCTGCCCGATCACGTAATCGTCCAGAACCTGGCAGATCTCCTTCGGCGTCGGCACGCCGTCACCGGATTTCAGACCGCTGGACTTCGTTTCTTCGCGAATGATGTCCATGCACAATTCGACGCATTCATCGCAGATGAACACGGTCGGACCCGCGATCAGCTTGCGGACCTCGTGCTGGCTCTTGCCGCAAAAGCTGCAATAAAGCGTGTTCTTGCTGTCACCGCCGGACTGGTTGGCCATCGTCCACTTCCTTCATTTCCGCCCGCCGCCGGGGCCTGACGGGCGGCACGGCCGGGGCCCGGTCCGCGCCGCATTGGTCTGTTCCGCCGCCACCAGGATCGGCGGCGCGGATCGTCCTGCTCATGTTAGGGATGACGCGCCCGCGTCACAATCCCCCAAACGTGTCTATTTCTTCCCACTCTCGGCCTTGCCGCGCGGCTGCACCACCTCGTCGATCAGGCCCCATTCCTTTGCCTCGTCGGGCGACATGAAGCGGTCGCGTTCCAGCGCCTCCTCGACTTCGGCCAGTGATTTCCCGGTATGCTTCACATAGATTTCATTCAGCCGCCGCTTCAGCTTTTCGGTTTCGCGGGCGTGGATCAGGATATCGGTTGCCTGGCCCTGATAGCCGCCCGAGGGCTGGTGCACCATGACCCGGCTGTTGGGCAGCGAAAACCGCAGCCCCGGTTCGCCCGCCGCCAGCAGCAGCGATCCCATCGAGGCCGCCTGCCCCACCACCAGGGTCGAGACCTTGGGCCGGATATATTGCATCGTGTCATAGATCGACAGGCCAGAGGTCACGACCCCGCCAGGGCTGTTGATGTACATGCTGATGTCCTTCGACGGATTCTCCGCCTCGAGAAACAGCAATTGCGCGCAGACCAGCGTGGACATGCCGTCATGGACCGGACCCGAAACGAAGATGATGCGTTCCTTCAGCAGCCGCGAGAAGATGTCGTAGGCCCGTTCCCCGCGAGAGGTCTGTTCGACCACCATGGGAACGAGGGTGTTCATGTAGAATTCCGCCGGATCGCTCATCGTCTGTCCTTGCCTGTTATTCCCGTCCGCGCGATTCGACCGGGCGCTGTCCCATCCCTTAGCCGCGAAAGGTTGACAGAGTCTTAGTAACCGGCAAGGTCCGCCGCAAGGCATGGAACGAATTTCGCGCCGGGAGAGGCAGATGAAACTGATCGTGGGCCTGGGCAATCCGGGCATGAAATATACAGGGAACCGTCACAATATCGGTTTCATGGCGGTTGACCGCATCGCGACCGACCACGACCTGGGTCCGTGGAGGGCACGGTTTCAGGGCCAGAGCATCGAGGCACGGCTGGGTGAAAACCGCATTGCCCTGTTGAAACCGGGCACGTTCATGAACCTGTCGGGGCAATCGGTGGGCGAGGCCATGCGCTATCTGAAGCTGACGCCTGCCGATGTGATCGTGTTCCATGACGAACTGGATCTTGCGCCGGGCAAATGCCGGGTAAAGTCGGGCGGGGGTCACGCCGGCCATAACGGGCTGCGATCGATCCATCAGCATATCGGGCCGGAATACCAGCGTGTGCGGCTGGGCATCGGCCATCCGGGACACAAGGACCGGGTGGCGGCCTATGTTCTGTCGGACTTCGCCAGGTCCGATCGCGACTGGCTGGATGATCTGCTGCGCGGAATCGCGGATGGATCGCCGTTTCTGGCCGCAGGCGATGGCGGGCGGTTTCAGAACGCCGTCGCAGCCCGCACCCAGCCTGCGCGGAATACCGGCAGGACCGGGCCGGACCGGGCAGGATCCACAAAACCCTCGCCCGGCAGGACCGAAGGCAATCCCGCTCCGGCGACCGAGATCGAGGCCGCTCCGGCCAGCATGGCCGAGCGTCTGCGCGCATTGACCCGGCGGTTCCGATGAACGAAGCGGCGGTTCGGGCCGCGTTTCGCGATCAGGCGCGATCCTGCCGCGATCTGGGCTCACCGCTGACTGCGCGCGTCTGCGATCTGCTTGCGGATTGCCTGCGCCACGATTCGGGCGCGGTCGCGCGGCGCGTTCTGGACTGGCGCGGCGATCCCTCATCCAGCGCCGATTCCGTGCCTTTGCGGCTGTGCGGCGGGCTGCACGCGCTGGTCCTGCGCGGCGCCGCCCCAGCCTTGGCCCGCGCCTATGCCTCGGGCAGGGTGGACGCGGCGCTGTTGCTGTCGGTCCTGACCGCGCATGAGGCCTGTCTTCTGCGCTGGCTGGACAGCCCGCCGCAGACGAACGAGGTCGCGCGGTCGGCGGCGATCATCGCAGCAGCCCGGTTCCTCGCACAACGATGTGGCTTGCCGCTGAGGGCGCTGGAACTGGGCGCCTCGGCCGGTCTGAACCTGAATTTCGCGCATTACCATCTGCGGCCCGCGCACGCGCAGCCCGGCGCCCATGCCGACCGGCCTGCGTCCGACCAGGGCGCCGGCGTGACCTTGCGGCCGCGATGGGACGGACAGGTTCCAGCCGCAGAGTTCCGGTTGGCCGAGGCCGAGGGCGTCGATCTGCGGCCGGTCGATCCGGTGGCGGACCGGCTGCGGTTGCAGGCCTATTGCTGGGCGGATCAGTCGGCCCGGCTGGCCCGGCTGCGCGGCGCGCTGGACCTGGCGCGGGTCTTTCCGCCGCAGGTGGCGCAGGGCGATGCGGGCGACTGGCTGATTGCGCGTCTGGCCAAGGCCGCGCCGGGGCGCGTGACATTCGTCTGTCACACCGTGGCGGCACAATATTTTCCGGAAGCGACGCAAGGGGTTTGCGCGGCCGCCCTGCAGGCTGCGGCAGCGCGGGCCGGCCCGGACGCACCACTGGCGCATTTCGCGATGGAATCCGACGGGTGCGGCCCCGGCGCGGCGCTGTCGCTGCGGCTGTGGAACGGCGCCGTCCATGGCTGGTCGCTGGGGCGCGCGGATTTTCACGGCCGATGGGTGTCATGGCACCCTGCCCCCCTGCCATCGGGCTTGTGAACGGCGGGGGATTGGCCGACAGGCGCGGCTGGTTTATCCTGTTTCCAGGAGGAGACGAGGATGGAGCCATCCCTGAACGTTCTCGGCGGGCCATTGGAGACGTGTTCGGACCGGCCGAAGACCGGCTTCTTTCGCAACGGATGTTGCGATACCGGACCTGAGGATCGCGGCAGCCATACGATCTGCGTGATCGTGACCGACGAATTTCTGGCCATGTCGAAATATCTGGGCAACGATCTGTCCACGCCCCGACCGGAATTCCGCTTCGCCGGGCTGAAGGCTGGCGATCGCTGGTGCCTGTGCGCCGCGCGCTTTCTGCAGGCGGCGCAGGAAATGGCCGCGCCCAAGGTGGTCCTGGATGCGACGCATCGACGGGCGCTGGATATCGTTCCGCTGGAATTGCTGCAGGCTCATCAGGCGGAAGCGAATGGATGACAGGCCCCGGCGCAGGGGGCCACCTGCGCCCGACATGAATCCTTTGCGTGCGAAGACGACGTTTTCCAGGCCGGTCCGCCGGACGACCGGAAAAGGGGCCGGACGAATCCGGCCCCCGGTAATTCACAGCTGATCAAGCGTTACCCATTGGTGCCGTCGCCACCATCGGAATCTCCGCCATCCGAATCACCGCCGCCGGAATCCCCACCGCTGGAATTGCCACCCGCAGCATCGCCCCCGGCAGACGCACCGTCCGACGATCCTTCGGCCCCTGTATCCGCGCCATCCGTCGAACTGTCCGCGCCCGCGTCCGAGCCGTCGTCACCGGACATGCCATCATCGGAGTTGCCGTCGGTCATGCCGTCGCCGGTCATTCCATCGGTCATGCCATCGCCCGTCATGCCATCGCCCGTGGTATCGTCATCGGTGCTGCTGTCCTCGCCCATGCCGTCGTCGGACGCATCGTCATCGCCATCCATGCCGTCAGCATCCGAATCGGTCGCGGCACCCGCGGAGGCTGCCGGAACATTCCTTGAATCGCCGGCCGAGGCTCCTTCGGGTTCGCGGCGCAGCTCTTCGCCATTCACCGAAACCAAGCTTCCATTGGCCACGCTGTAGACCAGCTCGATCGGCTGTCCATCGCGCTGCGCGGTGACGGTCATCATCGGTCCTTCGCGCAGGATGCGGACATCGGTAAAGCCCTGCGCAATCAGCGTCTCGGCAACGACCTGATCGTTTTCGACCTGGACAACCAGCGGATAAGGCGATTCCGTCACCGCTCCGACCGAGGATTCCGCATCTGCGGCGGCACCGGGGACAATGGCCGTGTTGCCATCTTCGGTCTCGATCCTGGTCGCGTCATGGGCCAGGGCGGTGGTGCCCATCAGGGCTGTCAGCGCAGCGATCTTGCCGCCCGCCATCATCATCTTCATGGTATTGCTCAGCATGTCTAACCTCCGTCATGCGGTATGGAGGCCAAACGCGCGGCGGAAGCCATGCGGTTCATCTGCCGCTGCGTCATGCGAAACGAAAGCGGTTTTCCGCCGACCGGCACCGAGGCCCTTTGAAGGGGACCGCAGGGGCGAGACGACGCCGGTGATCCCTTCGCCAGCGGATCATCGTCCCGTGGCGCCGATCAGGGAATCCTTGCGTGGCTGCGGCTGGATCGGGGAAAGATCAGGATCGAACAGATCCTCGATAAACAGGCTGAGCAATTGCGGCCTGCTGGTCACGCCGGCCTTGCGGTAGACCGAGGTGGTCTGAGCCTTGACCGTGCCTTCCGATGTACCGCGCAGGGCGGCGATCTCCGACACGGACAGTCCTTTCAGGGCGAAAAGCGCCACGTCCCGTTCAGCCGGGGTCAGATTCCATTCGCAGAACCGCTGCGCAGTCAGTTCCATGAAGGCGGTCGAGGCACGGCGAAGCTTGGCCTCGGCCGCATGCCGGCCGCGCAGGGTCATCACCAGCATCCGCGCGCCCAGCCCGATCCCACCAAGCAGTCCCGCCGCGGCGGCGATGTCCAGATATTCGGTATACTGCCAGGAAAGAGGTTCGAAATAGATCCCCGCCACCGACAGCACCATGTCGCGCACCAGATAGGCGGCCGAGACAGTCTGCAACATGAGAATGACGATCAGAGGAATGTGCTTCAGCATCGGCGAACCCGGTCGACCGCGGACTTATCCATCGTCCGAGCCCTCACCGCCTTCGGAATTGCTTTCCGACCGATCGCCTGATTGGTCACCGGAGTTGTCGTGCCCGTTGTCGCCGATCTCGTCACTTCCCTCTGCGGTGGGTTGCTTTCCATCGGAACCCTCTTCGCCGTAGTGACCGATCGCTATGCCCGGCCGCGAGCGATCGCTTGCCGTCGACGGATCCGGGCCGTCGAACTGGCGGGGGCGCCGCAACAGGTCGCGCAGAATCGCACCGTTTCGCGGGTCGATCACGATTTCCCGGTCGAAGCGATCTTTTCTTGCCGTAATGACCAGCTTGCCCAGAAGTGTCCGGCGTGCCGTCACGTTGCGATAGCCCTGCGACAGAAGTTGCCTCGTCACCTGAGACGAGATGTCCGAAGGTTGATTTTCCGTCTGGGTCGTGGGCGCAGGCGCCACCTGCGTCGCGGTTTGTGCGAATGCGGATGTTCCGGCAATCGTCGCGGTCACCAGCGCGAAAAAGAGTCCAAGACGGGCGTCTGATATCGTCACGGTTCTTTCCGGATCCAGACAGGAGGACGGGCGCGATCGCGCCCGTCACCTGGGGTTTGCAAGCACCCGATTTGCGGGATTCCGCGCTCGGCGGGTTTTCGGATTATCGGGCGAAGGCCGGCGGCAATCAATCCTGTTGCTCACCATCGGCATGGTTGTCGGAGCCACCCGGGCCATCATCCGCCGTCTCGGCATCGCCCTTGCCGTCATCCGCCTTCTCGGCATCGCCCTTGCCGTCGTCGTGGCTGTCCTGACCCTGAGCTTCGTGGCTGACAGAATCATTGTCGACGCCTGCATTGCCTCCCTGGGTGCTGGAATGCTCGACCGAATCGTTGTCCGCGCCGGACCTGTCCTCGGCCGTGTCGCCGGCCGAGTTGGCGTGAAGGTTGACCGCGCCCTGCGTGTTGACGGTCCTGTTCACCTGGGCATAGGAAGCAGCCGCCCCCAGCATCAGGATTGTCGCTGCAAGGCTCAATTTCGTGCGCATGTCGTGTTCCTTTTGTGCTTGGCACCGGATCGTCCCGGCGTCTTGCAAACCTAGCAATCCAAGGTGGCCGCAGCCCATTGGACCACGGGACCAGGATCGGCGCGATAAACGAAAGTGCCATGCTGAAAACACGAAAGAAAAACAGACCTGGGAGGTCGCCCCGGCCGATTGCGGAGAGCCTGTTGCGCCTGGCCCCCTCATGCGGTGCCCCGGCCATGGCGCGATTCGCGGATGCGTGGGTTCAGGCCCGGATATCGACACCCAGATGCTTGGCAACGGTGAAGATGTCCTTGTCGCCGCGACCGCACATGTTCATCACGATCAGATGATCCGCCGGCAGATCGGGCGCGATCTTCATCACATGGGCCAAAGCGTGGCTGGGTTCGAGCGCCGGGATGATGCCCTCGGTCTCGCAGCACAATTGGAACGCTCTCAACGCCTCGTCGTCGGTGATGCTGACATATTGCGCCCGGTTCACGTCCTTCAGCCAGGCATGTTCCGGCCCGATGCCGGGATAATCCAGCCCGGCGCTGATCGAATGGCCTTCCAGAATCTGCCCGTCCTCGTCCTGCAACAGATAGGTGCGGTTGCCATGCAGCACCCCCGCGCGCCCGCCGGTCAGGCTGGCGCAATGCTGCATCCGGTCATCCACGCCCTTGCCGCCCGCCTCGACGCCGATGATCGCGACCTCGCTGTCGTCGAGGAATGGGTAGAACAGGCCCATCGCGTTCGATCCGCCCCCAATCGCCGCAATGATCGTGTCGGGCAGACGCCCCTCGCGCGCGAGGATCTGTTCGCGCGCTTCCTTGCCGATGATCGACTGGAAATCGCGGACCATGGCGGGATAGGGATGCGGCCCCGCCACGGTACCGATGCAGTAGAAAGTGTCGCGGACATTGGTGACCCAGTCGCGCAGCGCATCGTTCATGGCATCCTTCAACGTGCCGCGACCGCTGGTGACGGGGATCACGTCGGCGCCCAGCAGGCGCATCCGGAACACGTTGGGCGCCTGCCGTTCGACATCATGCGCGCCCATGTAGACCACGCATTGCAGACCGAACCGGGCGCAGACCGTGGCGGTCGCCACGCCGTGCTGGCCCGCCCCCGTTTCGGCGATGATCCGGGTCTTGCCCATCCGCCGGGCCAGAAGGATCTGGCCCAGCACGTTGTTGATCTTGTGCGCGCCCGTATGGTTCAATTCGTCGCGTTTCATGTAGATGCGCGCCCCGCCCAGCCGTTCGGTCAGCCGCTCGGCATGATAGAGCGGTGAGGGGCGACCGACATAATGGGTCCAGAGATCATCCATCTGCGCCCAGAAATCGGCGTCGGTCTTGGCGCGTTCGTATTCGGCCTCCAGTGACAGGATCAGCGGCATCAGCGTCTCGCTGACGAAACGGCCGCCATAGATGCCGAAGCGGCCCTGTTCATCGGGGCCGGTCTTGAAGCTGTTCACCAGATCGTCGGCCATGGGTCTGCCTTCACGGTTGGATTCGGGTATTGGGACAACGAAGAAGTCCAGAGGGTTTCTTATAACCGATATGGCCGGGCGTGAAGCCCGGGCGGTCACAGAAGCGCCGCGCACCCGTCCGGGTCGGGTTGCTGGTGAACCGGATCAGGGCGCAGCCTTCGGTGCGGGCGCGGTATTCGGCGTCGCGCATCAATGCCTCGCCAAGGCCACGACTGCGAAGATCCGGGGCGACGCACACGCCCTCGATCTGCGCGCGGCGGTTCAGACCAGCGGCGGGCTTATCCGGCGGCCCGGATGAAATCGAGGATCAGGTCGTGATCCTTGATCCCGGGCGCGGCCTCGACGCCGGAACTGACATCGACGGCCGGCGCGCGGGTCAGGCGGATCGCCTCGGCCACGTTCTGCGGCGTCAGCCCGCCCGCGAGAAACCAGGGCCGCAGCCAGCGCCGCGCGGAAAGCAGGTGCCAGTCGAAGGCCAGGCCGTTGCCGCCTGGCAGAACCGCGCCCTTTGGCGGCTTGGCATCGACCAGCAGCAGGTCGGCGACCAGTCCGTAATCGGTCAGCGCCGACAGATCCTCGGGACCGGAGACGCCCACGGCCTTCATCACGGGCAGGCCGGTCCGGGCCCTGATCGCGGAAACGCGGCCGGGCTGTTCGGTGCCGTGAAGCTGGATCATGTCCAGCGGCGCGGTGGACAGCACCTGATCCAGCGTCGCGTCGTCGGGATTCACGAACAGGCCGACCCGGGCTATTCCGGGCGGGACGACATCGGCCAGCGCCGCAGCCTGGTCAGGCGTCACCGCGCGGGGCGATCCGGCGAAGAAGACGAAGCCCAGGTAATGCGCGCCGGCCTCGACGGCGGTTCTGACATGTTCCCTTTCGCGCAGCCCGCAAATCTTGACCTGCGTCACGGCGATCTATCGCGAACTGGCGGGCAGCGACGTGCCGGGGGCGGGCTGGGCCGAGGCGCCGGAGCGCGGCGGCGTCGTGCTGGTCTTCGGTCGATCCAGGATCGCCAGCACCTCGTCGCGTGGCGCGGCATGGCGGTGGCGCAGTCCGCCGACCTCGTTTTCCAGCCGGGCGACCTCGGCGCTGCGCTGACGCGCCTCGCGGCGGATATGGGTTTCGCGCAGATATTCCCAGACCAGCCCGGCGAGCATCCCGACCGCGAAGGCCAGGAAAATGACGAAGAACAGGGGCAGGTTGACCGACCAGGTTCCGCCCAGGAATTGCCCGAAATTCGCCGGAAAGGCCGACAGCGTCACCATCTGGCGATTGGCGAGGGCGACCGCGATCAGCACGATGGCCAGAAGGGCTACGAACAGCAGACGGATGAAGCGCATGGGTGATCCTCGGATGGGGGCGCGCGGCGATGCGCGACGCGATCATCCCCGTTCTACGCCGGTCAGGCCTCGCCGTTCAACCGATCACGCAGCAATTTGCCGGTCTTGAAGAAGGGCACGTGCTTTTCGTCGACATCAACGGATTCGCCCGTGCGCGGATTGCGGCCGGTGCGGGCGTCGCGCTTCTTGACCGAAAATGCGCCGAAGCCGCGCAGTTCCACCCGATCGCCCCGTGCCATCGCGTCGATGATCTCCTCGAAGACCGTATTCACGATCCGCTCGACATCGCGCCTGAAGAGATGCGGATTTTCGTCGGCAATCTTCTGGATCAATTCGGAACGGATCATCATGCCCCCCTGATGTTTGCTGCTGTCCAGGCCGCCAAGGCAGACCGAACCCTGTGACCGAAAGCAACGCACGAAAACACCCACAAGTTTCCTAGCGATGCCAGCTTTGACGTTTTCGCGCAAGCTGCTTGTTTCGGCCAAGCCCTGAAAACTGCTGGGGAAAACGCCAGAATGACGTCAGGTACACGCCCCGGTTCAGGCAAGGAAGAACCCGCCCGCGGCGGTGGCCGGGGCGGGTGTCGGGTCGTGGGACGGGCGCGCCTACTTGTCGCGGTTCAGCGCGGCGCCCAGGATATCGCCCAGCGACGCACCCGAATCCGAGCTGCCATAGGTGTCGATCGCTTCCTTTTCCTCGGCGATCTCGCGGGCCTTGATCGACAGACCCAGGCGGCGGGTCTTGGTATCGATATTGGTGACGCGCGCATCCACCTTGTCGCCGAGCTGGAACCGCTCGGGACGCTGGTCCTGACGATCACGGGCCAGATCGCTGCGGCGGATGAACGACTTGACGCCATTATATTCCACCTCGATGCCACCATCCTCGATGGCGCTGACCACGGCCGTCACGATCGAGCCACGCTTCACGCCGTCGACCGCCTCGGCCATATGCTCGTTCTCGAGCGCCTTGATCGACAGGCTGATCCGTTCTTTCTCGACATCCACGTCCTGGACGACGGCCTTGACCATGTCGCCCTTGCGGAAGTCCTGGATGGCATCCTCGCCGCGCGCGTCCCAGCTGATGTCGGACAGATGGACCATGCCGTCGATATCGCCTTCCAGGCCCACGAACAGACCGAATTCGGTGATGTTCTTGACCTCGCCCTCGATGACGGTGCCGGTCGGATGGGTTTCGGCGAAAACCTCCCACGGGTTGCGCATGGTCTGTTTCAGACCCAGCGAGACGCGGCGCTTGGCTTCGTCGATCTCCAGCACCATCACTTCGACTTCCTGAGAGGTCGAGACGATCTTGCCCGGATGGACGTTCTTCTTGGTCCAGCTCATTTCGCTGACATGGACCAGACCCTCGACACCGGCCTCCAGTTCCACGAAGGCACCGTAATCGGTGATGTTGGTCACGCGGCCCTGATGGACGCTGCCCAGCGGGAACTTGTCGGTGACGGTATCCCAGGGATCGGCCTGAAGCTGCTTCATGCCCAGGCTGATGCGGTGGCTGTCCTTGTTGATCTTGATGACCTGGACCTTCACCGTCTCGCCGATCGACAGGATCTCGGAGGGGTGGTTCACGCGGCGCCACGCCATGTCGGTGACGTGCAACAGGCCATCAACACCACCCAGATCGACGAAGGCGCCGTATTCGGTGATGTTCTTGACGACGCCGTCGACCGTCTGACCCTCGGTCAGGTTGGCGATGACCTCGGCGCGCTGTTCGGCACGCGATTCTTCCAGAATGGCGCGACGCGACACGACGATATTGCCGCGGCGACGATCCATCTTCAGGATCTGGAACGGCTGTTTCAGACCCATCAGCGGGCCGGCATCGCGCACCGGACGCACATCGACCTGCGAGCCTGGCAGGAAGGCCACGGCGCCGCCCAGATCGACGGTAAAGCCGCCCTTGACGCGACCGAAGATGGCGCCCTCGACGCGCTCTTCATCGGCATAGGCTTTTTCCAGACGGTCCCAGGCTTCCTCGCGGCGGGCCTTTTCGCGGCTGATCGAGGCTTCGCCGCGGGCGTTTTCCACGCGGTCCAGATAGACCTCGACCTCGTCGCCGACGGTGATGTTGGCCTCTTCGCCGGGATTTGCAAATTCTTTCAGATCGACGCGGCCTTCCATCTTGTAGCCGACATCGATGATGGCCTGACCCGCCTCGATGGCGATGACGCGGCCCTTGACGACGCTGCCCTCATCGGGCGTGTCCATGTCGAAGCTTTCGTTCAGGAGGGCTTCGAATTCCTCCATCGTCGCTTTAGCGCACATATATGATCGGTTTCCTTTGGTTCGATTTCACTGGCCTGACGGTTGGCTCCGCCGGTCTTTATGATGCCCGTCGCGGCAACGACAAAGGGTCGCGGCACGATGCCCGACCCGTTCCCATGCGGCCTGTTCTGACCCTGTCGCCCGATTGACTGGATCGGATATAGTCAGGAAAGACGCGAAACTCAACGGGGAAAGTGCCTTGCGACGCTGATCGGACGACAAGGCGGCGAACGATCGTCCCGATATGTCGGGACGGAAATATCGCTTGCCTGCCGAGGCAGGATTCCGTTAGGTTCGGGCGGATATTACGACATGCCGAGATCCGAATGCGCCCGTTCCTGATCGCCGCGGCTTTCGTGGCCGCGCTGCCCGCCCATGCCGGCGATGTCACCGTCTTCGCGGCGGCCTCGCTGAAGACCGCGCTGGACCTGATCGCCGCCGACTTCACCACGAAGACCGGCGATCGGGTGGCGATATCCTATGCCGGATCGGGACAATTGGCCCGACAGATCATCGCCGGGGCGCCGGCGGACCTGTTCATCTCGGCCAATGTCGCCTGGATGGACGAGGTCCAGGACGCGGGTCTGGTGGCCGATGGCGCGCGCAAGGATCTGCTGGGCAACAGGCTGGTGCTGATCGCCCCTGCAAGGAAGGATGGTGCGCCGCCGGACGAGATCGGACCCGACACCGATCTGCAAGGATTGCTGGAGGGCGGCAAGCTGGCCATGGCGCTGGTCGATGCCGTGCCGGCCGGGCAATATGGCAGGGCGGCGCTGGTCAATCTGGGGTTGTGGGACGATGTGCGGGCCGACGTGGCGCAGGCCGACAATGTGCGCGCAGCCCTGGCACTGGTTTCGGCCGGGGAGGCGCCGTTGGGCGTGACCTATGCGACCGATGCCGTGGCCGACCCCGATGTCAGCGTGGTGGGCACCTTTCCAGCCGGCAGTTATCCACCGATCATCTACCCGGCCGCCTTGCTGAAGAACGCCGATGACGCCTCGGCGCGGTCCTTTTATCAGGCGCTGTCGGGAAAGGCCGCCGGGCAGATCTTCGAGGCTCAGGGCTTCAGGATGCTGAACTAGCGTGCCGGACTGGCTGTCCCCGCAGGAATGGCAGGCGGTCGCGCTGTCGCTGAAGGTCTCGGCGGTGGCGGTGCTGGCCAGCCTGCCGCCGGGTTTGCTGGTGGCCTATGCGCTGGCGCGCTGGCGGTTTGCGGGCCGCGGGCTTCTGAACGGGCTGGTCCATCTGCCGCTGGTCCTGCCGCCGGTCGTGACCGGCTATCTGCTGCTGCTGACCTTCGGCCGGCGCGGCAGCATCGGTGCATTCCTCGACCAGTTCGGCATCGTCTTCGCCTTTCGCTGGACGGGCGCGGCGCTGGCCGCTGCGATCATGGCCTTTCCGCTGATGGTCCGCGCGATCCGGCTGGCCATCGAGGCGGTGGACCCGAAACTGGAACAGGCCGCCTCGACGCTGGGCGCATCGCGGCCATGGGTCTTCGCGACCATCACCCTGCCGCTGATCCTGCCCGGAATCCTTGCGGGCATGATCCTGGGCTTTGCCAAGGCAATGGGCGAATTCGGTGCGACGATCACCTTCGTGTCCAACATTCCCGGCCAGACCCAGACCCTGCCCTCGGCCATCTATGCCTTCCTTCAGGTGCCGGGGGGCGAGGGCGCGGCCGTGCGGCTGGTCCTGATCGCCGTCGCCATTGCCATGGGCGCGCTGTTCCTGTCCGAAGCCCTGTCGCGCGCCGTGGCCCGCCGCATCGGGGGCGGATGATGCTGTCCGTCGCCATCCGCCACGCCTTTGCGGACTTCACGCTGGATGCGCGATTCGAGGCCCCGGCCGGCGTTACCGCCCTGTTCGGCCAGTCGGGATCGGGCAAGACCAGCATCGTCAACGCCGTCGCCGGCCTGATGCGCCCCGACCACGCCCGCATCGAGGCTGGCGGCACCGTCCTGACGGATACCGCGGCACGCCGATTTCTTCCGCCCCACCGGCGCGGTATCGGCTATGTCTTTCAGGAGGCGCGGCTGTTTCCGCATCTCAGCGTGCGGCAGAACCTGCTTTACGGACGCCGCTTCTCGCATGGCGGCGGCGCCGTGCAGGATCGCGTGGTCGAGATGCTGGGCATCGGGCATCTGTTGCAGCGCCGTCCCGCAGCCCTGTCGGGGGGCGAACGCCAGAGGGTGGCCCTGGGCCGCGCGATCCTGTCCAATCCCCGCCTGCTGCTGATGGACGAGCCCCTCGCGGCGCTGGATCAGGCCCGCAAGGACGGAATCCTGCCCTATCTGGAACGTCTGAGGGACGAGACCGGCCTGCCGATCCTCTATGTCAGCCATTCCGCCGCCGAGGTTGCGCGGCTTGCAAACACCATCGTGCTGCTGCGGGCCGGCCGCGTCGCCGCATCCGGCCCCGCCGCGCAGATCCTGTCCGATCCCGCCACAGCGCCGCTTCTGGGTCCGCGCGAGGTGGGCGCGATCCTGTCCGCGCGGATCGAGGCGCAGGAGGCCGACGGCCTGACGCGCCTTGCAAGTGCTGCCGGGCCCTTGTGGCTGTCGCGGATCGACAGCGCGACGGGCGCCGTGCTGCGCCTGCGGATTCTGGCGCAGGACGTGATGATCGCGCTGGATCGCCCGACGGGCATCTCGGCGCTGAACGTGCTGGCGGGCGTGGTCCGCGACCTGACCCCCGATGATGGCGCCATGCTGGTGCGGCTGGAGGCAGGATCCCAGACGCTGCTGGCGCGGATCACGACACGATCGGCCCAGGCGCTGGCGCTGCATCCGGGCAAGCCGGTTCACGCGGTGCTGAAGGCGGTTTCCGTCGCGCCGGGCAGTATCGGCTCGGGTTCGGATCCTTCGATCAGCCGCCATGCGCCGCCGGCGCGCGACAGCCGCAGCGTCTGAGGCGGGTCGAAATCGTCCTGCGCCATGGGCGCGACATGGCGGTGGATCACCGCCTCGTCGCCGTCGATGTCCAGCACCGCGAATTCGTTCTGCCTGTCGCTTTCGCGCGCGCACAGCGCCGTGCCCGCCTGCACCTGAAGAATGCGCCGATGGCCGTGATCCAGCAGGTTCGCGGCGCTCCAGACGTGCAGATGGCCGCTGAAAACCATGCTGACGCCCGCCGCTTCCAGGCGTCGCAGCAATTGCGGGGCGCGGGCGGCCAGTTCCTTGTCCACACCCGGCATGTGCTGCAACGGATGATGCAGCGCGACGATGTTCACCGCCAGCGGATCAAGGCTGGCGGTCAGTCGGGCGATCTCTCCATCGCGGATCACGCCGCGCTGCCAGGCAAAGGGATCGACGCTGTTCAGGCCCAGCACGCGGACCCTGCCCGCAACGCCGGCCGGATCAAGATCGGGGTTGATCGCCAGCCGGTAGCCGCGCCAGGGGATCAGGAAACGCACCGGGATATTGTAGAGCGGCACGTCATGGTTTCCCGGCACGCTCAGCACCGGCGCGGTGATACGCGACAGGAAATCGGCGGCCAGCCCGTATTGACCGGGACGTCCACGATGGGTCAGATCACCGGTGACGACGACCAGATCCGCAGCCGCCCGGTTGATCCGCGCCAGCAGCGGTTCGACAAGAGACTGACGGTGAAACCCGAAATGCAGATCCGACAGATGCAGGATCCGGGTCATCCGCCGTTGTCCCTTGTCTTGTTGACCCCGTCCGCCGGCAACAGCACCTGCAAACCGTCATGCCAGACCCGCAGGCGGAACGGACTGGCCATTACCGTCTTTTCGCCGTCATGGGCGACCAGCATCCTGTGCTTGCGCGATTCGATCGTGACCTCATCGGTCTCGATCAGGTCGAAATCGCTGTTTCGGGCGGAAAACCCGAAGGCCAGCCGCAACGCAGAGCGGATCAGCGGCATCGGCTTCAGCGCCTTCGCGATCAGCAATGCGAACTTGCCCTGCCGGATCGCGTCTGCGCCTTCCAGCCCGAAATTGTCCAGCTGATAGGCGCTGCGGGCGACGAAGACCAGCGCGGTCGTGACATCGCGCGTATCGCCGTTCACGCGGGCTTTCAATTGCATCGGGTGGCGCAGGCGGCGCAGGGCGACCAGCACCGACCAATAGGCCGCGATCCGCGACCGGCCCCAGCGCTTGTAGATGCTTTCACGAGTCTTCAGGATATGTGGATAGGCGCCAAGGCTGACATTGTTCAGAAAGATGAGATTTTCGATCTGGCCGATGTCGATCGGACGGGCGCAACCGTTGCAGATGGTCTCCAGCGCATCCTCGATCGTCTCGCCGACGCCCAGGTCGCGGGCAAAGTAGTTGAAGGTTCCGCCGGGCAGAATACCCATGACGGCCTCTGTCCCGGCCAGCGCCCCGGCCACTGCCGATTGCGTGCCATCCCCGCCGCAGGCGATGATCAGGCCAAAGCCGTCGCCGACCGCCTGCCGCGCCATGTCGGTCAGATCGCTGCCGCGTGTCGTGGGACGGATCTCGAAATGCGCGCAGCGCGGCTTCAGTGCGTCCTCGATCTGGCCGCGCAGTCGTTTCTCCTTTCCGCGGCCCGAGCCCCGGTTCATCACCACGCAGACGCGCAGTCGCGACAGATCCAGCGTCTCGGACATTTCCTGCTCCCGCGGTTCTTCATGCCTTTGCGGATCCAACCCGCGACTGGCAGCCGGGTTTCACGCAAAGGCAAAGAACGACACGACAGGCCGGGGTGCTGCGACATCAGGATCTCGTGAAGGCCATTTCAGCCGCCGCGAATGGCGATGGGGTCAGTCCCGCAGAAGCCTTGCGGCGGCCTCGACGCTGGGGTCGAGGCCAGCGCCGCCGGCGCGAATGTAATCCTGCAACTGCGTCCGCATCCGGGGTTCCCAGAAATCGGCCAGATGGGCCGCGACCTTCGGCGCCGGATCCCCCGGCTGGGTGTTGAAAAAGGCGGCGATCTGGTTGGCCATGACGACCATCTTTTCAGGCGACATCGGAAACCTCGTCCCGCAGGCGTTCGGGGTGGCAGAACAGATCGAATCCCTCGCCGCGCGCGAAGGCGGCCAGGGTGATGCCCGCGCCCGTCGCCAGCCGCAGGGCATGGGCAGTGGGGGCGGAGACGGCGATCAGCACACAGCCGCCCGCCATGGCGCATTTCTGCACCATCTCGACCGAGACGCGGCTGGTCAGCACGAAGGCGCCCTGCCCCGCCTGATGACCCTGCCGTGCCATCGCGCCGATCAGCTTGTCCAGCGCGTTGTGCCGTCCCACATCCTCGCGTGCCAGGACCACGCCCTTGCCTGGCATCAGGAACCCGGCGGCGTGGACCGCCCGGCTCTGGTCGTGCAGCGGCTGCCAGCCGCGCAGGGATTCGGTGGCGCCGGCGATCTCTTCGACGCTCAGCACCGGGCCCGCGCCGTGGCGATCGGGCAGCGCGCGCACCGCCTGATCGAGGCTGTCGATCCCGCACAGCCCGCAGCCCACCGGTCCGGCCAGCGTGCGCTGCCGCGCGGCCAGCGCATCGCCCCGGTCCTCGGCCAGCCAGATCCGCGCCTCGACGCCCTTGGCATGGGTCACGATCTCGCACGAGGCGATCTGACCGGTCCCGGTCACGATCCCTTCGGTCAGCGAGAAGCCGATCGCGAAATCCTCGATATCGGCGGGCGTCGCCATCATCACCGCGTGGGTGGTGCCGTCATAGACCAGTGCGACCGGCGTTTCCTCGGGCACGACACGCTGCGCGGCGGCGCGGCTGCCCGGCCGGACATGGACCGCCTGCACGCGGGCCAGGGGATCGGGCAGCGTTGTCATTCCGCGGCGGGCAGGATGCGGCGGGCGCGTTCGGCCTGTTCGTTATAGCATTCCTGCCAGTCCGAAGGCCCGTTCGAGGGACTGACCTGCACTGCCGTCACCTTGTATTCCGGACAGTTCGTCGCCCAGTCCGAAAAATCCGTGGTCACGACATTGGCCTGCGTCGCCGGATGGTGGAAGGTCGTGTAGACCACGCCCGGCGCCACCCGGTCGGTCAGGGTCGCCCGCAGCGTCGTCTCGCCCGATCGGCTGGCCAGCCGCACCCAGTCGCCCTGGTTCACGCCGCGCGTCTCGGCGTCGTGGGGGTGGATTTCCAGAACGTCCTCGGGGTGCCAGACGACATTCGCGGTCCGCCGCGTCTGCGCGCCCACATTGTATTGCGACAGGATCCGCCCCGTGGTCAGCAGCAGCGGGAAACGCGGCCCGGACTTCTCGTCGGTCGGCAGATATTCGGTGACGATGAAATGGCCCTTGCCCGACACGAAGTGATCCACATGCATCGTCGGCGTGCCTTCGGGCGCGGCCTCGTTGCAGGGCCACTGGACCGATCCCTTCTCTTCCAGAAGGGCAAAGCTGACGCCTTCGAATGTGGGGGTGGTCGCCGCGATCTCGTCCATGATCTGACTGGCATGGGTATAGGTCCAGTTCGCGCCCATCGCGTTGGCCAGGGCCTGCGTCACCTCCCAGTCCTCGAAACCGTTCAGCGGCGCCATGACCCGGCGGACGCGGTTGATGCGGCGTTCGGCATTGGTAAAGGTGCCCTCCTTTTCGAGGAAGGACGAACCCGGCAGGAAGACATGGGCGTAATTCGCGGTCTCGTTCAGAAACAGATCATGGACGATGACGCATTCCATCGCCTTCAGGCCCGCCGCGACATGGTGGGTATCGGGGTCCGATTGCAGGATATCCTCGCCCTGGCAGTAAAGCCCCTTGAACGTTCCCTCGACCGCCGCATCAAGCATGTTGGGGATGCGCAGGCCGGGTTCGGGGTCGATCTCGACCCCCCACGCCGTCTCGAAGATCTTGCGGACATCGGGCAGTTTCACATGGCGATAGCCGGGCAGTTCATGCGGAAAGCTGCCCATGTCGCAGGAACCCTGGACGTTGTTCTGCCCCCGCAGAGGGTTCACGCCGACGCCCTCGCGTCCGACATTGCCGGTCAGCATCGCAAGGTTGGCGATCCCCATGACCGTGGTCGAGCCCTGGGAATGTTCGGTCACGCCCAGACCGTAATAGATCGCCCCGTTGCCGCCGGTCGCGTAAAGCCGCGCGGCGGCACGCAGATCGGCGGCGGGAACGCCGGTCAGCGGCTGCATGGTTTCGGGGCTGTGGCGGTCCTGACTGACGAATTCGGCGTAATGCTGAAATTCGTCCCAGTCACAGCGCTCGCGGATGAACGCTTCGTCCACCAGCCCCTCGGTCACGATGACATGCGCCATTGCGGTGACGACGGCGACGTTGGTGCCCGGCCGCAGCGGCAGGTGATAGGCTGCCTCGACATGCGGGCTGCGCACGATATCGGTGCGGCGCGGATCCACGACGATCAGCCGCGCGCCCTGACGCAGCCGCTTTTTCAGCCGGCTGGCGAAGACCGGGTGGCCATCGGTCGGATTGGCACCGATGATCATCACCACATCGGCCTTCTCGACACTGTCGAAATCCTGCGTGCCGGCCGAGGTGCCGAAGGTCTTGCCCAGTCCGTAGCCGGTCGGCGAATGGCAGACCCGGGCGCAGGTATCGGTGTTGTTGTTCAGAAACACCGCCCGCGCCAGTTTCTGCACCAGGTAGGTTTCCTCGTTGGTGCAGCGGCTTGAGGTGATGACGCCGATCGACCGGCGGCCGTATTTCTGCTGCAACGCACTCATCCGGCCGGCGGCAAAGGCCAGAGCCTCGTCCCATTCGACCTCGCGCCAGGGCTCGTCGATGCGGTCGCGGATCATCGGCTTGAGGATGCGGTCGCGGTGGTTGGCATAGCCATAGGCGAAGCGGCCCTTGACGCAGGAATGGCCCCGGTTCGCCTTGCCATGCTTGTAGGGGACCATGCGGACAAGCTGATCGCCGTTCAGCTCTGCCTTGAAGCTGCATCCGACGCCGCAATAGGCACAGGTGGTGATGACCGACCGATGCGGCGTGCCCATCTCGATCACGGATTTTTCCTGCAAGGTCGCGGTCGGACAGGCCTGCACGCAGGCACCGCAACTGACGCATTCGGAATGCAGGAAATCGTCGGTCGCCGCCCCGGCGCTGACCTTGCTGTCGAAGCCGCGCCCCTCGATGGTCAGCGCGAAGGTGCCCTGCACCTCTTCGCAGGCCCGGACGCAGCGCGAACAGACGATGCATTTCGACGGATCGAACGTGAAATAGGGGTTGCTTTCGTCCTTCGGCACATAACGGGGATTGGCCTGATCGACCGGCATCCGCATCCGCGCCTCGGCCTGGCTGCGCGCGCCGCTGCCCGAGGGATCGAAATGGTTCTGGCCGGGCGCATAGCGCACGTCGCGCAGACCCACCTGCCCCGCCGCATCCTGCAATTCGCAATCGCCATTGGCCGCGCAGGTCAGGCAATCCAGCGGGTGATCGCTGATATACAGCTCCATCACCCCCTTGCGGATGCGCTTGACCTTGCCGGACTGGGTGTGAACGACCATGCCTTCCGCCACGGGCGTGGTGCAGGATGCGGGCGTGCCCTTGCGGCCCTCGATCTCGACGACGCAGAGGCGGCAGGATCCAAAGGCTTCCATATTGTCGCTGGCGCAGAGCTTGGGAACCATGATCCCGGCCTCGGCCGCGGCCCTCATGACCGAAGTGCCCTCGGGCACTGTCACCGCGAAACCGTCGATGCTCAGGCTGACGGGGGCGCCCGACCGGGCGGGCGTTCCCATGTCGCGCTCGTCCTGCGGATCGGAACCGGGCGGGAATTGCGGGATGATGAAGTCCTTCATTCGGCGGCCTCCTTGCGGGTCGCGAAGTCGTCGGGGAAATGGCGCAGTGCGGACATGACCGGGAACGGGGTGAAGCCGCCAAGCGCGCAGAGCGAGCCGTCCTTCATCGTCTCGCACAGATCGGTCAGCAATTCGGCGGCGGCGGGATCGCCGGCGGCGATGCGGTCGATGGTCTCGACCCCACGCACCGCGCCGATGCGGCAGGGCGTGCATTTGCCGCAGGATTCGATGGCGCAGAACTCCATCGCGAAGCGCGCCATGCGCAGCATGTCGGCGCTGTCGTCGAACACGACCAGCCCGGCATGGCCGATCAGCCCGCCCTCGGCGTCGAATTCCTCGTAGCCCATCCTGGTGTCGAACTGACCCTCATGCAGATAGGCGCCCAGCGGTCCGCCGACCTGCACCGCCTTCACGGGCCGGCCGCTGGCGGTGCCGCCGGCGACGTCGTTGACGACCTCGCCCAAAGTCAGGCCGAATCCGGCCTCGAACAATCCGCCGCGTTTCACATTGCCGGCGATCTGCAGCGTCGCAGTGCCGCGCGACCTGTTATGGCCGAAGCCCGCGTAATGGTCGGCGCCCTTCTCGAAGATCACGGGGATCGTGGCCAGCGTGATGACGTTGTTGACCACGGTCGGCTTGCCCAGAAATCCTTCCAGCGCCGGCAGCGGCGGCTTGGCGCGCACCACGCCGCGCTTGCCTTCGAGGCTGTTGAGCAGGCTGGTTTCCTCGCCGCAGACATAGGCGCCCGCGCCCACGCGGATCTCCATCTCGAAGGCGTGATCCGATCCCAGAACGGATGGGCCCAGCAGGCCGCGCCTGCGCGCGATCCCGACCGCCGCGTTCATTGCCCGGATCGCATCGGGATATTCGCTGCGCAGATAGACATAGCCGCGCGTCGCACCCACGCCGATCCCCGCGATCGCCATGCCCTCGATCAGGGTGAAGGGATCGCCCTCCATGATCATGCGGTCGGCGAAGGTGCCGCTGTCGCCCTCATCGGCGTTGCAGACGATGTATTTCTGCATGGCCTCGGCCTGCATCACCGTCTTCCACTTGATGCCGGTGGGAAAGCCCGCACCGCCCCGCCCGCGCAGCCCGCTGGCGGTGACCTCCTGCACGATCTCCTCTTGGCTCATGGCAATGACCCGGCGCAATCCGGCCAGACCGCCATGGGCCTGGTAATCGTCGTAATCCAGCGGATCGGTCAAACCGCAGCGCGCGAAGGTCAAACGGGTCTGGCGGGCAAAGAACGGGATCGCCTCGACCGGGCCCAGGCTTTCCAGCTTGCCGTCCAGCAGCGCGGCCACATCCTCGGGCGCGACGGGGCCGTAGCCCACGCGCCCGTCTCCGCGGTCGATCTCGACCAGGGGTTCCAGCCAGATCATGCCGCGCGAGCCGTTGCGGATGATCCGCACGTCAATTCCGCGTGATGCGGCCTCGCGGGCGATGGTTTCGGCCACCTCGTCGGCGCCGACGGCCTTCGCGGCGCTGTCCATGGGAACCCAGATCCTCATGCGCCGGCCTCGGCCAGCAATCTGTCAAGGCGGGCCGCATCCAGTCGCGCGACGACGCGGTCGTCCAGCATGGCGGCGGGGGCGCAGGCGCACAGGCCCAGGCAATAGACCGGCTCGACCGTGACCGCGCCATTGGCCGTGGTGTCGTGCCAGCCGATGCCCAGCCTTGCCAGGGTCGCCTCGGCCAGGGCTTGGCCGCCCATGGACTGACAGGCCTCGGCCCGGCAGAGGCGCAGAATATGCTTTCCCGCCGGAGCCTTGCGGAAATCGTGGTAGAAGCTGACGACACCGTGGACCTCGGCCCGCGACAGGTTCAGCAGATCGGCCAGAACCGGCACCGCGGCTTCGGGCACGCAGCCGTATTCGTGCTGCACCGCATGCAGCAACGGCAGTAACGGCCCTTCGAGCGAGGCGAGCGGCGCGGCGACCGCGCGAATCTCGTTCTCGGTCGGGGCTTGCGCATCGTGATGCATGGCTGGCCTTTCGACGGTCCCGTGGCTTCAGCAAACAGGTCCGGCAATGGAAAATCAATAACGCAATTCCGTCAGTCGATAGAAATTACCTATCGACAACCAGCCGCCGCGCCTCGGCCAACAGCGCCTCCAGCACCGGCGTATGCGGTTCGCGCCACGGCGCGACCAGACCCACGGCGTGAATCGTCTGCGGCTTTTCCAGCGGGATCAGGCGCAGGTTCTTGCCGTGGCCCAGAAAGGCGGCGATATCCTCGGGCAGGATGGTGACCCAGCCCCCCTCGACCACATGGGAGACCAGCACCACGGTCGAGCCGGATTCGACGCTGGCCTGCGGCGTCACCCCGGCGGCCGAAAGGTTGCGATTGATGATCCGCCGGTTCTGCATGTCCGAGGTCAGCAGGCACAGCCGCTGCCCGTCCAGATCAGCCCATGCCACGCGATCGCGACCCGCCAGATCGCTGCCCGGGTCGCAGACCAGCATGTAGCGTTCGTCGTAAAGCGGCACGGTCGAGACCTTGCCCAGCGGTTCGTTGTCCAGATAGGAAATCCCCGCATCGACGTCGAGATCGTCGATCATCTGCAAAATCTCGACCGAATTGCGCGACAGGATGGTGAAGGCGACGTTCGGATGGGCCCGGCCGAAGCGGGCGCTGATCCGCGTGGCCCAGGTCAGCGCGGTCGGGATGACAGCGATGCGCAACCGTCCCGACAGGCCGTGCCGGGTGGCCCGCATCTCTTCGCGCAACTGGCGGCTGTCGCCGACGATCCTGCGTGCCCAGATCAGTGCCGCCTGCCCCTCGGGCGTCAGGCCGCCAAAGCGCGAGCCTCTAAAGATCAGCAGGACGCCAAGCTGTTCCTCAAGCTGCTTGATGCCGGCAGACAGGGTGGGCTGGGTTATGCCCAGGCTGGTGGCGGCGCGGCCGAAATGACGTTCTTTCGCGACGGCAAGGAACATTTCCAGCTTGTCGATCAAGGCGGTCTCTCCCAGAGGCAGGCAAGGCCCGCGGGTCGTATCCAAGGGCCGCGCGCCGCGGCGTGAAGAGACGCGCGGCCATCCCCGGCCTCAGTCGAACTGGTCCTTGCGGCCCAGCAGGCGGCGCATCAGCACGTAGAACAGCGGCGCGAACAGGATACCCAACGCGGTGGCGGCCAGGGTTCCGCCCAGCACGGTCGCGCCGATGGCGTTGCGCCCGTTCGCGCCCGCGCCCGAAGACAGGACCAGCGGCAGGACACCCAGCGAAAAGGCGATCGAGGTCATGATGATCGGGCGGAACCGCTGGCGCGCGGCCTCGACCACGGCCTTGAACAGCGGCATCCCGGCCTGCGACTGCTCGCGCGCGAATTCGACGATGAGGATCGCGTTCTTGCCGGTCAGCCCGATCACCGTCAGCAATCCGACCTGGAAGAAGACCCCGTTGTCGAAGGCCCCCGCCCAGGCGCCGGCAAGGGCGCCGAGGATTCCGATGGGCATGACCAGGATCACCGCCAGCGGGATCGACCAGCTTTCGTAAAGCGCCGCCAGGCACAGGAACACGGCGGCCAGCGACAGCGCATAAAGCAGCATCGTCTGGTCCCCGGCCTGCCGTTCCTCCAGCGACAGGCCCGTCCATGCGACATCGAAACCGCCGGGCAACTGGCCGACCAGCCGCTCGATCTCGGCCATGGCGTCGCCCGAGGACACACCCGGCGCGGGACTGCCCTGGATCTGCATCGAAGGAATGCCGTTATAGCGGTTCAGACCCTGCGGCCCGAAGGTCCATTCGCCCTCCGCGAAGTTCGCGAACGGCACCAGCCCGCCGGTTGCGTTGCGCACCCGCCACTTGTCCAGATCCGAGGGTCCGGCGCGCGAATCCGCCTCGCCCTGGACATAGACCCGCTTGATCCGGCCACGATCGACGAAATCATTCACATAGGCGCCGGTCCAGGCGATCTGAAGCAGCGTGGCCACGTTGTCGGCCGTCACCCCCATCGCCCCCGCCTTGCGCCAGTCGATGTCGAGATTGAACTGCGCCGCGTCTTCCAGGCCCGAGGGACGGGCCTGCGCGATCAGCGGGCTCTGGGCCGCCATTCCCAGCAACTGGTTGCGCGCCTCCAGCAGTTGTTCGTGGCTCTGGCCGCCGCGCGCCTGAAGGTAGAAGTCGAAGCCCGAGACATTGCCAAGCTCGATCACCGAGGGCGGCACGATCGGGAACACCATCGCGTCCCGGATCTGGCTCAGCGCGCCGAAGGCCCGGCCCGCCAGCGCCTGCACCGACTGCGACGGATCGGGACGCTGGTTCCAGTCCTTCAGCCGCACGAAGGCGATGCCCACGTTCTGACCCTGCCCCGCGAAACTGAACCCGGCGACGGCGAACATGCTGTCGACCACATCGCCTTCCTCGTTCATGAAGTAATTCTCGACCTGATCCAGAACCGCCCTGGTCCGTTCGGTCGTGGCCCCGGTCGGCCCGTTCACCAGCACGAACATGATGCCCTGATCCTCATCCGGCAGAAAACCTTCGGGCGTGCGCAGGAACAGAAAGACCATCGCCGCACCAAGGGCGGCATAGATCAGCAGCACCCGCAGCGGCCGGCGCACGATCCAGCCGACAAGGCCGGTATAGCCGCGCGTGGTGCCGTCGAAGCCGCGGTTGAACAGCCCGAAGAACCCGCGCCTCTTGCCATGCGCGGGTTTCAGAAGCTGCGCGCAGAGCGCCGGCGTCAGGGTCAGCGCGACGACCACCGACAGCGCCATGGCCGAGACGATCGTGATCGCGAATTGCTGATAGATCACGCCGGTCGAGCCGGGAAAGAACGCCATCGGCACGAAGACCGCCGACAGCACCAGCGCAATGCCGACCAGCGCGCCGGTGATCTGGCCCATGGATTTGCGCGTCGCCTCGCGCGGGGAAAGTCCTTCTTCCTCCATGATGCGTTCGACATTCTCGACCACGACGATGGCGTCGTCGACCAGAAGGCCGATCGCCAGAACCATGGCCAGCATGGTCAGGGTGTTGATGGTAAAGCCGAAGACGGCCATGATCCCGAACGTCCCCAGCAGGACGATGGGCACGGCCAGGGTCGGGATCAGCGTCGCGCGCCAGCTTTGCAGGAAGACGAACATCACCACGGTAACCAGCGCGATGGCCTCGATCAGGGTCTTGACCACCTCCTCGATCGAGATCTTGACGAAGGGCGAGGTGTCGAAGGGGATCACGTAGTCCACGCCTTCGGGGAAGAACCGGGCGAATTCCGCCATCCGCGCCTTGACCAGATTGGCCGTGTCCAGCGCATTGGCACCCGGCGCAAGACTGATCGCCATCCCCGATGAGGGGCGCCCGTTATAGGTTCCCGCCGTGCTGTAATTCTCGGCCCCGATCTCGACGCGGGCCACGTCGCGCAGCAACACGAGGCCGCCGCTTTCCTCGGCCCGCAGCACGATCTGGCGGAAATCCTCGGGCGTGGACAGCAGCGATTGCGCGGTGACGGTGGCGTTGAGCTGCTGACCCTCGGGCGCGGGCTGGCTGCCGAAGGCGCCGGCCGAAATCTGCGTGTTCTGGGCCGAGACCGCGGCGACGACATCGGATGGCGTGATCTGGTAATTGGCCAGTTTCGACGGATCCAGCCAGATCCGCATTGCGTATTTCGCGCCAAAGACCTGCACGCTGCCCACGCCCTCGATCCGGCTGAGATCATCGACGAGATTCGTGACCAGATAGTCCGACAGGTCGGTCTGGTCGTAATTCTCGTCCCCGATCAGGCCCACGACCATCAGGAACCCGGCCGAGGATTTCTGCGCCGTCACGCCCTGCCTCTGCACGGCCTCGGGCAGCAGCGGCGTGGCCTGGGACAGCTTGTTCTGGACCTGGACCTGGGCGATGTCGGCATCGGTCCCGGTCTCGAAGGTCAGCGTGGTCTGCGAGGTGCCCGAGGAACTGGACGACGACGAGATATAGCGCAGCCCGTCCAGTCCGGTCATCTGCTGTTCGATGATCTGGGTCACGGTATTGGCGACGGTATCGGCCGACGCGCCCGGATAGGCGGCCCGGATCGCGACCGAGGGCGGCGCGATCTGCGGATATTGGGCAATGGGCAGGGTCAGGATCGACAGCACGCCCACGCCCATGATCAGGATCGAGATCACCCAGGCGAAAACCGGACGGTCGATGAAGAAGCGGGCCATGGGAAATCGTCCTATCCGGGCGTGGTCAGAAGCGGTTCATTCGGCGGCGGGCTGCGCGTCCGGGGCCGGTGCGGCCGACCCGTCCCGGGCATTCGCGCCCTGGGACAAGGCGCCCGCCGTTTCGGCCTTGCTTGCGTTGCCGGTCGCATCCCTCCCGGTCGCGGCATTGTCCGAGGCCGGTGCGCCGGAGGCATCGTCACCGGATGCGCCCGGATCCGCCTGCGCGGGATTGGCCGTTCCGGACGGCTTTTCCGGCTTGCCCTGCTGGCCGCCGGCCGGATCGGCCGGGCGTTCCTCGGGCGCGACCGTCATGCCCGCCCCGATACGCTGAAGACCGGCGACGATCAGGCGGTCGCCCGCCGACAGGCCGTCGCGAACGACCCAGTTGTTGCCGCGATCCTGCACGATATCCAGTTGCCGCTGCTCGACCACGTTGTCGGCATTCACGACCATGGCGACGGGGCGGCCGCGTCGGTCGCGGGTCACCCCCTCTTGCGGGGCGAGGATCGCGTCCTTGATCTGGCCCTGCGGAATTTCGGCCAGCACATACATGCCGGGCAACAGGAAGCCGTCGGGATTGGCGAATTCCAGCCGCAGGGTCACGACTCCGGTCGTCTCGTCCACGCGCGGCTCGGCCGCGGTCAGCGAGCCGGTGTATTCGTAGCTGCTGCCATCGGCCAGACGCAGCGCGACAGTGCGGTCAGCGCCCGCCGGCAGCGCGGCATCGGCCCCCTGGCGCTGCCAGCGCAGGATCTCGGCCGCTGACTGGGTGACGTCCACGCGCACCGGATCGATGCGCCGGATCACCGCCAGCGGGCTGGCCTGACCAGCCGTGACCAGGGCGCCGGGACTGGCCTGGGCCAGACCGATCACCCCGTCTATGGGGGCGGTGATCGTGGTCCGGTCCAGCTCGATCCGCGCCGCCTGCACCTGCGCCTCGGCGGCCTTCACCTGCGCCTCGGCCGCGTCGCGGGCGGCAATGGCACTGTCCTGGCTTTGTTCGCTGGCGACGCGGCGGTCGCGCAGCGCGCCGACCCGCTCGGCGTCGCGGGCGGCGGCAGAGGCTTGCGCCTGGGCCTGCGACAGCGATGCCTCGGCCTGTGCGAGGGCGGCTTCATAGCTGCGCGGGTCGATCCGGTACAGCGGATCGCCGGCGCGGACGGGGCTGCCTTCCTCGAACAATCGCTCGGTGATGAGACCGGCGACCTGTGGGCGCAGCTCGGCCTCGGCCGAAGCGACGACGCGACCCGGCAGGCTGGCCGTCAGCGTCACGTCCCGTGCCTGCAACGTGACCACCGTCACCTTCGGCGGCGGCGCCTCGCCACCGCCGGGCTGCTGGGCCAGGGCCGCGCCGGGCTGCGCCAGAACCGCGCAGAGACCCGAAAGAACAAGGAACCGTTTCAGCGTCGTCATGCGGCCCGCCAATCCTGATCAATTGTCATGTCGAAAGCACGCAAGCGGCCGAGCGCCGGCGCATCGCCCGGAACCTACCGGCCGGATCGGCCAAGGACAACCGCCGAAACGCCGCTTTCGCGGAACCTGCCCGAATATGACGCAAGGTGCCTGCTCAGGCGGCAAAATCCGGCCGGGCCAGCGCCCGCCGAACGGCCAAGGCGAACATGTCCTGCGCCGGATCAGGCCGTGCATCGGCGCGCCGCATCAGGCCGATCGGGCCTTCGGTCATTGCCGTCTCGACCGGCAGCCGCGTCAGCGTGCCTTCACTGATGTCGCGGGCCACGACCCCGGCCGAGATGAACCAGATGGCGTCGCTGTGTCGCGTCTGGACGCGGCCGAATTCGCCCGAGACGCTTTCCACCCGGCGCCGCGGAACCGGGATGCCCTGCGCGATCAGCAATCGTTCCACGAATGGCCGGATGGCCGAACCGGGCGGCGGATAGATCACCGGCCAATCGCCGATCCGCCGCAGGTCGGGATCGGCCAGGATCGGATGGCCGGGCCGCACCACCACCGCCACCCGCTCCAGATAAAGCTGGGTAAAGCTGAGGCCGCGCATCGTCTCGGGCGCGCCCAGCCGCCCGATCACGGCATCAAGCTGGCCGTCGCGCAGCAGCGCCGTCAGATAGCCGTGCGGCCCGTCCGTGATGACCAGCCGCAGATCGGCCTCCATGCGACCGAGTTCGACCAGCACCTCGGGCATCAATCGCGCCGCGACCGAAGGCAGCGCCCCCAGTCGCATCTGCGCCACCCCCGCGCCGCCGGCCTGTGCGATTCCCGCCAGGCCCTGTTCCAGCGCCGCGAGGCTGGTCTGCGCATGGGGCAGGAAGAATTCGCCCTCGGGCGTCAACGCGATACCGCCGCGGCCGCGGGTCAGCAGCTCGGCGCCCAGGATTTCCTCCAGTTCCGACAGCGTTCGCGAGATGGCCGGCTGGGTCAGCAAAAGCCGCCGGGCCGCGCCTTTCAGACTGCGCTGGCGCACGATCTCGGTGAAGGTCTGCAAGTGGCGGATCTTGATGCGTCGGTCCATGATTGCGCTTTCTGGTAAGTATTCTGCCACATATCTCATTTTACCTTTCGATTTCCATATGCAAGTCTTGCGACCGGAGAGAGGAAGGGCATCATGCGCGCACAGGTCGTGATCATCGGCGGCGGTCCGGCGGGCCTGCTTCTGGGCCAGCTTCTGCACAAGCGCGGCATCGAGGCCGTGGTGCTGGAACGCAAGACCCGCGACTATGTGCTGGGCCGGATCCGCGCGGGCGTGCTGGAATCGGGACTGGTCGCGTTGCTGGAAGAGGCCGGGGTCGCCAACCGGCTTCGCGCCGAAGGTTTCGTGCATGACGGCACCCGGATCGCCGCCGGAGGCGAAATCTTTCATGTCGATTTCAAGGCGCTGACCGGCAAGCCGGTGATCGTCTATGGCCAGACCGAGATGACGCGCGATCTCTATGATGCACGGGCGGCGACGGGCGCGCGGACCGTCTTCGAGGTCGATCACGTCGCCATCCACGATGCCGATGGCGACGCGCCCTTCGTGACCTACGCGCAGAGCGGCGCGGAACACCGCATCGACTGCGACTTCGTGGCCGGCTGCGACGGCTTTCACGGCATCAGCCGTCAGGCCATCCCGCTGAATCTGCGGCGGGAATACGAAAAGACCTATCCTTTCGGCTGGCTTGGCGTGCTGTCGCGCACGCCGCCGGTCGACGAGGAATTGATCTATGCCAATTCCGAACGCGGTTTCGCGCTGTGTTCGATGCGCAACGACAATCTGTCGCGCTACTACATCCAGTGCGCGCTGTCCGACCATCCCGAGGACTGGACCGACGCCGCCTTCTGGGCCGAGTTGCGCCGCCGCCTGCCCGAAGAGATCGCCGAACGCCTGGCGACCGGCCCGAGCATCGAGAAATCCATCGCCCCGCTGCGATCCTTCGTGACCGAGCCGATGCGGTGGGGGCGGCTGTTCCTGTGCGGCGATGCCGCCCATATCGTGCCGCCGACCGGCGCCAAGGGACTGAATCTTGCCGCCAGCGATGTGCATTACCTCTATCATGCGCTGGCGCAATTCTACGAGGAACGGGATCGCGAGGGGATCGAGCGCTATTCCGAACGGGCGCTGCTGCGGGTCTGGAAGGCCGAACGCTTCAGCTGGTGGTTCAGCAGTCTTCTGCACCGCTATCCGGATCAGAACCCCTTCGATCTGAAGATGCAGCAGGCCGAACTGGCTTTTCTGCGCGACAATCCCGCACAGCAGCGCGCCTTTGCGGAAAATTACGTGGGGCTGCCATACTGATGCTGAGCGCGACGATCAACGGGGTTGACCTGCATTACGCCGATGACGGTCCCGGCGATGGTCCGGCGCTGGTCTTCGCCAATTCGCTGGGCACCGATCTGCGGGTCTGGGACTGGCTGCTGCCCCATCTTCCCGACGGTCTGCGGGTGGTGCGATATGACAAGCGCGGCCACGGCCTGTCGCAGGACGCGCCCGGCCCCTGCACCATGGACGCGCTTGCGGATGATGCCGCCGGACTGATCGCGCATCTCGGCCTTTCGCGGCCGGTTTTCGTGGGCCTGTCCATCGGCGGGCTGATCGGATTGTCGCTGGCGCTGCGGCATCCGGGTCTGCTGGCCGGGCTGGTCGTGTCGAACAGCGCCGCAAAGATCGGCGAGGCGGCGATGTGGCGCGACCGGGTCGCCGCCATCCGCGCCGATGGTCTGGCCAGCATCGGACCGGCGACGATGGAGCGCTGGTTCTCGGCCGGCTTCCGCGCCAGCGGGGCCGCGTCGCCCTGGCAGCGGATGCTGGAGCGTCAGCCCCTGGAAGGCTATGCCGCCTGCTGCGAGGCCATCGCGGCCGCCGATCTGCGCAAGCAGGCGACCGGCCTGCGCCTGCCGGTGCAGATGATCGCGGGCGATCGGGACGGCGCCACCCCGCCCGGGATGGTGCAGGCCACGGCCGATCTGATTCCGGGCGCGCGCATGGACGTGATCCCCGGCGCGGGCCATATTCCCTGCGTGGAAACGCCGCGCGAATACGCCGCCATCATCACCCGCTTCCTGAAGGAGATCGGTCATGTCTGACACCCATTCGCAAGGGATGAAGGTCCGGCGCGAGGTTCTGGGCGATGCCCATGTCGATCGCGCCGAAGCCGAAAGAACCGATCTGGATGCGCCGTTCCAGGATCTGATCACCCGTTTCGCCTGGGGCACCGTCTGGGCCGGCGACGGCATCACGCGCCGCGAACGATCCATGCTGACGCTGGCGCTGCTGGCCGCAACCGGCAATTTCGAAGAGATTCCAATGCATATCCGTGCCACCGCGCAGACCGGGGCCAGCCCTCGGGACGTGCGCGAGGCGTTTCAGCATGTCGCGATCTATGCCGGCGTGCCGCGCGCCAATCACGCGCTGAAACTGGCGCGGGACACCTATGCCCAGATGGATGCCCGGCAAGGGGAGGTCAGCGAATGAAACCCGCCGAATACCACCAGCGCGACCGCAGCCTGCATCCGCCTGCGCTGACCCCGAAATACAAGACCAGCGTGGCCCGCAGCCCGCGCTGGCCGATGATCTCGCTGGAAAACACCATCAGCGAGATCACCGGCCCGCGGTTCGGCCATGCCGACATCGACCCGATCGACAACGATCTGATCCGCAACTACGCCAAAACCGGCGATCCTGTGGGCGAACGGATCATCGTCCATGGCCGCGTGCTGGATGAAAACGCGCGCCCGGTCCCCAATACCCTGGTCGAGATCTGGCAGGCCAATTCGGGCGGGCGCTATCGTCACAAGAAGGACACCTATCTTGCCCCGATCGACCCCAATTTCGGCGGCTGCGGGCGAACGCTGAGCGACGAGAACGGACAATACGCCTTTCGCACGATCAAGCCCGGCGCCTATCCGTGGCGCAACCGCGTCAATAACTGGCGCCCCGCCCATATCCATGTCTCGGTCTTCGGATCGGGCTTTCTGCAGCGACTCATCACCCAGCTTTACTTCGAGGGCGACCCGCTGATCGCGCATTGCCCCATCGTCCATGCCATCCCCGACAGGGACGCGGTCCAGCAATTGACGGCGAAACTGGATCTGAACGCCACGATCCCGCTGGATTCCATCGCCTATAAATTCGACATTGTGCTGCGCGGCCGCCGCTCGACCCTGTTCGAGAACCGGCTGGAGGGAAACTGATGCCACAGGAATTGCACTATCTGCGCGAATCCGCATCCCAGACCGCGGGCCCCTATGTCCATATCGGTCTGGCGCCCGGCGCTGCGGGCTTTGACATCTATCGCGAGGAACTGGGCCGCGACATCGCCGGGCCGAATGCGAAGGGACAGCGGATCCGGGTCGAGGGGCTGGTCATCGACGGCACGGGAAGCCCGGTCAAGGATGTCCTGCTGGAGGTCTGGCAGGCCAATGCGAACGGGCATTACGCCCATCCCGAGGGCGGCGGCCCGGTCGAGGACGGATTTCGCGGCTGGGGGCGTGTGATCACCGACTTCGACAGCGGCGAATGGGGCTTCGACACGGTGAAGCCGGGGCCGGTTCCGGGGCGGAACGGATCGGTGCAGGCGCCGCATCTGAATTTGTGGATCGTCGCGCGCGGGATCAATATCGGGTTGAACACGCGGATGTATTTCCCTGACGAGGCCGACGCGAATGCCGCCGATCCGGTCATCAACCTGATCGAATGGGAAAAGCGCCGCGCCACCCTGATCGCGCGGCAATCCGAGGATCGCGACGGCGTTCCGGTCTATCGCTTCGACATTCGTCTGCAGGGCGATGACGAAACCGTTTTCTTCGATATCTGAGGGGGTCTCATGTCCCAACCCTGCATCATCTGCGTGGCGATCACCGGCTCGGTTCCGACCAAGGCCGACAATCCCGCCGTTCCGGTCACCCTGTCCGAGCAGCTCGAAAGCACGCAGGCCGCGTTCGAGGCGGGCGCCAGCATCGCGCATTGCCATGTCCGCGACGACGAGGGCAAACCCACCAGCGATCCCGACCGGTTCGCGGCGCTGAAAGAGGGGATCCAGACGCATTGCCCCGGCATGATCGTGCAGCTTTCCACGGGCGGGCGGTCGGGTGCGGGGCGGGCGCGGGGCGGCATGCTGTCGCTGTCGCCCGAGATGGCGTCGCTGTCGGTCGGCTCGAACAACTTTCCGACGCGGGTCTATGACAATCCGCCCGATCTGGTCGATTGGCTGGCGGGCGAAATGATTGCCCACGACGTCAAGCCCGAGATCGAGGCCTTCGATCTGTCCCACATCTTTCAGGCCGCGAAGATGTGGAAGGATGGCCGCATCCGCGACACGCCCTATGTGCAATTCGTGATGGGGGTGAAGAACGCGATGCCGGTCGATCGCGCGGTGTTCGACTTCTACCGCGCCACCGTCGCGCGGCTGTTCGGCGAGAATGCGGCATGGTGCGCGGCCGGGATCGGCCAGAACCAGATCGTGCTGAACGAATGGGCGATCTCGACGGGCGGCCATGCCCGGACGGGTCTTGAGGACAACGTGCGACTGGACCGCAAGACGCTGGCCCCGTCGAACGCGGCGCTGGTGCAGCGGGCGGCTGATCTGTGCAGCCGGTATGACCGCCCCGTGGCCAGCCCGGCGCAGGCGCGGCAGATCCTGGGATTGCGGGCCGCATGACCCTGACCGACGGTCTTTTCGGGGATGAGGAACTGGGCCGTGCCATGGGCGCCCGCGCCCAGATCGCCGCCATGCTGAAGGCCGAGGCCGCGCTGGCGCGCGCGCAGGGAAGGCTCGGGATCATCCCCGAAACGGCGTCGGGGTCGGTTTCCGAAACAGCCGAGAATCTGCGGCCGGACCCGTCCGAACTGGCGGCAGGCATGGCTGCGGCGGGCATCGCGGCGCAGCCGGTGATCGCCGCCCTGAAATCCGCCTGTGGCGGGGATGGTGCCTGGGCGCATTTCGGCGCGACCTCCCAGGATATCCAGGATACCGGGCTGGTGCTGCAACTGCGCGATGCCCTGCGGATTGTCGAGGATCGGCTGGCCGATCTGGAGGCCGTCCTGCATCGAAAGGCGCGCGACCATGCCGGTCTGCCGATCCCTGCACGCACGCGATACCAGATTGCCGCGCCAACCACCCTGGGCGCGAAGATCGCCGTCTGGCGCGCGCCCCTGCCCCGACACCGGCTGCGGCTGGATCAGTTGCGGCCGCGCCTTCTGAACGTCTCGCTTCACGGCGCCGCCGGCACCGGCGCCGCGCTGAGCCCGCAGATGGGGGCGGTCCGGGCCGCCATGGCCGAGGAACTTGGCCTGGGCGCGCCGGATGTGGCCTGGCACGCAACCCGCGATGCGATCTGCGAACTGGGCGGCTGGCTGGCGCTGGTCACCGGGACGCTGGGCAAGATGGGGGCCGATCTGATCCTGCTGGGTCAATCGGAAATCAGCGAGGTTGCGGCGGGCACGGGCGGGGCATCATCGACCATGCCGCAGAAATCCAACCCGGTCGCGGCCGAGGCGCTGGTGGCGCTGGCGCGGCTGAACGCGGGGGCGGTGGGAACGCTGCATCAGGCGATGATCCATGCCCAGGAACGCGATGGCAGCGCGCTGGCGATCGAATGGCAGGTGCTGCCCGACATGATGATCCGGACCGGCGCGGCCTTGCGACTGGCCCTGGACCTGGCCCGCAGCCTGACCCCGCGCCCGGATCGGATCGCCGCGACCTTCGCGGCCGATCGCGGCGCGATGCTGGCCGAGGCGGCGGGCTTTCATCTTGCCCGCCAGATGCCACGCGGCGATGCGCTGAAGATCGTCGCCGCTGCGCTGGCAGAACTGGCCACCGACGAGACCGAAACCCTGGCGGGGGCGCTGGCGCGGCTGGCCCCCGGCCATGACTGGTCGCGAATCCTCGCGCCAGAGGCGAATACGGGCGATGCCGCGATGCAGGCCCGGCTGTCATAGAACCAAAGGGAGGAGAGATCATGAAGACCTTGCTGATCGCCAGTGTCACGCTGGCCGCGATGTCCGGCGCGGGCGCCGCGCAAGAGGTAACCCTGCGCGTGCAGCACTTTCTGTCGGCCGACGCGCCGATCCAGAAGGGCGTGCTGGAGCCGTGGGAAAAGGCGGTCGAGGAACAATCGGGCGGCCGGATCGACGTGCAGATCTATCCGTCGATGCAGCTGGGCGGCAAGCCGCCGCAGCTTTTCGATCAGGCCCGCGACGGCGTGGTGGACGTGGCCTGGACGCTGCTGGGCTATACGCCGGGCCGGTTCCCGGCCTCGGAGGCGTTCGAGTTGCCCTTCATGTCCGGCACCGCGACCGAGACGACGATGGCCTTGCAGGAATACCAGACGAAATACATGGGCGATGAGCTGAAGGATGTGAAACCCCTGCTGATCCACGCCCCCGCCGCCTACAAGTTCCACACCAAGGGCAAGCCGATCCAGTCGATGGCCGACCTGAAGGGTCTGAAGATCCGCGCCCCCTCGCGCACCATGACCGACGGGCTGAACGCGCTTGGCGCGACCGCCGTCGGGATGCCGGTCCCCGAGGTGCCGCAGGCGCTGACGACCGGCGTCATCGACGGCGCGGTGATTCCCTGGGAGGTTTTCGGCAGCCTGCGCATCGAGAACGTGACGCAGGATCACACCGAATTCGGAACCGAGAATGGCGGGTTGTCCACCTCGGTCATGGCGCTGGTGATGAACAAGGCGAAATACGACAATCTCCCCGACGATCTGAAAAAGGTGATCGACGACAATTCCGGCGCGGCGCTGGCGGCGCTGGCCGGCGAAGCCTTCGACAAGGCCGAGGCGGCCGAGCGTCAGAAGGCGGTCGACGCGGGTCACAATATCGTCGTGATTCCCGAGGATCGCCTGGGCGAATGGCAACAGGCCAGTCAGCCCGTGATCGACGCCTGGGTGAAATCCATGGGCGAAAACGGTCAGGCGATGCTGGACGATGCCAAGGCGATGCTGGCCGGGGCACGGGGCAAATAGGGCTGCGGCAGGGCAAGGCCCCGCGCGCGGGGCCCTTGGGGCGGGCGCTGCGACCGGGCATGTCGGGCGCCCTGCGCTGCGATCCATCCCCATCCCCTCGCCGCGCCCGGCCCCGCGCCCGGCCCCGATCCAGGCCGCGGCCGGGCGGATACCTTCCGGGCAGCGTGACGGCCCGCGGCGTCCGATCTGCACATGTTCAAGGGAGACGGCCATGAGCGACGATCCGACCGAACGCCCCCATCCGGTGCCGCTGCCGCGATGGCTGTCGGCCCTGTGCCGATGGTTCGCCGCTTTGGGCGGAATCACCCTGCTGGCGATGATGCTGATGACCGTGATCAGCGTCACCCGGCGCAGCCTGCTGGGCGCGCCCATTCCCGGTGATTTCGAACTGGTCGAGATCGGCAGCGCCATCGCCATCTTCTGCTTTCTGCCCTGGTGCCAGTCCACCGGCGGCAACGTCCTGGTCGATTTCTTTACCCAGAACGCCAGCCCGCGCCTCAACCACCGGCTGGAGGCCCTGGGCGATCTGCTCTACCTGCTGATTGCCGCGCTGCTGTTCTGGCGGATGATCCCCGGCGGGCTGGAGATGCGCCAATATGGCGAGCAGTCCATGGTCTTGCGCATTCCGGTGTGGTGGAGCTTCATCGTCATCCTGCCGGCCATGGCGCTGCTGGTCGCCACCTGCGCCGCGACCATGATCGGCCATCTGGGAAAGGCCCGCGCATGAGCGGCGTCGCCGCCGGGCTGACGGGTTTCGCGGTGCTGCTGGCGCTGATGGCCATCCGTGTCCCCATCGGGGTCGCGATGATGACGGTGGGCGTCGGCGGATATGCCGCATGGACCGGTGTGTCGCCGCTGCTGGCATTCCTGAAAACCTCGACCTACTACCAGTTCTCGACCTATTCGCTGTCGGTCATCCCGCTTTTCGTGCTGATGGGCGAATTCGCCACGCAGGCCGGGATGAGCCGGGCGCTGTACCGCACCGCCGCTGCCTTTCTGGGCCATCGCAAGGGCGGACTGGCGATGGCCTCGATCGGCGGATGCGCGGCCTTCGGCGCGATCTGCGGATCCTCGCTGGCGACCGCCGCCACCATGGGACAGGTCGCCCTGCCCGAGATGAAGCGATACAATTACAGCGGCGCGCTGGCCACAGGCTCGCTGGCGGCGGGCGGCACGCTGGGCATCCTGATCCCGCCGTCGGTGATCCTGGTCCTCTATGCGCTGATGGCCGAGATGAGCATCGCCACCATGTTCGTGGCGGCGATGGTGCCGGGCGTGCTGGCCGCGCTTGGCTACATGGCCGCGATCGCCATCTTCGTCGCCCGCAATCCCGATGACGGTCCGGCCGGCCCACGCGCGACATGGGCTCAGCGGATGGGCGCGCTGCGCGAGACGTGGTCGCTGATCGTGATCTTCGCGCTGGTCATCGTCGGGATGTATCGCGGCTGGTTCACGCCCACCGAAGCGGCGGCGGTCGGCGCCTTCGGCACCGGTGTCCTTGCGGTGCTGCATGGCGGGATGCGGCTGACGGGGATCGCGCGATGCCTGCGCGGCACGGCCACGACCTCGGCCATGATCTTCCTGATCCTGCTGGGGGCCGAGACCTTCAACGCCTTTCTGGCCCAGACCCGGACGCCGATGCTGCTGGCGGAAGCGATCCGGAATTCCGGCCTGACGCCGATGCTGGTCCTGCTGGCGATGCTGGCGCTGTATCTGGTGCTGGGCTGCGTCATGGATTCGATGTCCATGCTGCTGCTGACCATCCCGATCTTCTATCCGATCATCGCGGGTCTCGATTTCGGGATGCCGCGCGAGGAGACCCTGATCTGGTTCGGAATCCTCTCGGTCGTGGTGGTCGAGGTGGGCCTGATCACGCCGCCGGTGGGCATGAACGTCTTCGTCATCAACGGCATGGCAAGGGACGTGCCGATGATCGAAAGCTTCCGCGGCGTCCTGCCTTTCCTGATCAGCGACATCATCCGCATCGCCGCGCTGATCGCCTTTCCGGTCGTCACGCTGGGGCTGGTGCGGCTGCTGGGCTGAAATTTCGCAGAAGGCAGAAGTTCGCAAGACCCGTCACCCTGGGTGCCGCGTTGTCGGCCGATCGTGCCGACCGAGAATCGGGACGAATACTCAGCCCTATGGCGGGCTTGGTCGGGGACATGTTCGGATTTAGGCTGGCAGCCGCACGGATCATGCAAGGGAGGGAAAGCAGGATGCCGGTCTATCTGATCGCGAATGTCACCGTGACGGACGATGCCTGGGTGCCGGGCTATGCCGCGAAGGTCCACGAGATCGCGGCCAAGCACGGCGGCCGCTATCTGTCGCGCAGCGGCAATATCGAGACGATCGAGGGCACGCCGCCGGGCTGCACGTTGATCGCGCTGATCGAATTCCCCTCGCGCGAGGCGGTCCGCGCCTTTGCCGAGGATCCCGAATACGCCCCCTTCGCGGAAGGCCGCAGAAAGGGCAGCGTCAGCGATTTTCACGTCATCGACGACAGCGACCTTGCCGGCGGCATTCCCTATCTGCCCAAGGGATAGATCAGGCAGATTGTCGATGCCTCGCGGACATGTCACAGAGGGGGCGGCAACGCGGCCCTCCTGACGGCTGCGGCGAGGGTGGAGTGCGCGAGGTGATGCAGTTCAGTTACGAGGGACGGACGATCCGGATCAACCTGCCGGACATGCCCGCCCTGATGACCGAAATCGCGCGTCGGCTGCACAAGGGCGAGGGTTTCGCGCTGGCCACGCTGAACCTGGATCATCTGGTCAAGTTGCGCAGCGATCCCCAATTCCGCCAGGCCTATGCGGAACAGGATCTGGTCTGCGCCGACGGCAATCCCGTGGTCTGGCTGTCGCGGTGTGCCGGGCGGCCGGTCACGCTGGTTCCCGGATCGGACATCGTGATTCCGCTGGCGCGGCTTGCCGCAGCGGAAGACGCACCCATCGCGCTTGTCGGCTCGACGATGGCGGCGCTGGACGCGGCCGCCGAAAGCCTGAGCCGTGCAGCGCCGGGTATCACCATCGCGGCCCGGATCGCGCCGCCGATGGGTTTCGATCCGGCAAGCCCCTCGGCCGGACGATTGCTGGAAGAGGTCCAGGCATCGGGCGCAAGGTTGTGTTTTCTGGCGCTTGGGGCGCCAAAGCAGGAACTGCTGGCGGCGCGGGGTCGGCGCGAAACACCGGAGGTGGGCTTTGCCTCGATCGGCGCAGGGCTGGATTTCCTGGCCGGGAACCAGCGCCGCGCGCCGTTGTGGGTGCGCCGGCTGGCGATGGAATGGGCATGGCGCATGGCCACGGCCCCGCGCCGCCTGATGCCGCGCTATGCGCGCTGCGCGGCGATCCTGCCGGCGGAACTGGCCGCGGCGCTGAAGCTGCGCCGCTAGCAGTCGAGGCAGGAAAAAACCGGCAGTGAACAACCGCCGGTCCCATCGTATCGGAAGACTGATCCGTCAGCAGCCCGTGGCGCGCATCACCACCAGAACCGTGCGCCACAGCAGCGTCACGTCGGTGGTCAGGCTGACCGAACGTTCGTAGCGGTCATCATAGAAGGCGCGCGAAGAAAAGCTGCAACGGTTGCGTTCGCTGGTCTGCCAGAAGCCGGTGATGCCCGGACGCAGCCGATAATAGGCCTCGCCCTCGTACATGACCTGCTGTTCGGGAAGCATGGGGCGCGGTCCGACCAGACTCATGTCTCCACGCAGCACGTTCCACAATTGCGGAAGCTCGTCCATCGAACACTTGCGCAGAAGGCGGCCCGTGCGGGTGACGCGCGGGTCGTCGCGCAATTTCTGGGACAGATCCCATTCGCTGCGCGCCTTGTCATCGCTGGCCAGGTGATCCGCCAGGCGCTGATCGGCATCGACGACCATGCTGCGCAGCTTCCACATGCGATATCGCCGGCCATCCCTGCCCACCCGTTCCTGCGAATAGAACGGCTTGCCCCCGTCGAGCATGACCAGAATGGCCAGCGCGATCACAACGGGAAGAATGACCGGCGAAGTCAGAAGCACGATCAGCACGTCAAGCGGACGCTTGAACATGCTGCGATAGACCCAAGGCACTGATTTACTTAAATTGACGGGGGCCGGAACCACGGCAACCATTTGCTCTTCAACAGCCATTTTTCAACCTACACCACACAATTGCAACTTTCGCTCCGGACAGAGGCAGGTTCGAGCCTCCGCATGGAGGTCGCACTCACCTCCGCGAAACCGCGCCGTTCTGGCTGCTTTCCGAAACGTCTTCCTAACGGGATCACTCTATCATCGGGGGCGGTTTCGCGAATAGCTAAAATTTTACGATTAGTTCTGAAAGACCTGCCTTTTGAGTCAGGTCGCGGGCGGTTCGGCAATCGCAAGGATTAATGTCTGATAGGTTCACAACCAATGGTTGCCAACGGACGGAAATCCGCAAAGCTGATTCGCCCAATGAGCGGAGAATCGCCGGAAAGAGGAGGATGACGGGACAGGCTGGTGCGGGTGGTCGGACTCGAACCGACACTCCTTGCGGAAAGGGTGTTTGAGACCCTCGCGTCTACCATTCCGCCACACCCGCAGCCTGTCGTCCCCGATGGCAGACGGGAACCGGGCCTTCGCCCTGGCACGCCGGCGACTCGGGCAGCCGGCGTTGGGGACGGTATCACTTGGGCCGCGGCAATTTGCAACCCGCCTTGCGTTGCGTCACGCCCGGCCCAGTCGTTCCAGCCGCGCCGCCCGCAACCGGGAAAAATCCTCGCCAGCATGATAGGACGACCGCGTCAACGGCGTGGCCGAGACCATCAGGAACCCCTTGCCGAACGCGGTCTTTTCGTAGCTTGCGAATTCCTCGGGCGTGACGAACCGATCCACGCGGTGATGTTTCGGCGTCGGTTGCAGATACTGGCCGATGGTCATGAAATCCACATCCGCCGCGCGCATGTCATCCATCACCTGCAACACGCCCTGCCGGTCCTCGCCCAGACCGACCATGATGCCCGATTTGGTGAACATTGCCGGATCCAGTTCCTTGACCCGCTGCAACAGCCGCAGCGAATGGAAATAACGCGCGCCGGGCCGGACCGAAGGATAGAGGCCGGGCACGGTTTCAAGGTTGTGGTTGAACACATCCGGCCGTGCCTCGACCACGGTCTCCAGCGCACCGGCGGCCGATTTCAGAAAATCGGGGACCAGCACCTCGATGGTGGACGCGGGGCTGCGGTGGCGGATGGCGCGAATCGTCTGGGCGAAATGTTCGGCCCCGCCATCATCCAGGTCGTCGCGGTCCACGCTGGTGATGACGACATGATTCAGGCCCAGCTTCTGCACCGCATGGGCCACGCGCCCCGGCTCGAACACGTCCAGCGCGTCCGGCCGGCCGGTGGAGACATTGCAGAACGTGCAGCCGCGGGTGCAGATCTCGCCCATGATCATCATCGTGGCGTGACCCTGGCTCCAGCATTCGCCGACATTGGGGCAGCCCGCCTCTTCGCAGACGGTCGAGAGGCGGTGTTCCTTCATGATGTCGCGGGTGCGCTTGTAGCCTTCGCTGACCGGCGCCTTGACCCGGATCCAGGCCGGCTTCTTCGGCTGGTCCTGATCGGGCCGGTGAGCCTTTTCCGGGTGGCGCAGGCGCGGAATCCGGGATTGCGGCGGGACGGTGCTGGTATCGGCCATGTCAACGCTTTCGCTGGGTTTCGTTCTAGGTAAACACAAAGACGCAGCGGATCAACGCCGCGCGCTGCCCGCCGGGGTCATGACGGCCATGTCATCGGGCCCCAGCAGCGCCGCCCCGGCATCGGCAAGGATCGCGGCCAGATCCTCGAACCAGCCCTGCGAGGGGGTCGAGGCGCGGCGCAGCAGCACCACCTCGCGGGCGGGCTGTGGCGCGGGAAAGCGGATCGCGGTCAGCCCTGGCGCCGCCGCGATTTCCTGCGCGGCGGCGATTTCGGGCAGGAAGGTCAAGCCCATTCCCTGCGCGGCAAGGCGGCACAACGTCGCCAGCGATGCCGCGCCCAGATCAAGCCGCGCCGAACCGCGTTCCAGCCCGCAGACCTCCAGCGCCTGATCGCCGAGGCAATGCCCCTCGTCCAGCAGCAGCAACTGGCCGGGATCCAGATCTCGCGGCTCGGGCGGATCGTCGCGAAGACGGGCGATCCGGGCCGCGCTGCCAGCCAGCAGGAACCGGTCGACGAACAGCGGCGCGGATTCCAGATCGTCGTTGCGGGGCGGCGTGGCGACCACGGCGGCATCCAGCCGTCCGGCGATCAACTCATCCAGCAGGCGTTCGGTCCGGGCCTCGCGCAGATGCAGATCGCGGCCGATATCGCGGGCGCGCAGCACCGGCAGCGCCTGCGGCAGCAGATAGGGGGCGACGGTCGGAATCATGCCCAGCATCAACCGGCCGCCCTGACCCGGCCGCCGCAAGCCCTGTTCCAGCCCCGCCATTGCCGCCATGACCCGGCGGGCATCGCGTTCCAGCGCCCGGCCCTGCGGGGTCAGCACCACGCCCGAGGGCGTCCGCTCGACCAGGCGCGCGCCGGCGGCGTCTTCCAGAGCGCGGATCTGCATCGACAGGGCGGGCTGGCTGACATGACTGATTTCCGCTGCACGGGTGAAATGGCCGTGCCGGGCCAGCGCGAGGAAATAGCGAAGCTGCCGCAAGGTGATGTTCATAAGACAGGCTGATACCCCAGGGGTTCGTCGCGGATTTCAGTTTATAGCCTGGCACCGCCCGATTCAACCTGGCCAGGACGAACCAGTTCGACAGCACGGCGTTCCCACCGCTTTCTTCCCGCCGCATACCGGGGCATATTTGGACCGACGTGAATGGGCGGAAAGCGAAAAAAAGGCGCCCTTTCGGACGCCCTTGGCCAAAATGTCACGGCATGGCTCAGCCGATCAGACGCGAACCGGTGCCGTAGGTTTCGGCATAATGGCGTTCCAGGCGCATCAACGCCAGACGCAACACGATCTTGCCCGACCGCGCCGACCAGCCGAGACGCCTTTCGGTCTGCTCGATTCCCTCGAGGAAGCAGCAGACCCGCAGCACGATATCGCCCATGCCGGGCCCCAGATCGCGCAACGCAACCGCGACCCGATCACGCGCGGATTCCGATCCGCCCCGGTAACCGCCGGCATGATACGAGACATCGATACCCGCGGTCATGAAGCCGTCCCAGTTCTGCGTGATGCGCGGTCCCATCTGCGCCAGCTCGAAATCCTCGCGCAGCCTCTCGCCCGCCCCGACCATCCCGGGCGTCAGGAACGGCCGTCCGTCCAGATCCCGACGACGCGCCAACAGCAAAAGCGGGCTTTCGGCGATGTTGACGCGGGCGCGGCGGCGCTTGCCGTCTTCGGGATCCTGGATCAGCCGGTTTTCCCAGACCCGATGCTGTTCGGCATGGTCGGGCGCCGTCTCGTCAGCCTTGCCCGGGACGGGGCGGGCATCGCTGAATTCCTGCGGCCCGGGAACCGCGTTGCGCTGGCGGGGCGAACGCAACATGGCGCGCAACGCATCGCGCCCCGCCGGCGCGATCGCATAGCGCTGGATCCGGGCCGAGCCGGACATCTGGACCACCCAGCCCTTCAGCGCCATCGTCTCGGCCAGGGCGCGCGGAAGGACGGCGGTGCGAATATCGTTGCGGGTGATGATCGCCTTTTCCATGCCATCGGCCGTGCCCATGACCGCGCCCGGTTCGGCCAGCCGTCTCAGCACGCGCATCGCCTGGCGACCGTCAGTGACCACAGGCCGCGCGACATCGGCGGCCGCGTTCAGCGCACCGTCGATCAGCGGATCGTCGCGCCGGGCCTCGAAGCGGCGGATCCGGCGCAGGATCGTCGAAGCGTGGCAACCCGCCTCGCGCGCCAGGGCACGGATCGTTTCCCCCTTCTCGACATGGCGCAGATAAAGGCGCGCATCTTCGGGCAGATCGGCGGCGGTGGCAGGCGTGGCGCTGGTTTCCGATCGGTGCTCCGCAAAGCTTGCATCGATTGCGAACTCACCGGTCAAAATGGTCATGTCTTGTCCCTCGTCATCCTCGGATGGACCTGGCAGATGGACCACCCTGGGTTGAATGAAAGCCCGTTAAAAACAGGCTAATTTATCCACATAGACGCAACATTCCCTAACAAATCCTAAAGATTTCTTTCCCCTCCGCGCGGTGCATCAAAGGGTAAGGCAACACACGTCAAAGTTGTGTGAACCTGCCTGTGTCACCACTTGCAGGAACCACGCCCATGATCGACAGCCCCAACGTCATTGCCTTCCGTCCGCGGCAGAACCAGGCCGCCCTGCGTCGTCCGCGCATCCTGATCCGGGCCGCCCGCGAGGGCCAGGCCGGCTGGCGGCGCGACCGCGATCTGCCGCGCCTGCTGCGCAGTGACCACTGCCCGCTGCCGGGCGCCTGTCTGTCGCGCCTGCGCGCGGAAGAGGCGATGCTGGAAGAGGCTCGGCAGGAAAAATCCGCCGAATACGACGTTCAGCGCCATGTCCTGCTGATGGTCGCGATCCTGGCCGAAATGCGCGCCGCGGTCCAGGCCGTGCCGGTGCCCGACCTTGCCGCAGCCGCGATCAATGCCGTGGCGATCAGCGTCCGCGGAACAGTGAGCCGAGCACACCCCTGACCAGCGCCTGCCCGGACTTGGTTCCCAGCTGCCGGGCAAGGCTTTTCCCGAAGGTCTCCAGAACCGTGTCGCTGCGCGAGCTTCGGCTGCGCGATCCGGTTCGCGACGATTCTTTCGCGCTCGGCTCGTAGCGGCGGCCGCGGCTGCCCTGGGCCTGTTTCATGTCGAAGAGATCGTCATCCGGGGTTGGCGACGCGCCGGTCCTGGCTTCGGCGCCGGCACGCGCGGCCTGTTCCGCGCGATCGGACAGAATCTCTTGCGCCGATTGGCGATCAAGGGGGGTGTCGTATTTCGCACCCAGTCCCGAAGCGGCCAAGGACGCGGCGCGTTCGGATTCGGAAATCGTGCCGAGCCGGCTGAACGGCGGGCGGATCAGCGTGCGTTGAACAACGCCCGGCACCCCCTTGCTTTCCAGCAGCGAGGTTACCGCCTCGCCGGTGCCGACATTCCGGATCGCCTCGGCCGTATCGAAGTCGGGATTGGCGCGGTAGTTTTCGGCCGCCAGGCGCAGCGCCTTCTGGTCCTTGGCCGTAAAGGCGCGCAGCGCGTGCTGGATGCGATTGCCCAATTGGCCCAGAACATCCTCGGGGATGTCGGTCGGGCTTTGGCTGATGAACCAGATGCTGACGCCTTTCGAGCGGATCAGCCGGGCCACGCGCTCGACCTTGTCGATCAAGGCCTTGGGTGCATCATCGAACAGCAGATGTGCCTCGTCGAAGAAGAAGGCGATCTTCGGGCGGTCCGGATCGCCCACCTCGGGCAGTTGCTCGAACAGTTCCGACAACAGCCAAAGAAGAAAGGTCGCATAGAGGCGCGGCGCATTCATCAGCCGTTCGGCCGAGAGGATGTTGATCACGCCCCTGCCCGCTTCGTCCTGCCGGATCAGATCGGACAATTCCATCGCGGGCTCGCCAAACAGCCTGCCCGCGCCCTGGTTTTCAAGCACCAGAAGCGCGCGCTGGATCGCCCCGATGCTGGCCGTGCCGACATTGCCGTATTGCAGCGACAGTTCCGTCGCGTTCTGGCCGACCCAGACCAGCATGGATTGCAGATCCTTCAGGTCCAGCAGCGCAAGCCCCTGTTCGTCGGCGACGCGGAAGGCGATGTTCATCACCCCTTCCTGTGCCTCGGTCAGATCCAGCAAACGCGACAGCAGCAGAGGCCCCATTTCGGCCGGGGTGGTACGGACGGGATGTCCCTTCTCGCCCCAGACATCCCAGAAAACGGTCGGGAACGGCTGATAATCGAGGTCCAGCCCGATCTGACCGGCGCGTTTGCTGAACGCCTCGTGCAGTCGGGCCTCGGCGCTGCCGGACTGCGACAATCCGGCCAGGTCGCCCTTCACGTCCGACAGAAAGACCGGCACACCGGCCAAAGACAGGCTTTCGGCAAGGGTCTGCAGGGTCACGGTCTTGCCGGTCCCGGTCGCACCGGCGATCATGCCGTGAAGGTTGGCGTATTTCATCAGCAGGGATTGCGGGTTGGCATAGGATGGGCCGCCGCCGCCGACGAAGATCGTATTTGCCTCTGCGTCCAGCACCCCGGTCATGCCCCGCCCCCGTTTTTGCGTTTTTCCGCCGCCAGTTCAGGCTGCGTGCGTTGCGACAATACAATCTTAAGGAAAATGTGTCAGTATGCGAATCGTCCGGGGTCACGATCGTGGACGTCGGACCTTCCTCCCTGTTGGACTGCCGCGCCTTCGGGCGCGGCTTTTTTCGTCCGGACGAGGCGTGCATCAGCCCAGCCCGAAGAGCCCGGTGGAATTGTGATCGAAACTGTCCTTCTGGACTGTTGACGGATCACGGCCGCGCGACTAGCGTGCGGCCAATGATGACCGGCCAGTCCGGCAGGGAGCAAACGCAAATGCGTTCAGGGGCCGCAGAAAACTGCGGCCCTTTCGCATGTCGCGCGCCCGGGTGCCAGCCGTGATTGTCCCGTTGCGTCAGGCTGCGGTCCCGGCGCGCAAGACACAAGTCGGGAACACCTTACCCTGCGTCAGCCGCCACTGGCGCGACGCGCACGCCAAGGTGAAGCCCTGTGACGCTGACGGATCGGTTGCGGCCTGACAAAGCGCGTCGGACGTGCTAGGCGGCGTCAAAGCATCGAGCAAAGGGAAGACACGAGAATGCTCAACAAATCTTCGCAGGCGCTGATCCTGGCTCTGAGCGTGATCGCCGCACCGGCCTTCGCCCAGGATGCCGCCGCCCCGGCCGAGGCGACCCAGCCCGCGACGTCGGCCCCGGAAACAACCGCCGCGCCGCAGGCGCCCGCGACAGGCGAGACCGCGCCCGCCGCAGACGCCGCAACAGCGAGCCAGGACAACGCCACCCCGGCCGCGCCCGCTGATGATGGCGCGCCGAAGGCCGGAAGCTACTATGTCAAATCGACGAAACAGGACTGGACCATTCGTTGCGTCAAGGCCCAGCAGGGCAAGGATCCGTGCGAATTGTATCAGCTGATGAAGGATCAGAATGACAATTCCGTGGCGGAAATCACGGTGATCCCGCTGAAAAACGGCGATGTCGCGGCTGGCGCGACGCTGGTGGCACCGCTGGAAACCGACCTGATCGAGGGGCTTGGCTTTGCGGTCGATGATGGCAAGTCGCGCGGGTATCCGTTCAGCTTCTGCGCCTCTGTCGGCTGCGTGTCGCGCATGGGTTTCACCGATGCCGAACTGACCGCATTGAAGCGCGGAAACAAGGCCGTCGTCAGCCTGCTACCCTTTGGCGCCGATCCGAAAAAGCCGGTTCAGCTGACCCTCTCGCTGACCGGTTTCACGGCGGCGTTCGATGAACTGACCGATTATGCATCAACGCCCGCAACCTCGAACGGTGCCGCCCCGGCCGAAACGGAAAGCGCGCCTTCGGGCAACTGATCGCATACCTGCGAATGCCAGATCGCCGTGCCCGCCGGGCGCGGCGTTGCGATATGGGCCCGACCGTGTTCAGACCCGGCGCAGGGCGACGACTGCGTTCAGCCCGCCGAAAGCGAAGGCGTTGGACAGGACCGCTTCGACCCGCGCCTCGCGCGCCTCGTTCGGCACCACGTCCAGCGCACATTCCGGATCCGGTTCCTGATAGCCGATCGTCGGCGCGATCACGCCATCGCGCAGGGCCATGATGCAGGCCAGCATTTCCACCGCGCCGGTGCCGCCGATCACGTGGCCATGCATCGATTTCGTGGACGAGATCATCAACCGGTCGGCGTGATGACCGAAGGCATGGGCGACGGCGGCGCATTCGGTCTTGTCATTGGCCGCAGTGCCGGTGCCATGGGCATTGATATAGCCGACCTGATCGGGATTCAGGCGCGCATCCTGCAAGGCACCGGTGATCGCGCGCTCGGCGCCCTGGGCCGAGGGCATGACGATATCCTGCGCGTCCGAGGACATGGCAAATCCCACCACCTCGGCCAGAATCTCGGCGTCGCGCGCGCGGGCGCTGTCGTAATCCTCGAAGACGAAGACGCCAGCGCCCTCGCCCTGGACCATGCCGTTGCGATTGGCGCTGAAGGGGCGGCAGGCGTCGCGGGACATGACGCGCAGCCCCTCCCAGGCCTTGACGCCGCCAAAGCACAGCATCGCCTCGGACCCGCCGGTCAGCATCACCTTTGCCGCGCCCGACCGCACCATCTGGAAGGCCAGCCCCATCGCGTGATTCGAGCTGGCGCAGGCAGTGGCCACGGTAAAGGCGGGGCCGCGCAAGCCGAATTCCATGCTGACATGGCTGGCCGCCGCATTGTTCATCAGCTTCGGCACGACGAAGGGATGAACGCGGTTCTTCCCCTCCTCATAGACATGGCGGTAATTCTCGTCCCAGGTGTTCAGCCCGCCGCCCGCCGTGCCCAGCACGACCCCCGAACGCAGGCCCAGGGCACCTTCGAAATCCAGCCCGGACTGGGCGACGGCCTGTTTCGCGGCCAGCAGCGTGAACTGGGTGAACTTGTCATAAAGCACGATCTGCTGGCGGTTGAAATAATCCTCGGCCCGCCAGTCATGGACCTGCCCGCCGATCTGGATCGACAGCCGGTCCACATCGCGGAAATCAAGCTGCGTGATGCCGCAACGCCCTTCGCGGAAGGCCTGCATCGTCGAGGCGACATCGTGGCCAAGCGCGTTGATGGTGCCCGCCCCGGTGATGACGACGCGGCGCAATCCGTCGTCGGGCCGGCGCGTTGCAGCAGGGGCGGCAAGCCGATCGGGCATGGCCGGCGCGGCCGCCCCCTTTCCCGTCTTCTTCGGATTCATGCGGCTTTCTGGGCCACCAGCCGCCGGACCGCCGCGATGATCGTGCCCATGTTCGAGATGTCGAAATCCGATTTCTCGGGCTCATTGGCATTGAACGGGATCGAGATGTCGAATTCCTCTTCCAGCGCGAAGATGGATTCGACCAGTCCCAGACTGTCGATCCCCAGTTCCTCGGGCGTGGCCTCGCTGGTCACCTGTTCGGGATCCAGCATCGCCTGTTCTGCGACGATCTCGCGAATGCGCGATTCGATCTGGTCGGTCATATGGCCTCCTGCTCAGCCCTTGTCCAACAATCGTGTAACAGTTTCCTGAAGCTTTGCCAGTTGTTGTGCAAAACGCGGCAGCCGCCGGACGGCCTTCTGGATTTCCATCTGGGTTTCCATCTTCACGGCCGGATTGCCCAGGATGACCCGGCCCGCCGGCACACGACTGAAGATCTTCGTGGCCCCGCCTGCGATCACGTCGTCGCCGATCTCGATATTGTCGCTGACGCCGACCTGCCCGGCCAGGATCACCCGGTCGCCCACGCGGCTCGACCCGGCAATGCCGACCAGCCCGCAAAGAAGGCAGTCCGCACCGACAACGACATTGTGGCCGATCTGGACCAGATTGTCGATCTTGGTGCCGCGCCCGATCCGCGTGGCCCGGATCGTGCCACGGTCGATGGTGGCATTCGCGCCGATCTCGACATCGTCGCCGATCTCGACCCCGCCCAGCGAATGGATGCGCGTCCAGTGCTGCGGGACGAACCCCTCGCGCGTGCCCAGAGAGCGTCGGATCTCCTCGATCCCCGATTCCTCCGGGGTGACGAAGGAAAAGCCGTCGCCGCCGATCACCGCGCCCGGCTGCATGATCAGCCTGTCGCCGGCGCTGACACCATGACCGATCCGCGCCCCTTCGCGCAGCAACGCCTCGCGCCCCAGCCGCGCCCCGCGTCCGACCGAGACATGCGAGGCGATCCGCGCGCCCTGCCCGATCACCACATCCGCGCCGATCACCACGAAGGCGCCGATCGCCGCACCGGCGCCGATCCGCGCCGTCGGGTCGATCACCGCGGTGGGGTGGATGCCGGGCGCGATGTCCGGACCGGGATCGAAGGTGCGGGTCAGCCCGGCAAGCAGCAGGCGAGGGCGGGGCGCGAAGATCGCGGCCCGCAGCCCGTACTCCTCGGGATCCATGCCCTGGGCCAGGATCGCCATGCTGCCGGGCTTCAGGCCGTCGGCATATTTCGGCGCCATCGCCATCGCGATCAGACCGCCCTCGGGACCGACGGGGACAGTGTTCGCGGGCTCGGCGGCGCCGGTCACCGGCAGCGACAGATCGCCCCAACCCTGCGCGTCCAGCGCCCGGGCAAGCTCTCCGACGGTCAAGGCCATGCGTCGTCTCCTTTCGCTGGACAGCGACTTAATCCTTCACGGCGCGTTAATCCAGACGGCCCTTTCCAGGGGCCCAGGCGCCACGGCGTCACGGATATGCGAGCCACGTCGCGGCAGATTTGATGATGTCGGGCCAAGCAACCTCTCGCCTGCAGGTTCCGTTCGTGGCGCTTTGGCCACAGACGCGGCCTTGTCATGCGCCCTGAGCGCCCGGACAACTTGCGGTTGAACCGAGCTTTCGCGACGCTTTGCCACGGTTGCTGCTGCAGCCCGCGCCCACAGCAACGCACTTTTCGGCTGATATGACTGGACAATCCGCCGCGTCCGGTCCGTTCAATCGAGCCAGAGGGAAATTCTACCGCCATCACATCGGTCCTGTTGCCTTGCCGCAACGCTTGCGATGACAATTCGCAACACCGCCGCAAGATGAGCGAATTTCTGCCTATGGTGGAAAAAACGCCCGCTTTCGCGACCAAAGCGGTTTTCCGACGCACAGCATTTTGACATATTGTTAGGCAATCGAGACTAAATCTCGAGAATGTCGCGGAAGAACGCGGCCGCAAGAACGAAGCAGGACAGGCGATCTGACATGACAATGGACCTCATCTCCCGCCGGGGACTCATGGGCGTATTCGCGGCCACGACAGTCACGGCGGCACCCGTGATGGCGAATGCCTTCGGCTTTCTCCGTGGCGCGGGCGACATGCGTCGCGTGCGCATGTACAATGGACGGACTGGCGAAAGCATCGACACCGTTTACTGGGTCAACGGCAAGTATATTCGCGAAGCACTGAATGAAATCAATATCTTCATGCGCGATTGGCGAACCGGGACCGCGATCGGCATCGACCCGCGCGCGATGGATGTCGCCGCAGCGACCCACAGGCTGCTGCAGACGAACGAACCCTACATGATGCTGTCGGGCTATCGTTCGCCGCAGACCAACGCGATGCTGCGCCGGACGTCTTCTGGTGTCGCCAAGAACTCTCTGCACATGTCCGGCAAGGCTGCGGACATGCGGCTCAAGTCGCGTTCGGTCGCGCAGATGTTCAAGGCGGCGGTTGCATGCAGGGCGGGGGGGGTCGGCAAATACAGCCGCTCGAACTTCGTTCACATGGATTGCGGCCCGATCCGCCAATGGGGCGCGTGATCCGGGATCGTTGCCAATGATGGCAGACGAAGGCGCCGCTCGCGGAAAACGCGGGTGGCGCCTTCGTCTTCGGCGCCGCGCGGCTTCCTCGCGCGGAGTTGCGTCTTGCCGGCGCAATTGCCCGGCCTGCGCACGCGAGGCTTGACCCGCAAGACGCATTCCAGGACGCTTCAACAACGCTTTGGAAACGAACGGGATCGTCCATGCCTTACAGAACACGCCGGTATCGTGCGGCCAAGAAGATCCAGGCCGCTGCCGTCGAACTGGCGGTCAGGGACGGTCTGGCGAATGTCACCACGGATGCGATCGCCCGGCTTGCCGGCGTCAGCACCCGGACCTTCTTTAACTACTATCCCTACAAGGAGGCGGCGATCATGGGGCCGCCGCCCGATTACCCGGCCGAGGCCAGCGAGGAATTCGTCAACGGCACCGGCCCGCTGATCGAGGATCTGCGCGTGCTGATCACCACCCATCTCGGCCGCTTTCTGGACGAACGCGAGATGCTGGGCCACATCTTCGCGCTGGCCGAAACGGATCCCAAGCTGGAGGCCCTGCGCAACAGCGCGATCCTGGCGCGGCGTGCGCAGATGCGGCAATTGCTTCAGCGGCGGATGCCGGATGCCGATCCCCGTCTGGTCGAAATTCTGGCCGCGGCCATCGTTGCCGCAACCAATGTCGCCACCAAGGACTGGATCACCGGCGAGGTCGATGATTTCATCGCGGCGGCCCGCCATAATCTGGCGCTGATCTCTACCGCAACCGCGATGCTGACCGGGCCGGCGCCCGGCCCCACCTGATCCGGCCCGTCCTAGACTGCCAGCATCCGACGATAGAGATTGTCCAGATAGGCGTCGGCTCCGACATAGGGATCCTGGGCAGGGCCAAGGACCGCGCGGACCTGAACCTCGAAATCCGCATAATGCTGCGTCAGCGCCCAGATCGAGAAGATCAGGTGGTGCGGATCGACCCGGCTCAGTCGCCCGGCCGCGATCCAGCCAGCCAGAATCGCCACGGTGTCATTGACCAGATCGCGCAGCCTGCCGCCAAGAATATCGCCCAGATGCGGCGCGCCTTGCAAAATCTCATAGGCGAAAAGCCGGCTTTCGCGAGGATAATCGCGCGACATCCGCAGCTTGGTGTGAACATAGCCCAGAACCTCGTCCAGCGGTTCGCCGTCGGGATCCAGGTTCAGCATCGGCGCCAGCCACAGATCCAGAAGCGTGGTCAGCAGGGTGCGGTGGATCTCGTCCTTCGAGGCAAAGTAATACAGGACGTTCGGCTTCGACAGGCCCGCCGCCTCGGCGATCTGGTCGATGGTCGCGCCGCGGAAACCGCTTTCCGAAAAGACCGTCAGCGCGCCCTCCAGGATAAGATCGCGGTTCTTCTGCTGGATCCGGGTCCGCTGCGGTTCAGGCTGATCTGTCATTGGCAAATCCGATCTGGCATGATCCAAACTTGGGCATCGGGGCCCGATTTGTCATGCGGCATCTCTGCGTGCTTGACTGGCTCTGGCCCCGTGCTAGCCTGATCCTGACCTTTTGGTCAATAATTTGCAGAGGTTCCCCGATGCCGCTCGACCGCAAGCCCGCCCCGAACGACCTGCGTGCCTTCTGGATGCCGTTCACCGCCAACCGTCAGTTCAAGGCGCAGCCGCGCATGCTGGTGGCGGCCAGCGACATGCACTACACCGCCGCCGATGGCCGCGCGATCCTGGATGGAACCGCGGGTCTGTGGTGCTGCAACGCGGGACATTGCCGGCCCCGCATCACCGAGGCGGTGCAGGCGCAAATCGGCCAACTGGATTATGCCCCCGCCTTCCAGATGGGTCATCCGCTGGCGTTCGAGCTGGCCAACCGCCTGGTCGATATCGCGCCTGACGGCATCGAACATGTGTTCTACTGCAATTCCGGCAGCGAAGCCGTCGATACCGCCCTGAAAATCGCGCTGGCCTGGCACCGTGCACGCGGCGACGGCGCGCGCACGCGCCTGATCGGACGCGAGCGCGGCTATCACGGCGTCGGCTTCGGCGGCATCTCGGTCGGTGGCATCGTCAACAACCGCCGCTTCTTTGGCAATCTGCTGACCGGCGTGGACCACCTGTCCCATACGCATCTGCCCCGGAACGCCTTCACGAAAGGCCAGCCTGAACACGGCGCCGATCTTGCGGATGAACTGGAACGCATCATCGCCCTGCATGGCGCCGAGACCGTCGCCGCGGTGATCGTCGAGCCGATGGCCGGTTCCACCGGCGTGCTGCTGCCGCCCAAGGGCTATCTGCAGCGGCTGCGCGAGATCACCCGCCGACACGGAATCCTGCTGATCTTCGACGAGGTCATCACCGGTTTCGGCCGGCTCGGCAGCCCCTTCGCCGCGCAGCATTTCGACGTTCTGCCCGACATGATCACCTGCGCCAAGGGCCTGACCAACGGCGTCGTCCCGATGGGCGCGGTGCTGACCACGGCCGCGATCCACGACGCCTTCATGCAGGGCCCCGACCATGTGATCGAGCTGTTCCACGGCTATACCTATTCGGGCAATCCGGTTTCCTGTGCGGCGGCGATCGCCACCCTGGACACCTATGCCGAGGAAGGGCTGCTGACCCGCGCCGCCGAGCTGGAGGCGCATTGGCAAGAGGCGCTGCACGCCCTTCGCGGCCTGCCTCATGTGATCGACATCCGCAACATGGGCCTGATCGGCGCCGTCGAACTGGCCCCGATCGAGGGCCAGCCCGGCAAGCGCGGCTTCGACGCTTTCGTGAAAGCCTTCGAGGCCGGGATCCTGATCCGCGTGACCGGCGATATCATCGCGATGTCGCCGCCGCTGATCATCAGCAAGGACCAGATCGATGAATTGATCGACACCCTCGCCGATGTCCTGAAGGCCACCGCATGAGCACGCCCGCCTCCTCGGTCCTGATGGATGACGACAGGGTTCGGGTCACGCGCTATGACTTTGCGCCGGGCGACGAAACCGGCTGGCATGTTCACGACATGGAATACGTCATTGTCACGCTGACCGATTGCCGGTTGCGCCTTGACCTGCCCGGCGGGCAGACGACGGACAGCACGATCCCGGCGGGCAGCGCCTATTCCCGGCCCAGAGGAACCGAACACAACGTCGCCAATGGCGGCGCCGCCCCGATGAGCTTTATCGAGGTCGAACTTAAGTAACAGACGCCACTCAGCCGACCGCGCGGCAAGACGCGGCGGCCAGACAGGAAGGACGAGACATGACCCTGACCGGAACGGCCGTGGCCGACAACATGAAGATCGACGGCGACAGGCTGTGGGACAGCCTGATGGAGATGGCCAAGATCGGCCCCGGCGTCGCCGGCGGCAACAATCGCCAGACGCTGACCGACGCCGATGCCGAAGGCCGCGCCCTGTTCCGCATGTGGTGCGAGGAGGCGGGGATGAACATGGCCCTGGACCGGATGGGCAACATGTTCATGCGCCATGAGGGCGAGGAGCCCGATCTGGACCCGGTCTATATCGGCAGCCACCTGGATACCCAGCCGACCGGCGGCAAATATGACGGCGTTCTGGGCGTGCTTTCGGGGCTGGAGGTGATCCGCTCGATCCGGGACATGGGGATCCGGACGCGCCGGCCCATCGTGGTGGCGAACTGGACCAACGAGGAAGGGACTCGCTTCGCACCGGCGATGCTGGCCTCGGGAGTTTTTGCCGGGATCCATGACGAGGATTATGCCAACAGCCGCGAGGATGCCGAAGGCAGGACATTCGGCGCGGAACTGGACCGGATCGGCTGGCGCGGCGACGAGGAGCCGGGCCGGCGTCCGATCCATGCGATGTTCGAATACCATATCGAACAGGGTCCGATTCTGGAGGCCGAGGGCAAGCAGGTCGGCATCGTCACCCACGGCCAGGGTCTGTGGTGGCTGCAGGTCACGCTGCTGGGCAAGGACGCGCATACCGGGTCCACCCCGATGGAGATGCGGATGAACGCGGGGCTTGGCATGGCACGCATCACGGAGGCCGTTCACCGGATCGCGATGGAACATCAGCCAGACGCCGTCGGTGCGGTGGGCCAGGCCAATGTCTATCCCAACAGCCGCAACGTGATCCCCGGCCGCGCGGTCTTTACCATCGACTTCCGCAGCCCCGATCTGGACAAGCTGACCTCGATGCGGACGAAGTTGGAGGCGGAAGCGACTGAAATCGCAAAGGATCTTGGTCTTGGAATCGAGATCGAGCCGGTCGGCCATTTCGATCCGGTGACATTCGACGCAGGGCTGGCGCAATCGCTGCGCGACGCGGCCCGGCGGCTGGGCTATTCGCATATGGATATCGTCAGCGGCGCGGGCCACGACGCCTGCTGGATCAATCGCGTGGCGCCCACGGTGATGATCATGTGCCCCTGTGTGGACGGGCTGTCGCATAACGAGGCCGAAGAGATCAGCCCCGAATGGGCCAAGGCCGGCGCCGACGTGCTGCTGCACGCGGTGCTGGATGCGGCAGAGGTTGTCCGCTGAGGCGGACGGAGGCCGGGGGCGCCGCCCCCGGACCCCCGGGGTATTTGGACAACGAAGAAGAGGCTGGTGATGAGCACGGTTATCAGAAACGGAACCATCGTGACGGCCGATCTGACCTATGAGGCGGATGTGCTGATCGAGGGTGGCAGGATCGCGGCGATCGGTCAGGGTCTGACCGGCGACACGCAACTGGACGCGACCGGCTGCTATGTCATGCCGGGCGGGATCGACCCGCACACGCATCTGGAAATGCCGTTCATGGGCACCTATTCCGCCGACGATTTCGAATCCGGCACCCGGGCCGCGCTGGCCGGCGGGACCACGATGGTCGTGGATTTCGCCCTGCCCTCGCCCGGTCAGGGACTGCTGGACGCACTGCAGATGTGGGACAACAAGTCCGGGCGCGCGCATTGCGATTACAGTTATCACATGGCCGTCACCTGGTGGGGTCAGCAGGTCTTTGACGAGATGGCCGAAATCGTTGATCGCGGCATCACCAGCTTCAAGCATTTCATGGCCTACAAGGGCGCGCTGATGGTGAATGACGACGAGTTGTTCGCCAGTTTTCGCCGCGTCGGCGATCTGGGCGGGATCGCGATGGTCCATGCCGAGAACGGCGATGTGGTGGCGGAACTGTCGGCGCGGCTGTTGGCCGAGGGCAATACCGGCCCCGAAGCGCATGCCTATTCGCGTCCGCCGCAGGTCGAGGGCGAGGCCACCAACCGCGCGATCATGGTCGCCGACATGGCGGGTGTGCCGCTCTATGTCGTGCATGTGTCCTGCGAGGATAGTCACGAGGCGATCCGCCGCGCGCGTCAGCAGGGCAAACGGGTCTGGGGCGAGCCGCTGATCCAGCATCTGACGCTGGATGAAAGCGAGTATTTCGACAAGGATTGGGATCACGCGGCGCGCCGTGTCATGTCGCCCCCCTTCCGCGACAAGCGCCATCAGGACAGCCTGTGGGCGGGGCTGCAATCGGGCAGCCTGTCGGTGGTGGCGACCGATCATTGCGCCTTCACGACCGAGCAGAAGCGCCATGGCGTCGGCGACTTCACCAAGATCCCGAACGGCACCGGCGGTCTTGAGGATCGGATGCCGATGCTGTGGACCCACGGCGTCGGTACCGGGCGCCTGACGCCGAACGAATTTGTCGCGGCGACCTCGACCAACAGCGCCAAGATCCTGGGCATGTATCCGAAGAAAGGCGCAGTGCTGGTCGGCAGCGATGCCGATCTGGTGGTCTGGGATCCCGAAGCCGAAAAGACCATCAGCGCCGGCAGCCAGCAATCGGCGATCGACTATAATGTGTTCGAAGGACAGAAGGTGAAGGGCCTGCCGCGCTACACGATCACGCGCGGCGTGGTGGCGGTGACCGAGGGCAAGCTGGACAGTCGCGAGGGCCATGGTGAATTCGTCGCCCGCGAGCCGCGCGGAACGGTCAATCGGGCGCTGTCGCAGTGGAAAGAGTTGACTGCGCCACGGCCAGTGGAACGGACGGGGATCCCCGCCAGCGGGGTGTGATTGTGAAGGGTGCCCTGCCTGCCACCGGCCGGTCCGTGCCGGATGCGACCGCTGCAAGACCTGGGACTGCCAACGGCTTGGCCGTCGGGAACCCGGGCGAGGACAAGGCGCTGCCGGGCAAGATCGGGGGCGGCGGCTCGAACCAGGCAAACGAACATAGGGCCCGACCTGTCAACGGCGCGATGGACCGAGGGCGACGGATCGGCGCGATGGTCAACCATTCCGGTCATGGCCCTCGCTCTCGGAAACCTCGTGAGGGCCGGTTCGCCGCGGCGATCGCCTTTCGGGGTCCGGAGGCCAGCGCCGCTGTCAGCGGGCAGGACATCCGCGCGGTTGGTGGACTGAAGAGGTCGGCATGAACGAGGTCATTCGGGCGCAGGAGATCGGCCTGACCTTCCAGACGGCCGACGGCCCGGTCCACGCGCTGAAGGATGTCGACCTGACCATCGGCCAGGGCGATTTCGTCAGCTTCATCGGCCCCTCGGGCTGCGGGAAGACCACGCTTCTGCGCGCCATCGCCGCGCTGGAGACACCGACCGAGGGACGGTTGTCGGTCAACGGCATGGAACCGGATGCCGCGCGCAAGGCCCGGGCCTATGGCTATGTGTTCCAGGCGCCGGGGCTTTATCCGTGGCGAACGATTTCGGGGAACATCTCCCTTCCGCTTGAGATCATGGGGTTTCCACGCGCCGACCGGCGGCAGCGGACGGCCCGCGTCCTGGAACTGGTCGATCTGGCCGGGTTCGGGGCGAAATATCCGTGGCAATTGTCCGGCGGGATGCAGCAGCGGGCCAGCATCGCCCGCGCGCTGGCCTTCGATGCCGATATCCTGTTGATGGACGAACCCTTCGGCGCGCTTGACGAGATCGTCCGCGACCGGTTGAACGAGGCACTGCTGGATCTGTGGGCCAAGACCGGAAAGACCATCGCTTTCGTGACCCACTCGATCCCCGAAGCCGTCTATCTGTCCACGCGCATCGTCGTCATGTCGCCGCGGCCGGGGCGGATCACCCGGATCATCGACAGTTCCCTGCCGCGCGATCGCCCGCTGGACATCCGCGACACGCCCGACTTCATTGCGCTGGCGCACGAGGTCCGCGAGGCGCTGCGGGACGGGCACGGCGATGACTGACGCCGCCATCGGAGAGATGCGCGGCGGAGGAATGCTGCGCCGGGCCGCCAAGGGCCGCACCCTGCCCGTCCTGGCCGTCCTGCTGGCCATCGTCGCGATCTGGTATGCCGGCGCCGTCGGCCTGAACGCGCAATGGGTGCGGGATCAGGCGGCGCGCAGCGAGACGGTGCTGAGCACTGGAGAATTCGTCGTCCGGACGCTGAGCCTGGATCGCCCCGTCCTGCCCGCGCCGCATCAGGTGGCCGCCGGTCTGTGGGACGGGATCGCGGGGCAGAAGATCACCTCGAAACGCAGTCTTGTCTGGCACGGCTGGGTCACGCTGTCGGCGACGCTGGCGGGCTTTGCCATCGGCACCGCGGCGGGGATCCTGCTGGCGGTCGGCATCGTGCACAACCGCGCGATGGACCAGTCGGTGATGCCTTGGGCGGTGGCCAGCCAGACCGTGCCGATCCTGGCCATCGCGCCGATGGTGATCGTCGTCCTTGCCAGCGCGGGGATCACCGGGCTTCTGCCCAAGGCGGTAATCGCGGCCTGGCTGTCATTCTTCCCGGTCCTGGTCGGGATGGTAAAGGGGCTGAGGACACCCGACGCGATGCAGCTGGATCTGATGAAAAGCTGGTCGGCCTCGCCTTCGCAGATTTTCTGGCGGCTGCGGCTGCCTTCGTCGATGCCCTATCTGTTCGCCAGCCTGAAGGTGGGCGTGGCGGCGGCGCTGGTCGGCACCATCGTGGGCGAATTGCCGGCGGGCGCCAGTTCCGGCCTGGGCGCACGCCTGCTGTCGGGCAGCTATTACGGGCAGACGGTGCAGATCTGGTCGGCGCTTTTTGCCGCGGCAGCACTGGCTGCCGGGCTGGTGATCGCGATCGGCGCGGTCGAGAAGATCGCTCTGCGCCGGATGGGGCTGGCCCGATGACGCTGCTGAAGATCCTTCTGGTCTGGCTGGCCGGCTGGGCGCTGAACATCTGGCTGGCCCGGTTCGACACCAGAACGACACGTCTTCTCGTCGCGGTGATCTTCGGCGCGACGATCCTGATCCTGTGGGAGATGGTCGTGCGGCTTTATGCCGTACCCTCGGTCATTCTGCCGGCGCCCAGCCAGATCGCTGCCGGTTTTGCCGCCAATACCGCGATCCTGTGGACCGATTTCGTGCAGACCATCGTCAAGGGCGCGCTCAGCGGCTGGCTGATCGGCGCCCTGTCGGCGATCCTGACCGCCATTGCCATCGACCGTAGCCCTTTTCTGCAGCGCGGGCTGCTGCCGATCGGAAATTTTGTCGCCGCCCTGCCCATCGTCGGGATCGCACCCATTCTGGTGATGTGGTTCGGCTTCGACTGGCAATCCAAGGCCGCCGTGGTCGTGGTCATGGTCTTCTTCCCGATCCTGGTGAACATGGTCGCGGGACTGGCCGCCACCGACCGGATGCAGCGCGACCTGATGGCGACCTGGGCCGCGCCCTATGGCGCAAGCCTGTGGAAGCTGCGCCTGCCGGCCGCGATGCCGTTCCTGTTCAACGGGTTGAAGATCACCACGACGCTGGCGCTGATCGGTGCCATCGTTGCCGAATTCTTCGGCAGCCCGACCCGGGGGATGGGCTTTCGCATCGCGACTGCCGTCGGGCGGCTGGAATTGCCGCTGGTCTGGGCGGAAATCCTTGTGGCGGCCATCGCCGGATCGCTGTTCTATGGCATTGTCGCGCTGATCGAGAAGAAGGTGACGTTCTGGCACCCGTCGCAGCGCAATCAACGGGGCTGACCGCTCCAACAGAGAGGTGTATGATGAAGAAACTGATGCTTTCGGCCGGCGCCCTTGCGCTGATCGCCGGCGCCGCCCAGGCGGCGGAAGACCTGACCCTGCAATTGAAATGGGTCACGCAGGCGCAGTTCGCGGGCTATTACGTGGCCAAGGACAAGGGCTTCTACGACGAAGAGGATCTGAACGTCAACATCAAGCCGGGCGGACCGGACATCGCGCCGACGCAGGTTCTGGCCGGCGGCGGCGCCGATGTCACCGTCGAATGGATGCCCGCAGCCCTGGCCGCACGCGAAAAGGGCCTGCCGATCGTCAACATCGCCCAGCCGTTCAAGAAATCCGGCATGATGCTGACCTGTCTCAAGGAAAGCGGCATCACCGATCCCAAGACCGATTTCAAGGGCAAGACGCTGGGCGTCTGGTTCTCGGGGAACGAATATCCGTTCCTGTCCTGGATGAACACGCTGGGCCTGTCCACCGATGGCGGACCCGACGGGGTCACCGTCCTGAAACAGGGCTTCAACGTCGATCCGCTGCTGCAAAAGCAGGCCGCCTGCATCAGCACCATGACCTATAACGAATACGGACAGGTTCTGGATGCGGGGCTGACGCCCGAAGATCTGGTGACCTTCAAATACGAGGATCAGGGCGTCGCCACGCTGGAGGACGGCCTGTATACGCTGGAGCAGAATCTTCAGGATCCGGCGATGGTGGACAAGCTGGCCCGGTTCGTGCGCGCCAGCATGAAGGGCTGGACCTATGCCGCGGAAAACCCGCAGGAAGCGGCCGAGATCGTGCTGGAAAACGACGAGACCGGCGCCCAGACCATCGCGCATCAGACCCGCATGATGGGCGAGATCGCGAAGCTTCTGGAAGGATCCGACGGATCGCTGGACGAGGCCGATTATCAGCGCACGGTCGATACGCTGATGTCGGGGGGCTCGGACCCGGTGATCTCCAGGGAACCCGAAGGGGCCTGGTCGGCGGAAGTGACCGACAAGGCAATGAAATGATGACAGGTCCGGCGCGGGTCGAGCTCCGCGCCGGACCTGCCGCAAGGGGCCAAGGACGACGATCATTTCGCGCGGAGAACTGGACGGCCTCAGACGAACCGGGGGGATCGTCGCGCAGTCTGTCCCGATCAAGGTGACCCGGCCCGGCCCAGCTTGGCCGCGTCCCGTTCGACGCTTCGAGAGACAAGCCCCGCCTCTTGCGGATCCCGGCAAGCCGGGCGAGACAGCGGTCATGAAACCGGACACGCGGAAACATTCGTCCCTCGAAGATGCGCAAGGCATCGCCTTCGGCAGCTTCATGGCCGCCATCGGGGTTCTGTTGCTGACCCATCTGGGCTTCGTGACCGGCCAGACGGCGGGGCTGGCGATCCTGATCTCCTATGCGACGGGTTGGGAATTCGGCCCGGTCTTCTTTGTCGTCAACCTGCCCTTCTACTGGCTGGGCTGGAAACGTTTCGGCCCTGTCTTCGTGGCCAAGTCCTTTGCCGCGGTGGCGCTGTTATCCGTGCTGACCATGGTCCTGCCCTCGCTGATGCAATTCGGACCCGTGCATCCGGCCGTGGGCGCGGTGCTGTTCGGCTGCCTGACCGGTGCCGGCTTGCTGGCGCTGTTCCGGCACGGCTCGTCGCTGGGCGGGATCGGGATCGTCGGGCTCTACATTCAGGACGCGACCGGGTTCCGCGCGGGCTGGGTGCAGATGGCGTTCGACGCGGCCCTGTTCCTGATCGCGCTGAGCCTGCGCGACCCGATCACTGTCGCCTGGAGTTTTCTGGGGGCGGTGGTCCTGAACCTGGTGATCGCGATCAATCACCGGCGCGACCGTTATATCGTTTGACGCCTCTATCATCGAATGGCGCGGCGGCCCCCGTCGGGACCGCCGCTTCATGTCCTAGCGCGCGGTTTCGCGCAGGATGTCGCCCTTGGCGTCGATTTCCAGCGTGACCTGTTCGCCCGCGGGATTGGTTGCATCCAGGGCAAAGCGCGGACCGGCGCGGCGGGGTTGGGCCAGATCGGTGTAGCCCGCATCGCCCAGCACCTTGTCGATCGCCGCGCGATCCATCATCGGCGCCCGGCCCGGCCCCTCGCCGGGGCGTTCACCGCGACGATCACCGCCGCGCGGACCTTCCCTGTCGCCGTCATGGCCGCCCATCATGCCCGGGCCGCGACCCTTACGTGATTCGTCCTTGCCGCCGTGCTCACCGCGTTCCGGACCGCGCCCGAAACGCCGGCCGTCACCATCCTCGCGGCCAAAGCGCAACAGCCGGCCCTCGGCGTCGAAGCCCGCGCGCAGATCCTCTCCATCCGCATCCTCGCCGCCGATCATCACGCGCGAATCCATCGTGGCCAGCTTGCCGATCGTTGCGAACTGGCCGAAAACCGCATTGTCGCGCACGCTCTGCGGCAGCATCGCGTCGATCAGCGATTGCGGCATCGCGGCGTCGTCCACATCGACCATGACGAGATTGCCGCTCTCGTCGATGACGGCTTGGATCTCACCGCCTTCGGGCAGGTTGCCCTCGATGCGGTTGCCGCCGTGCCGGGCCTCGCGCGTCGCGATGTCGGTCAGGTTCAACGCGCCCAAAGCCTGCGGCAGCTGCGTCTGCGGACTGGATTGCGCCGTGGCGGGGGCCTGGTCCTGCGCCAACGCGCCGGTGCCGATCGCGCCCATCAGCGCCAGGATCACGGCAGAGGTTCCCAGTTGAATTCTTCTCATCGTCTTTCCTTTCGTCAACTCTCCGGCCTTTGCATGGCCGGGACGAATCGGTTCTAGGACAATCATGCCGAACCAAGGACCAACCGGCCATTTGGTTTCCATTGGGTGGCAAGTCGGCATAGATGATCCATGCGCCGCAATGTCCTGCCCCTGCTGCTGATCGCCATCCTGTCCCTCGGGGCCGGTTTTTCCCTTCCCCTCGCCCGCCAGCCCGCCGCGATGGCGCAGGATTTTCAGCCGCTGCCCTTCGACCGTCTGGCCCGGCGCGTCAGCGACCGCTATGCCGGCCGCCTTGTCGGGGCCGAGATTCGCCGCCCCAGCCCCCGGGAACACGAATTGGGTGCGGCGCTGGTCTATGAATTCCGCCTCCTCACGCCCGAAGGCAACCTTCTGCGAATCCGGCTGGATGCCCGCACCGGTCGTTTTCTGGAAGTGGCCGGTCGCGGACAATTGCAGGCGCTGCGTCGCGGCAAGGACCGGCCCTAGCTGACAGATGATGACGAGGATTGAATGCGCGCGCTGATTGTCGAGGATGACCCGGTTCTGTCCGGGCAGCTTTCGCAGGCGATGAAGGATGCGGGCTTTGTGACCGATCATGCCGGCGACGGCGAGGCCGGAGAGTTTCTGGGCGCGACCGAATGCTATGACGTGGCGATCCTTGATCTTGGCCTGCCGGGCCTGTCGGGGATCGAGGTTCTGACCCGCTGGCGCGAACAGGGAATCCACATGCCGGTGCTGATCCTGACGGCGCGCGGCGACTGGACCGACAAGGTCGCGGGCTTTCGCGCGGGCGCCGACGATTATGCCGTCAAGCCCTTCCGCCTGGACGAGGTCGTTTTGCGCGCGCGAACCCTGATCCGGCGCGCGGCCGGTCATGCCCGCTCCGTGATCGCCGCAGGCCCGCTGCGGCTGGACAGCCAGTTGGGCGTCATCACCCGCGACGGCGTGGCACTGAAACTGACCGCCTTCGAGGCGCGCATCCTGTCCTATCTGATCCACCACCAGAATCGCGTCGTCAGCCGGACCGAATTGTCGGACCACCTCTACGAGGCCGATACCGATCGCGACTTCAAGTCGATCGAGGTCGTGATCGGCCGCCTTCGCCGCAAGATCGGCGACGGCCTGATCCAGACGCGGCGGGGCGAGGGCTATGTCCTGCGGGCGCTCCCATGATGCGCTCGATCCGGGGGCGACTGCTGGTTCTGGCGGCGGTCTGGCTTGGGGCGGCCCTGCTGGCGGCGTTCCTGGTCATCTCGAATCTGCTGGACGATTTCGTCACCGACCGTTTCGACGCCGAAACGAGGGCGGCTGCGGATTCGCTGATCGCCGGACTCGAGGTCGGCGCCGATAACCGGATTGCGGTCGCGACGCCGCCCGCCGACGCCCGCTTCGGCCTGCCCTTCAGCGGCTGGTATTGGCAGGTTGCAGCGGACGGCCGGGCGGTGGCGCGATCGCCCTCGTTGCTGGACGGGCGGCTTCAAGGCCCGCCGGGCAGCTATGCCGGCCGGCCGGGACGCGGCGCGGATGGCGCCCATCTGCGGGTGTCGCGGCAAGAACTGACCATCCCCGACAGCGATGCCCGCGTCGCCGTGACCGTCACAGCGCCGGCTGACGAAATCCGCGCCAGCCTGCGCCAGATCCGGCGCCCTCTGGCGATTTCGCTGGCGATCCTGGGTCTTGGGCTGGCGGGGGGCACCGTCGTTCAGGTGGCCGTCGGGCTGCGCAGCCTCGATTCGCTGGGCGCCGATCTGCGTCGGGTGCGCGAGGGCCGGACCCATCGCCTGCCCCTGCCCGACGTGTCGGAACTGCGCCCCCTGACGGCCGAGATCAACGCCGCGCTGGACCAGAACGCCACCCTCCTGGCGCGGTCGCGGCGGCATCTGGGCAATCTGGCCCATTCGCTGAAAACGCCGCTGGCGGCGCTGGCCAACGATCTGCCGGGCGATCATCGCGGACAGGCGCTGATCGCGCGCATGGACCGGCTGATCGGCTGGCATCTGCGGCGCGCCCGTGCGGCCCAGCCCGCGACCCTGGGACAGCGCACCGCGATTGCCCAGGTGATCGACGACATCCTCATCGTGCTGCGTCACCCGATGGCCGACAAGGGCATGACCGCGCGGATCCTGGACCCTGCCGCTGCCGCTGCCGACTTCTTCGGCGAACGGCAGGATCTGGAAGAGATGATCGGCAACCTGGCCGAGAACGCGGTGAAATGGGGCCGCTCATGTCTGGTCTTTCGCATCAGCGCAGGACAAGGGCGGGTTCTGATCGCCATCGAGGATGACGGCCCCGGCCTGGCCGAAACCGACGCGCCGCGCGCGTTGATCCGCGGTGCGCGACTGGACGAAACAGGCCCTCCCGGCGCCGGCCTGGGCCTTGCCATCGTCGCCGACCTGGCCGCGCTGCACGGCGGCGAGTTGCGGCTTGAACGGGCGCCGACGGGCGGATTGGCGGCCATCCTGGACCTTCCGGGCTCGATCCGGGACGCGACTCGGGCGGGTTGATTTTACCATTTGATAAAAAAACGCATCTGTGCCAGCCTGAACCTGACCAACAGGTGAGCCAGGAGACACGAATGTCCCAAGCCAGGTTGTCGCCAGGCATCGTCCCGGGCCGTCTTGCGCCCGAGGATCTGGCGCTGAATTTCCGCGACATTGCCCCGCCTCTGACCGCGCACGAGGCACAGGTCGCCGCCGATCGCTGTTATTTCTGTCACGACGCGCCCTGTATAACGGCCTGTCCCACCGCCATCGACATTCCGCTGTTCATCCGCCAGATCGCGACCGGAACGCCGGATGCGGCGGCGATGACCATCTTCCACGCCAATATCCTGGGCGGTATGTGCGCCCGCGTCTGCCCGACCGAAAACCTGTGCGAGGGCGCCTGCGTCAGGATGGAGGCCGAGGGCAGACCGGTCGAGATCGGCGCGCTGCAGCGCCACGCCACCGATGGGCTGATGGCCAGGCCGGGCCATCCGTTCCGGCGGGGCGCGCCGACCGGCAGGCGGATCGCCGTCGTCGGCGCGGGACCTGCGGGCCTGTCCTGCGCGCATCGGCTGGCGGCCAAGGGCCATGAGGTCGTGATCTTCGAGGCGCGCGACAAGCCCGGCGGTCTGAACGAATACGGCATCGCCAGCTACAAGACCGTGGACGGCTTTGCCCAGGCGGAAATCGAATGGCTGCTGGGCATTGGCGGGATCACCATCGAGACCGGCAAGGCCCTTGGCCGCGATCTGACACTGGAAGGTCTGACGGCGGACTACGACGCGGTTTTCCTGGCGATCGGCCTTGGCGCCACGAACGCCCTGCGGACCGGCGATGAAGGAATCGGCAATGTCGGCGACGCGGTGGATTTCATCGCCGAACTGCGGCAGGCCGCGGATCTGGCCGGCCTGGCCGTCGGCCGGGATGTCGTGGTGATCGGCGGCGGAATGACCGCGATCGATGCCGCCGTGCAGTCGAAACTGCTGGGGGCCGAAAACGTGACCATGGTCTATCGGCGCGGGCAGGACCGGATGACCGCCAGCCGGCACGAACAGGATCATGCCAGCGCATCCGGCGTGCGCATCATCCACAACGCCGCGCCGGTGGCAATCCATGGCGACGGCGCTGTCGCAGAGGTGGAATTCTGCTATACCGAGGACAGTCCCGAAGGTCTGGTCATGACCGACCAGCGATTCCGGCTGAAGGCCGACCAATTGTTTCGCGCCATCGGACAGCGGCTGGACGAGGCGCCCGGATCGCCGGCGCTGGAGGGCGGCAAGATCGCCGTCACCGGCCCCGGCCGGACCAGCCTCGACAAGGTCTGGGCGGGCGGCGACTGCGCGGCCGGCGGCGACGACCTGACGGTGACGGCGGTGGCCCAGGGCCGCGATGCCGCGGAAGATATTCACCTGAGCCTGTCGCCATGACGGAAGGACCGGCCATGATCGAGAAACCGTCTTTTCGTCTATGGCCTGCTGCGGGGTGGGGTCACGATGATCCGGCTGCTGCCGGACCGCGCGGCCAAGACAAGGATTGCCCCATCGACCGCAAATAGCTGAAATAGGCCCGGCCCGTCTGGCCCGTTGGAAGGAAGGACAAGCGATGGCTGATCTGCGCAGCGACTTTATCGGGATCAAGTCTCCCAATCCGTTCTGGCTGGCCTCGGCCCCGCCCACCGACAAGGAATACAACGTCCGACGGGCCTTTCAGGCCGGATGGGGCGGGGTCGTGTGGAAGACATTGGGCAGCGAGGGACCGCCCGTCGTGAACGTCAACGGCCCGCGATACGGCGTGATCCATGGCAATGACCGGCGGGTTCTGGGCCTGAACAACATCGAACTCATCACCGACCGCCCGCTGGAGGTGAACCTGCGCGAGATCAAGCAGGTCAAGCGCGACTATCCCGATCGGGCACTGGTCATCAGCCTGATGGTGCCCTGCGACGAGGATAGCTGGCGCAGGATCCTGAGCCAGATCGAGGATACCGGCGCCGACGGGGTCGAACTGAATTTCGGCTGCCCGCACGGGATGTCCGAACGCGGCATGGGCAGCGCGGTCGGACAGGTGCCGGACTATATCGAGATGGTGACACGCTGGGTCAAGCAATATTCGCGGATGCCCTGCATCGTGAAGCTGACGCCGAACATCACCGATATCTGCAAACCGGCCGAGGCTGCCCGGCGCGGCGGGGCCGACGCGGTCAGTCTGATCAACACGATCAACAGCATCACCTCGGTCGATCTGGATCTGTTCGCGCCGCAGCCCACGATCGACGGCAAGGGTGCGCATGGCGGGTATTGCGGGCCGGCAGTCAAGCCGATCGCGCTGAGCATGGTGTCGGAAATCGCGCGCGGCGCGGACACGCGCGGGCTGCCGATCAGCGGCATCGGCGGTATCACGACCTGGCGCGACGCGGCCGAATTCATGGCGCTCGGGGCGGGAAATGTGCAGGTCTGCACGGCGGCGATGACCTATGGCTTCAAGGTGGTGCAGGACATGATCAGCGGGCTGCGCGATTATCTGGACAGCCACGAAATGGGCCTGCCGGACCTGATCGGACGGGCAGTCCCCAATGTCACCGACTGGCGCTACCTGAACCTGAACTATGTCACCAAGGCGGTGATCGACCAGGACGCCTGCATCAAATGCGGGCGCTGCTATGCCGCCTGCGAGGATACCAGCCACCAGGCCATCGCGATGAAGCCCGGTCGCATCTTCGAGGTGATCGAGGAAGAATGCGTCGCCTGCAACCTCTGCGTCGATGTCTGCCCGGTCGAGGATTGCATCACCATGCGCGAACTGGAGCCGGGCGAGCTGGACAGGCGCACGGGCATCCGGCGCGCCGACTATGCCAACTGGACGACGCATCCGAACAATCCGATGGCGAAGGCGGCCGAGTAGCACCCGGCCGTCCGCCTGGGACAGGAATCGCACCGGCGGCGGCGCGATCGCGCGCTCAGCCTCCGGTCAAGGGCCGGAATTCGCCCCTGGCCTCGGTCATCAGGCTGACGCCGATAATGGCAAGTCCCGCCAGCAGGAAACCCGGAATGATCTCGTAGACGCCCGGTCCGCCGAGGAAGCTGGAATTGAGGCCCGCCCATATCCAGATCATGACCGTCACCGCGCCCACGACCAGCCCGGCCACCGCGCCCAGTCCGGTCATGCGCGACCATGTCAGCGACAGGATGATCAGCGGTCCGAAGGCGGCGCCGAACCCGGCCCAGGCATTCGAAACCAGCGACAGCACGCTTGAATTCGGATCGCGGGCGATGAAGGCCGCGACAATGCCGACCGCCAGCACCGCGATGCGACCGACCATGACCAGCATCTTCTCGTCCGCGTCGCGATCGAAGAACAGCCGGTAGAAATCTTCCGTCAGCGAACTGGACGAGACCAGAAGCTGGCTGCTGACGGTGCTCATGATCGCGGCCAGCAGGGCGGCGAACAGAAAGCCCGTAACCAGCGGATGGAACAGCAGATCGGCCAGCAGAATGAAGATCGTCTCGGGGTCTTCGACGGTCAGGCCGTTGCGCACCACATAGGCGCGACCGAAAATGCCCAGACCGACCGCACCCAGCAGCGAAATCGCCATCCAGCCCATTCCGATATTGCGGGCCATCGGCACCTCGCGGACGCTGCGCACCGCCATGAAGCGGACGATGATGTGGGGCTGGCCGAAATAGCCCAGCCCCCAGGTCACCGCCGACAGAAAGCCCACGACGGTCAGCCCCCGGGTCAGCGAAAGAAATTCGGGATCGACCCCCGCCAGGGTCTCGCGCGCCTGATCGAAGCCGCCGCCGCCAGGGCCCATCAGCACCACCAGCGGCATGATGATCAGCGCCAGCATCATGATGCAGCCCTGGACGAAATCGGTCAGGCTGACGGCAAGAAAGCCGCCGATCACCGTATAGGCCAGCACGACCCCCAGCGTCAGCCACACGCCCGCCTGATAATTGCCGCCGAAGGCCGATTGGAACAGCTTGCCGCCGCCGACCAGGCCCGATGCGGTATAGACGGCGAAGAACACCACGATCACCACGGCCGAGATGACGCGAAGCGTCAGGGCTTGCGTCGGGAAGCGGTTGGCGAGAAATCCAGGAATGGTCAGCGAATTGTCGTAGCGTTCGGTCTGTTCGCGCAGTCGCGGCGCCACCACGATCCAGTTGACCAGCGCGCCGACGAAAAGCCCGATCCCGATCCAGGATTCGACAAGCCCGGCGGCATAAAGCGCGCCGGGCAGGCCCAGCAGCAGCCATCCACTCATGTCCGAGGCGCCGGCAGACAGCGCCGCGACCGCCGGTGGCAGGTTGCGTCCGCCCAGCATGTATTCCTCGGAGCTGGAGGTCGATTTCCGCCAAGCGTAGACGCCGATGGCCAGCATCAGCAGAAAATAGAGGATCAGGCTGATCCAGACTCCGGTTGCCATGGCTTCGCCCCTTCTTTGGTAAAAACACCGTGATGGAACAGGGCCTGACAGATCACGCGGCCGGACGCAACCGCCAGGCGTGGCGGCCCCATTTCCGCGCGGACGGGATGGCGCCCGTCAAAGCCCGTAGATACGACCGAATTTTTCTTCCAGATAATCCAGCAGCGGTTCGGGCGTGACGGGTCGGCCGGTTGCCTGTTCGATCAAGTGGCGCGGCGGATACAAACCGCCATGGCGCTGCACGTTTTCGCGCATCCATTCGACCCCCGGCGCCGCGTCGCCCTGGGCCAGTGCAGCGTCCAGATCCGGGACGGCCTCGCGCATCGCGGCGTTCAGGCAGCCCGCATAGACATTGCCAAGCGCATAGGTCGGGAAATAGCCGAACAGGCCAACCGACCAATGAACGTCCTGCAAAAGGCCATTGGCGGGCCGGTTCACCGCAACGCCAAAATCCCCGAGAAAACGGGCGTTCCACGCCTCGACCAGATCGCGCGTGTCCAGCCGTCCGGAAATCAGGTCGCGTTCCAGGTCGAAGCGCAGCATGATGTGCAGGTTATACTGGATTTCGTCGGATTCGGTGCGGATATAGCCCGGTGTGACCTTGTTGACGGTCGCATGGAAGGCATCGGCATCCTGGATGTTCAACCCGTCGAAGGCATCCGACATGCGGTTGAACAGCCAGCCTGCAAAGGCCCGGCCGCGCCCCATCTGGTTCTCGTAGATGCGGCTCTGGCTTTCGTGGACCCCCATCGAGACGCCGCGTCCCAGCGGCGTGAAGGCATAGTCGGGGTCGATCCCAAGCTCATAACTGGAATGGCCGACCTCGTGGATGGTGGAATAGATGCAGTTGAACGGCTCGGGCTCGACCACGCGCGTGGTGATGCGGCTGTCCTGCCAGCGGCCGCTGCTGAAGGGATGGACCGCCATGTCCATCCGCCCCCGCGTCCAGTCATAGCCGAAGGCCGTCGCGCAGGTGCGGGCCAGCCGAAGCTGGGTTTCCTGCGGGAAATGCCCCTGCAGCGTCTGGGGCTGGCGCTCGGCGCCCAGCACATCCTCGCGCAGCGCGACCAGGCGCGGCCGCATCGCGTCGAACAGGCCGGCGATTTCGGCCCCGGTCGTGCCGGGCTCGTAATCCTCCAGCAGCGCATCATAGAGATCGCCGCCATCGGCCAGCGCCGCGGCCTCCTCGCGTTTCAGCAGCAGCACCTGATCCAGCGTCGGCAGAAAGTCCTCGGGCGCGTCATTGGCACGCGCCTCGGCCCAGATGCCTTGCGCCAGCGAGGTCACGCGCGCCAGTTCGGTCGCGAGGCGGGCCGGGATGCGGATCCTGCGGGCATAGTCGCGACCGATCAACTCGACGATGCGGATGTCGGGCCCGGTCTGTGGGCGGGCCGCGTCCAGCCATTCGCCAAGGCGCGGATCGGTGCGGCGTTCGTGCAGCACCGATTCCATCGCGGCCATTTCCTCGGCCCGCTGTTCCACCGCGCCGCGCGGCATGACGGTTTCCTGATCCCAGCCCAGCCGCTCGGCGACCGAGGACAGGGCTTCGGTCTGACGCTGAAAGCTCAGCAATTCGTCCAGGGCGCTCATCGGGTTTTCCCCCTCAGCGAGGTTTGATGCGGGTAGCGGGCGTGGTGGCGGGCCCGGATGATCAGCACGAACAGCGCCACCGCGCCCAGCTGGTGGGTCAGGGCCAGCGACAGGGGCGAGGCGTTGATCACGTTCATGATGCCCAGGCCCACCTGCACCGCCACCATGACGATCATCGCGGTAAAGGCCCCGCGCGTCACCGGATGGGGCGAACGCCGCGCGCGCAGCCAGACCACCACCGCGAAGATCGCCAGCAGATAGCCGGTCATGCGGTGGACGAACTGCACCAGGGCCGGGTTTTCGAACAGATTGCGCCAACCCAGCGAGGAATCCCAGATCGCAGAGGGGATCCATTCGCCGCCCATGGTCGGCCAGCCGGTATATTGGCGGCCCGCATCGATGCCCGCGACCAGCGCGCCGATCAGGATCTGCACGAAGGCCAGATGCATCAGGCCGGTGGCCATGCCGAACAGCCTGCGCTCGCCCGCGCGCCTTGCTCGCAGCAGGTCCGCTTCGGACCGGCCCAGCATCAGCACATACCAGGCAATCAGACCCAGGATGATGAAGGCGATCCCCAGATGCGTCGCCAGCCGGTAAGAGGCCACGCGCACCATCCCCTCGGCCAGACCGGAACTGACCATCCACCAGCCGATCGCCCCCTGAAGCCCGCCCAGAAGGCCGATTCCCAGCAATCGCTGCGTCCAGCCCGCCGGTATGCGGCGGGTCAGCAGAAAGCCGAAGAAGCCGAGCGCCCAGATCAGTCCCACGGTGCGGCCCAGCAGGCGATGGGACCATTCCCACCAATAGATTCGCTTGAAGCCAGCCAGATCCATGTCGGGATTGACCTCGCGATATTGCGGGATCTGCTGGTAGGCTTGGAATTCGGATTGCCACCGGGCCGCGTCCATCGGCGGCAGCGCGCCGGTGACGGGCGCCCATTCGGTGATCGAAAGGCCCGATCCGGTCAGCCGCGTCGCGCCGCCAAGCGCGATCATCGCGGCGACCATGACGAACAACACCATCAGCCAGACCCGGATCGCCCGGCGCGCGCCGCGCGGCGCGGCGTCGATGATGCCGGTCCGCGTCACCGGGCGGGTGCTGGCACCTGGGTCCGAGACTTCCTCGAAAACGGGGCGCTTGGCCATGATCGGCTCCTTCAACTGGGGCGGAGGTTAGGTCGCGCCTAGCGGCGGGTCAATTGGCGCAGGACGCCGTGCAGGATGCGGACATCGCCGCGCGTCAGCACCAGCCGCGACCACATGTTGCGCAGGTTCAGCCGCATCGCCGCGGCCTTGGTTTCGGGAAAGAAGAACCCCGCTTGGGCCAGCTTTTCCTCGTAGTGATCGCCCAGCCGTTCGATCTCGACCCGATCCGCAAGCCACTCGGCATCGGCCTTGCGCCGATGCGGCGCGGGCTCGGGCGGCAAAGTGTCGCGGCCCCATTCATAGCCCATCAGCAGCACCGCCTGCGCCAGGTTAAGCGACGGAAAAGCCGGATTGACCGGCACGGTGACGATGGCATTGGCACGCGCCACGTCGTCGTTTTCCAGCCCGGCGCGTTCGGGGCCGAAGACGATCGCGCTGCGGCCGTCATGACGGCGCGCCTTGTCCATCGCGGCGGCGGGGGTGAAGACCGGCTTCGACAGTTCGCGGCCGCGGGCGGTGGTGGCGAAAGCATAATCGATCCCTTCCATCGCCTCGGCCAGGGTCGGATGGATCCGGGCATGATCCAGCACCTGCCCTGCCGCCCCCGAGGCCATGGCAATGGCCCTGGGGTTGGGCCAGCCGTCGCGCGGATCGACCAGCCGCATCTCGGTCAGGCCGAAATTCAGCATGGCGCGCGCCGCGGCGCCGATATTCTCGCCCATCTGCGGGCGAACCAGGATGATGACGGGCTGGCGCGGATCGTGCTGCATGGCCGTCCGCATAGTCCGTCTGGCAGCGGGCGGCAAGCTGCGCTATCTGCAGGGGAACCGATGGAGTTTCCCATGACCGACACGCCGCAGCTTTACCTGATGACCCCCGCCGGCGCGCAGGCCTCGGCCCTGGGGCCGCTGCTGACCGAGGTGATGGACCGCTTTCCCCCCGCCTGTCTGCGCATCCGCGCGGGCGCGGAAGAGGACGAACTGGGCCGCCTCGCCGATCTGGCGCGCGAGATCGCCCATAACCGTGACGTGGCGGTGGTGATCGAAGATCATGTCAGGCTGGCCCAGCGGCACGGGCTTGACGGGGTGCACCTGACCGACGGCGCGCGCGGCGTCCGCGCCGCACGCAAGGATCTGGGCGCCGACGCCATCGTCGGCGCCTTCTGCGGAACCTCGCGACACGAGGGGATGAACGCGGCCGAGGCGGGGGCGGATTACGTCAGCTTCGGCCCGGTCGGCGACACCGCGCTTGGGCGCGGCGGCCCCGCCCCGCTGGACCTGTTCCAGTGGTGGTCCGAGATGATCGAGGTGCCGGTCGTTGCCGAGGGCGCGATTGATCGCGCCCTGATCGCGGATCTGTCGCCAGTGACGGATTTCATCGGCATCGGCGCGGAAATCTGGTCCGAGAACGATCCCCTCACCGCCCTGTCGGCCCTGTGGCTGCCATGACGTCCGGCTTTTGCGTTCCGTTGGAGAACCCGGCCTGACCGCCATCTCGATCCTGACGAAAAAGGAAAACACCGATGTTCCGATATACGACGCAACAGATCGTGCTGCACTGGACGATCGTGCTGCTGGTGATCTTTCAATATCTGTGGAACGGGCCGATGGGACAGGCCTTCGGCCGGCTCATGCGCGGCGGTGATAAGGTTCTGGGGCCGGTCGCCCTGGCCCATCTGGTCGTCGGCGTGACGATCCTGGCCATCACGATCTGGCGGCTGGCCCTGCGCCGCCGCGCGCCGGCCGCTCCGCACGGCCGTGCCGGGCTGGACAGGGTCGCGGTGCTGATTCACGCCCTGCTCCATATCGTGCTGATCGCGATCCCGCTGGCCGGGCTGGCCGCCTGGTTCGGCGGAATCGGCCGCGCGGGCGACCTGCACGTGTTGCTGACGGACCTGCTGCTGGTACTGGCGGGACTGCATGTGGCCGCCGCGCTCTATCATCACTTCGTTCTGAAGGACGGGCTGATGAACCGGCTGCGCCCGCGACGCTAGAGCATCAGCGGAGTCCGGTCGCCTGCGGCGAAACGGCGCAGCACGGCCGGATAGAGGCGATGTTCCTGCGCCAGCACCCGCGCGGCAAGGCTGCGGGGCGTGTCGCCGGGCTCGACACGCACCCGTGCCTGCCCCAGAACCGGACCCGCATCCAGATCGGCGATCACCTCGTGCACGCTCGCGCCGGCTTCGGCATCGCCGGCAGCGATGGCGCGGGCATGGGTGTGCAGGCCGGGGTATTTTGGCAACAGAGAAGGATGGATGTTCAGCATCCGACCGGCGAAAAGCTGCACGAAATCAGGGGTCAGAACGCGCATGAAGCCGGCGAGGCAGATGATGTCGGGCCGCGCCCGAAGCAGCGGGCGAAGCAGCGCGGCCTCGAACCTCGCGCGGTCGCCGGGATAGGCGCGGTGGTCGATCGCGGCGGTCGGGATGCCCATCGCGGCGGCCCTGGCCAAGCCCGAGGCGGCGGGATCGTTCGAGACGACCAGAACCGGCCGCGCAGGATGATCGCCCGTCATGTCCTCGGCCAGCCGGACCATGTTCGATCCGCCGCCAGAGATCAGGATCGCAACGCGCTTCACGCAGGCGTTCCGCTGTAGCGCACCCCCTCGCCCTCCGTCACGCGGCCGATCCGGTGGACGCGCTCGCCCTGATCGGCCAGCACCGCGGTCAGCGCGTCGGCGCGGTCGGCGGCGACCGACAGGACCATGCCCACTCCGCTGTTGAAGGTTTTCAGCATCTCGTCCCGCCCGATGCCACCCGCCTGTGCCAGCCAGCCGAAGACCGGCGGCAAGGGCCATGCGCCAAGGTCGATCTGGGCGCCCAGGCCCCGGGGCAGGATGCGCGGCAGATTTTCGGTGATGCCGCCGCCGGTGATATGGGCCAGCCCGTGAACCCCGCCTGCGCGGATCGCGGCCAGCGCGGGTTTGACATAAAGCCGCGTCGGCACCAGCAGCGCCTGACCCAGCGAGCCCCGGGCGAAAGGCGCGGCATCGTCCCAGCCGAGGCCGGCGCGCTTTGCGACCTTGCGAACCAGCGAATAGCCGTTGGAATGAACCCCGTCCGAGGACAGGCCCAGCAGCACATCGCCCAATCCCACATCGGCGGGCAAGGCGGTGCCACGCCGCATCGCGCCGACGGCGAAACCGGCCAGGTCGAAATCGCCATCGTGATACATGCCGGGCATTTCCGCCGTCTCGCCACCAATCAGGGCACAGCCGGCCATCCGGCATCCCCGCGCGATACTTTCGACGACCCGCGCGGCCTGATCGACCGAAAGCCGGCCGGTCGCAAAATAATCAAGAAAGAACAGCGGCTCGGCACCCTGACAGACCAGATCGTTCACGCACATCGCGACCAGATCCTGGCCGATCGCATCCAGATGCCCGGTGTCGATGGCAATCCGCAGCTTGGTGCCGACGCCATCGGTCGCGGCCACCAGGACCGGATCGTCATAGCCCGCGGCGGCCGGGTCGAACAGGGCGCCAAAGCCGCCAAGCGCGTCCATCACACCGGCCCGCGCGGTGGCGGCTGCCGCGGGTTTGATCCGATCAACCAGCGCGTTTCCCGCGTCGATATCCACGCCTGCATCGCGATAGCTGATCCCGTTCTTCGTCATCGGCCCGTCCCCGGCTGGAATGTCGCGCCCCCCGATAGCGGATGGCGGGGCTCTGGGCAACGGGCCAACGCGCTTGACCGCGCCTGCCGGCCGCTTTAGTCAGATCGCGCGCTACGGGCCTGTAGCTCAATTGGTCAGAGCAGGGCGCTCATAACGCCTTGGTTGGGGGTTCAAGTCCCTCCGGGCCTACCAGCATCCCATCCCTCCAGGCCCGCCCGTGGAAGCGGCAGAATCAAGGACGGGCTGTTCTCTTTTGGCGGCGCGACCTGGCGCAGTCCGGGACGAACGCCGCCTGCCATATGTGATGGGACGCGCCGAAACAGGATGACGCTTTTGCGGACAGGATTCGGTGCTGAACCTTTGTCCCGGTCATGCGTTTTGCCGACCGGAGCCATTCATGCACGACGACAGCGACCTGATCGACCATATCCATCTGCGCCTGTCCGATTTCGACCGGGGCGTTTCGTTCTATGTGGCCATCCTGAACGCCCTGGGCCGGGGCGCGGACATCCGCCGCGGTCGCGACTGGCTGGAGATCGGCCCGCTTTATCTGGATCAGTCCGACAACATCACACCCCCCAGCCGCCTTCATCTGTGCTTTCGCGCCCGTTCGCGCGAAGAGGTCGCGGCCTTTCATTCAGCCGGGCTTGCCGCGGGCGGACGCGACAACGGCGCGCCCGGCCTGCGCGATTATCATCCGGGCTATTACGCGGCCTTTCTGCTGGATCCCGACGGCAACAATATCGAAGCCAAGCTTGACGAGCAGACCTAGCCCAGATCGCCGCCGAGGCCCTGTATCAGCGGCAGGAAATCGGGGAAGGACGTGGCGATGGGGCTGGCATCGTCGATGCTGACCGGGGCCTGGGCCGCAAGCCCGAGGATCAGGAAGGACATCGCGATCCGGTGGTCCAGATGCGTGACCACGCTGGCGCCTCCGGGCACCGTCGCCATGCCGTGCACGACCATCGTGTCGCGGGTTTCCTCGACCTCGACGCCGTTTGCCGCAAGTCCCCGCGCCATCGCGTCGATTCGGTCGCTTTCCTTGACCCGCAATTCCGCAACCCCGTTCATGACCGTCCTGCCTTCCGCGAAAGCGGCGATGACCGACAGGATCGGAAATTCATCGATCATGCTGGCGGCGCGGTCCGCCGGGACGGTCACGCCCGTCAGCGGCCCGTGGCGCACGACCAGATCGGCCACCGGCTCGCCGCCCTCTTCGCGTTCGTTCTCGAAGGCGATGTCGGCGCCCATTTCCAGCAGCGTCACATACAGCCCGTCGCGCGTCCGATTGCGGCTGACACCGGGCACCCGGACCTGCGATCCCGGCACGATCAGCGCCGCCGCCACCGGAAAGGCCGCGCTGGATGGGTCGCGTGGCACGGCGACCGGCTGCGCCCGCAACTCGGGCCGGCCCGCCAGCGTGACGACGTGGCCCTGATCCGTCGTTTCGGTCCGGATCTGGGCGCCGAACCCCGCCAGCATCCGTTCGGAATGATCGCGCGTGGGTTCGGCCTCGATCACCACCGTCTCGCCGGGCGAATTCAGGCCGGCCAAAAGGATGGCCGACTTGATCTGCGCACTGGCGACCGGCGTGCGATAGCGCAGCGGAACCGGATCGGCGGCGCCCTGGATGGTGATCGGCAGCCGTCCGCCCTCGCGCGCCGTGATCTGCGCGCCAAAGGCCGACAGCGGATCGGTGACCCGCGCCATCGGGCGCCGCGACAGGCTGGCATCGCCGGTGAAGGTCGCGGTGATCGGGGTCGTGGCCATCGCCCCCATGATCAGCCGCACCCCGGTGCCGGAATTGCCGCAATCTATGATGCCTTCGGGTTCGGCAAAGCCACCCACGCCCACGCCATGCACCGACCATTCGCCCGCGCCCAGCCGTTCGACCTGCGCGCCGAAAGCCGCCATCGCCCTTGCCGTATCCAACACGTCCTGCCCTTCCAGAAGGCCGGTTACCCGCGTCTCGCCCACCGACAACGCCCCCAGGATCAGCGCCCGGTGACTGATCGACTTGTCGCCAGGCACCTGCGCCACGCCCTTCAGCGGGCCGCTGCGACGCGAGGTCATGGGACACGGTTCGGCGGTATGGGACATGGGACACCTGTTCGTTGCGAGGGCCTTTTAGCCGCCGGGCAAGCCCGCTGCCACCGCCTTCTTGCCGTCGCAGCCAGGGTTTTCTCGCGGCCGGAGCGGAACGCCCGGTCATGGAAGATGTGATCCCGCGGCAACCGATGTCGCGTGTCGCGCCCGAGGGACCCGAATTACAGGCGCACCGGGCGGCTTGTCAGGATTTGTAGACCTCGATCGTCGGCAGTTCGGTCAGCGACACGCCGATCAGTTGCAGCGCCGGTAGCGAGACCTGACTGCCCGACCCACCGCCCGCCAGCGGGATCAGATCGACCTTGGCCGATTTGCCGTTGGCGGGATTCACGATCCGCCCGATGCCGCGCGCCTTGACCAGCGGTGTCTTGATCCAGAACCCGCCCTGCGTCGGATCGCCCAGCGAGGCGACGGTGCTGCCCAGCCTGGTCTCGGCCGCCTCGGGCGCCCCGGCGGCGGCGGCCTTTTGTTCGGCAGTCGTCGTATCCAGCTGCCGGGCCGAGGCGCGCGCCGAGGGCGGCGGTGGCGGTGCGCGCGTGATCGCGGTCGCTGCGGCCACCTGCTGTGGTGAAAGATCGCTTTCGATCCTGGCCGGTTGCACCGTGTTTGACGGCCGATCACCTGTCGTCGTCGCCAGGGGCTGGCAGGCGGCAAGGACCATGACGGACAGGATCGCGGGGGTTGTCATTCGCATCGGGACGTTCCTTGGATGGCGTGGCGCGGGCAGGTTAGACCAGCCCCGCCGCCTGCGTCCACCGGCGGTTGCGTGATCGGCGGATGCTTGTGCACCGGCGCCGAGACGCCTAGATTGAAGCTCATGGACGACATGCAAGCCGCGCCTCTCATCGACCCTTTTGCCCGTCCGATCACCTATCTTCGGGTATCGGTGACGGATCGTTGCGATTTCCGCTGTGTCTATTGCATGTCCGAACATATGCAGTTCCTGCCTAAGGTCGAATTGCTGACATTGGAGGAACTGGACCGGCTTTGTTCCGCCTTCGTGGATCTTGGCGTGCGCAAGTTGCGCATCACCGGGGGCGAACCGCTGGTCCGGCGCGGGATCATGGGCTTTTTCGGCGCCATGTCGCGCCATCTGGGCGCGGGCCTGGACGAATTGACGCTGACCACCAACGGCAGCCAGCTGGCCCGTTTCGCCCCGGAACTGGTGGATTGCGGGGTTCGCCGGGTCAACGTCTCGCTGGACACGCTGGATGCCGACAAGTTCTCCGCCATCACCCGCTGGGGCCGGCTGCCGCAGGTGCTGGAGGGCATCCGCGCCGCCCGCGCGGCCGGGCTGCGGGTCAAGATCAACGCCGTCGCGCTGAAGGGCGTGAACGACGACGAATTGTTCGATCTGGTCCGCTGGTGTGGCGATGAGGGCCATGACCTGACCTTCATCGAGGTCATGCCGATGGGCGATCTGGGCAACGAGGACCGCCTGGACCAGTATTGGCCGCTGACCGATCTGCGCGCCCGTCTGGCCGAATGTTTCACACTGGTCGATCTGGCCGAACGCACGGGGGGTCCGGCCCGTTATGTCCGGCTGCGCGAAACCGGGCAGAAGATCGGCTTCATCACGCCGCTGACGCATAATTTCTGCGAAAGCTGCAACCGTGTCCGCGTGACCTGCACGGGCGAGCTTTACATGTGCCTGGGCCAGGAGGATCGTGCCGATCTGCGCGCGCCGCTGCGCGCCAGCGCAGAGGACGCCCCCCTGCGCGAGGCCATCCGCGGCGCCATCGCCCGCAAGCCCAAGGGCCACGATTTCGACTATTCCCGCCAGCACGTGGCGGGCCAGATGCCCCGCCACATGAGCCATACCGGCGGCTGAGCCTTCTTCCCGGCGTGAAGATCGCCCCATCTCCGGCAACCGCTGACCGAAAGTCTGCGCAGGGCCTGACAGGCGCCCGGAGGCGAGCCGGCGCGGCGCGGCACCGTGTCAGGACGCGGGCGAAGTCGGCACTTGCCAGTCGGGCTTGCGCTTGTCGAAGAAGGCGGCGATCCCCTCGGCCGCCTCCCTTTCCTCCCACACCGCCACCAGCCGCTCGACGCTGTCCTCGATCGCGGCGGCGTCGATGCGCGGGCCAAGCGCGCGGCATTGCGCCTTGGCCGCCGCAATGGCGCCCGGCGCGCCCAGCAGGAACGGCGCCACCTCGGCCTCGACCGCGGCGTCAAGATCGCCGGCGGGCACGGCGCGGGCCGCGAGGTTCAGCGTCACCGCCTCCTCGGCCCCGAAGATCCGGCCCGAGAAGAACACGCGACGGGCCTTGTCCTCGCCCATCCGCGCCAGGACATAGGGACCGATGGTCGCCGGGATCAGCCCCAGCTTCACCTCGGTCAGACCGAATTTCGCCTCCAGCGAGGCGATGGCGATGTCACAGACCGACATCATCCCCACCCCGCCGCCGAAGGCATTGCCGTGAACCCGCCCGATCAGCGGCTTCGGCAGCGTGTTCAGCGCCGACAGCATTCCCGCCAGCAGTCTTGCGCCAGCGCGCCGGGTTTCCGCCTCGGCGGCGATCTGCGCCTTCATCCAGGCCAGATCGCCGCCAGCGCAGAAGCTGGCCCCGTCTCCGGCCAGCACCACCACGCGCACTGCCGGATCGGCGCCCAGCCCGGCCGCGGCGCGGGTCAGATCCTCCATCATCGCCTGTGACAGGGCGTTATGCTTGTTCGGTCGCGCCAGCGACAGCGTCGCCACACCGCGCGAATCGGTTTCGATCCGGATCGTTTCAGACATCGGCTTCCTTTCGCATGTCGCGCGCCATCGCCGCGGCCCTGTCGATGACCGCCATGTCGAGCCCGGTCGCATGGCCCAGGGCCTCAAGATGCCGCGCCACCTTTTCGGTCGCGACATTGCCCTTGGCGCCGGGCGCATAGGGGCAGCCGCCAAGGCCGCCCACCGCCGCGTCGAAGACCCGCAGCCCGCGCGCGAGGCTGGCGTCGATATTCATCAGCGCCCGACCGGCAGTATCGTGATAATGTCCGGCCAGCCGGTTTGCCGGAACCTCGTCCAGCACCGCCGACAGCATCGCGTCGATGGTCTCGGGGCGTCCCTGGCCGATCGTGTCGCCAAGGCTGATCTCGTAGCAGCCCATCTCGCGCAGCGCCGCCGCGACCCGTGCCGCATTGCCCGGCGGCGTCGGGCCGTCGAAGGGACAATCGGTCACGACGCTGACATAGCCGCGGACCGGGATCCCGTCATCGCGCGCGGCCCGCGCGACCGGCGCGAAACGGTCCAGGCTTTCGGCGACGCCGGCGTTCAGATTGGCGCGGCTGAACCCCTCCGAGGCGCTGGCGAAGATCGCGACCTCGCTGGCGCCTGCCTCGCGCGCGGCCTCATAGCCCTTCATGTTCGGGGTCAGCGCGGCATAGCGGACCCCCGGCCGCCGCGCGATGCCTGCCATCACCTGCGCCGCGTCGCCCAGCTGCGGCACCCATTTCGGGCTGACGAAGCTGGTCACCTCGATGCGCCGGAATCCCGCCAGCGACAGCAGATCGACCAGCGCGATCTTCCGCGCCGCCGGGATCAGCCGCTTTTCGTTCTGCAACCCGTCTCGCGGTCCCATCTCGAAGATCTCGGCGTGATCAGGCATCGGGCAGCTCGTAGAATTCGCGTTGATAGATGCTGTCGCCGCCCGCCCTGTCCAACGCACGGCGATAGGCGGGCCGCGCCGTCATCCGGTCGCGATAGGCCGCCAGTGCCGGGAATTCGGCCTTTGGCAGAAACCGGAACACGGCTTCGATATTGAAACCCATCATGCAGTCAGCCGCCGAAAAGCCACCTGCCAGCAGCATGTCCTGACGCGACAGATGCCCTTCCAGCGCCCGCGCCGTCACCGCCAGCCGCCTGGTGTCCAGCTTCATCAGCGGCAACGACCGCGCGCTGTCTGGGCGCAGGAAGATATGCTGGATGTTCAGCGCCTGAAGAATATTGGCCTGGGTCTCGGCGAAACTGACCCATTCCAGGAAATCCGCGCGCGCGAACTCGCCCGGTTTCGGCGCCAGCCGTCCCTCGCGCTCGGTCAGGTATTGCACGATGGCGCCGGATTCGAAGATCGCGCGCCCGTCGATCTGCAAGGCAGGGATCCGACCGGCGGGCGACAGCGCCAGAAACTCCGGACTGCGCAGGGATCCGTCGGTCAGCGACCAGACGACGATCTGGCAATCAAGCCCCAGTTCCTCGATCAGCCACAGCACCCGCATCGAACGCGAGCCGGGCACATGATGCAGCCGGATCACGACGCCTCCTCTTCCAGCCGGATCAGCGCGGCGCCGGCCTCGACCTGCTGGCCTTCGGCTGCCAGCACCTCGGCCACGATGCCGTCACGGGCGGCGGTCAGCGCATGTTCCATCTTCATCGCTTCCAGCACCGCCAGCCGGTCGCCGGTCCTGACCGGCTGACCGACCGAGACATGGACCGATTTCACCAATCCCGGCATCGGCGACAGGGTCAGCGCGTCGCCGCCGGCCGCGGCCGCGTCGCGCGCCAGCGGATCGCGCGGCACCAGATGCACCGTCCGGCCGCCAAAGACGCTGACGCCGGCATCATGGGTGACGATGCGGTTGCGCCGCAACGCATCATCGACCCACCAGCGGTCGCCCTGCCAGCGCACCTCGTGGGGCTGATTGTCCAGCGACACGCGCGCGCGGCCCGGTCCCAGAACCTCGAGCACGGCCTGGCCGCCATCCCAGGCAATGGTGCGGCGCAGCGGCTGCCACAGCGTCGCGCCGCCCCGCGCCTGCGGATCGGCCAGCCCGGCAAGGCCGATCACGGCCAGCACGCGGGCCGCCGGATCGGGTTCCGCGGCGGCGACCAGATCATCCAGGTCGCGGGCGATCAGCCCGGTATCGACCTGGCCCGCGCGAAAGCCGTCATGCCGGGTCAGCGCGATGAGGAAATCCAGATTGGTGACGGATCCCGCCACCTCGGTATCGACCAGGGCCGATTCCAGCGCCCGCAACGCCACCGCCCGCGTGGGCCCGTGGGTGACGATCTTGGCGATCATCGGGTCGTAATAGGGGCTGATCGTATCGCCCTGCCTGACGCCGGTCTCGATCCGCGCGCCCTGAGGAAAGGCCAGCCGCGCCAGCCGCCCCGTGGCCGGCAGAAAACCCGCCGGCACATCCTCGGCGTAGAGCCGCGCCTCGAAGGCGTGGCCCGAAATGGTCAGCGCGTCCTGCCTGGCGGGCAAGGGCTCTCCGCTGGCGACGCGCAACTGCCATTCGACCAGATCGATGCCGGTGATCGCCTCGGTCACGGGATGTTCGACCTGAAGCCGGGTGTTCATCTCCATGAACCAGAACCTGTCCTCGCGCAGCCCTTCCGAGCCATCGACGATGAATTCGATCGTGCCCGCCCCGGCATAGCCAATGGCTTCGGCGGCACGAACCGCCGCAGCGCCCATCACCTTGCGGATCTCGGGCGTCATGCCGGGGGCCGGTGCTTCCTCGATGACCTTCTGGTGGCGCCGTTGCAGCGAACAATCGCGTTCGAACAGATGCACCGCGCGGTGGCCGTCGCCGAAGACCTGCACCTCGATATGGCGCGGTTGCAGCACGTATTTCTCGATCAGCACGTCGGGATTGCCAAAGGCGGTCCGCGCCTCGGACCGGGCCGAGGCCAGCGCATCGGCGAAATCCTTCGGATCGTCGACACGGCGCATTCCCTTGCCGCCGCCGCCCGCCACGGCCTTGATCAGAACCGGATAGCCGATCCGCTCCGCCTGCTGGGCCAGATGGCCGGGATCCTGATTGGCACCGTGATAGCCGGGCACGACCGGAACGCTCGCTTCTTCCATCACCCGCTTGGCCGCGTCCTTCAATCCCATCGCCCGGATGGCGCGGGAGGACGGCCCGATGAAGACCAGCCCCGCCGCCTCGACAGCCTCGACGAAATCGGGATTCTCGCTGAGAAAGCCGTAGCCCGGATGGATCGCCTGGGCGCCGGTCGCCGCGGCGGCGGCGATGATCGCCTCGCCGCGCAGATAGCTGTCGGCGGGCGCCGGCCCGCCCAGATGCACCGCCTCGTCGGCCATCGAGACATGGCGCGCGGCGCGGTCGGCATCCGAAAAGACGGCGATGGTCGAGACGCCCATGCGCTGGCAGGTATCAATGATGCGGCAGGCAATCTCGCCGCGATTGGCGATCAGGATCTTCTGGAACATGGCTGGCCTTGTTCTGTGGCAGCGCGGCTTGGGACCTTGCGCCCCCGGACTGCCGCAGGGTTTCCGGACAAGGAGGAACCGTTCATGCCAGCGCCCTTTCAAGCGGACCGGCCGAGCGGGGATCGAACGCGACCAGCGTCACCGCCAGCCCGCCGCGATGCGAACGGATCGTCTGCACGGCGATCCTGGCGGCGCGATCGGCCGGAAAGCCGTAAACGCCGGTCGAGATCGCCGGAAAGGCGATGCTGGCCAGATCGTGCCGCCGCGCCAGCAGCAGCGCGCTGCGATAGGCCGAGGCCAGCAGATCGTCCTCGCTCGCATCGCCGCCGCGCCAGACCGGTCCGACGGCGTGGATGACATGCCTCGCGGGCAGACGGTAGCCGCCGGTGATCCGCGCCTCGCCCGTCGGACAGCCGCCGATCTTGCGGCATTCGTCCAGCAGGTCGGGCCCCGCCGCGCGATGGATGGCGCCGTCCACACCGCCGCCGCCCAGCAGCGATTGGTTGGCGGCGTTCACGATCGCATCGACGTCGAGCGTCGTGATATCGCCCTGCCAGACCCTGATCATCCTGCCCTCCTGCCCGTCTTCGGTCCCCATATATCCCCGCCGGAGGCACCCATCATCGCCCCCTACATCCGGAAGACGCCAAAGCGCGTCGGCTGGATGGGCGCGTTCAGCGCTGCGCGCAACGACAGCGCCAGCACGTCGCGGGTCTTGCGCGGATCGATGATGCCGTCGTCCCACAGTCGCGCGGATGCGTAAAGCGGATGCGACTGACGCTCGAACATCTCGATCGTGGGGCGCTTGAATTCGGCCTCGTCCTCGGCCGACCAGGTGCCGCCTTGCCGTTCCACGCCCTCGCGCCGGACCGTGGCCAGCACCCCCGCCGCCTGTTCGCCGCCCATGACCGAGATGCGGCTGTTGGGCCAGGTCCACAGAAAGCGCGGGCTGTAGGCGCGGCCTGCCATGCCGTAATTGCCGGCGCCGAAACTGCCGCCGACCAGCATCGTGATCTTTGGAACCGAGGTCGTGGCCACCGCCGTGACCATCTTGGCGCCGTGACGCGCGATACCCTCGCTTTCATATTTGCGGCCGACCATGAAACCGGTGATGTTCTGCAGGAAGACCAGAGGGATCAAGCGCTGTGAACACAATTCGATGAAATGCGCGCCCTTCTGGGCGGCTTCCGAAAACAGCACCCCGTTATTGGCGACGATGCCGACCGGGCAGCCCTCGACATGGGCAAAGCCCGTGACCAGCGTCTCGCCGAAGCGGGCCTTGAACTCGTCAAAGCGCGATCCGTCCACGATGCGCGCGATCACCTCGCGGATGTCATAGGGGGTTCGCAGATCGGCCGGAACCACGCCAAGGATCTCGTCGGGGTCGAAGGCGGGCGGTTCGGCCGATTGCCAGGCCACGTCATCGGGCAGCCTGCGGTTCAGGTTGGCCACGGCGCGACGGGCCATGGCCAGCGCGTGGGCGTCATCCTCGGCCAGGTAGTCGGCCACGCCGGACAGCCGGGTATGGACATCGCCGCCGCCCAGATCCTCGGCGCTGACGACCTCGCCGGTCGCGGCCTTCACCAGGGGCGGACCGGCCAGAAAGATCGTGCCCTGATCGCGGACGATGATCGTCACGTCGGACATGGCGGGCACATAGGCCCCGCCCGCCGTGCAGGAACCCATGACCACCGCGATCTGGGCGATGCCCTTCGCGCTCATCCTGGCCTGGTTGTAGAAGATGCGGCCGAAATGGTCGCGGTCGGGAAAGACCTCGTCCTGGTTGGGCAGGTTGGCACCGCCCGAATCGACGAGATAGAGGCATGGCAGATGACATTCCTCGGCGATTTCCTGGGCGCGAAGGTGTTTCTTCACGCTCATCGGGTAATAGGTGCCGCCCTTGACGGTCGCGTCATTGGCCACCACCATCACGTCCTGCCCCTGGACGCGGCCGATGCCCGCGATCACGCCGGCGCCGGGGGCCGCGCCGTCATATAATCCATGCGCGGCCATGGCGGCGATCTCCAGAAACGGAGATCCCGGATCCAGCAGGTTCGCCACCCGCTCGCGCGGCGGCATCTTGCCGCGATCGACGTGACGCTGCATCGCCTTGTCGCCACCCCCTGCGGCGGCAGCCTCGGCGGCCTGGCGGACATCGGACAACAGCGCCAGATGCGCCTCGCGATTGGCGCGGAAGGCATCCGATCCGGTCAGGGCTGCGGATTTCAGCTTCATCCTAGAATCCCTGCATGTCGCGCAACTCGAAGGTGCGGCGCGCGGTTTGACGCATCTGGCAATCGGCCGCCGCGATCACCCGCATCGAGCCGCCGCCATATCGATCATAGGCCAGCGTGCACTCGGCGTCGCGAAACGCAATCCAGGCCCTTTGCGCCGCCAGCAGCGTATCGGCCAGGCCGGGCTGGTCGCTCATCTGCGAGCGGGTCTTCTTGTATTCGCGATTCAGAAGATCGTCCCAGGCGGTGTTCTCGGCCATCATGCACTGGCTGATGGCCAGCGTCGTCTCGGGCTGTTCATGGGCTTTCGAACAGGCCGTCGCGGCCTTGCCGATGCAGTCGGGCTGGATGTCGCCGGGTTCGGTGGCGTCGAAACAGGCCGCGACCACGGCCGTGTCGATCCTGGCCTCCTGCGCCAGCAGGGGCGCCGGAACAAGCAGACTTGGCAGCAGCAGACACGAAAGAATTGCAGGCAAGTTCTTCATGGTCCCTCCCGCGTCCCGTCGCTCCGGCAGGCCATCCCCGGAACGGGCCTCGCGCCCCTCATGCCAGTGCCATCAATTCGCGGCCGATCAGCATCCGGCGGATCTCGCTGGTGCCGGCACCGATCTCCATCAGCTTGGCGTCGCGGAACAGGCGGCTGACGGTGCTGTCGTTGAGAAATCCCGCCCCGCCAAGCGCCTGCACCGCCTGATGCGCCTGCGCCATCGCCTGTTCGCTGGCGTAAAGCACGGCGCCGGCCGCGTCCTGCCGCGTGACACGGCCCGAATCGCAGGCTTTCGCGACCTCGTAGACATAGGCACGCGCGGTATTCAGCGCGACATACATATCGGCGATCTTGCCCTGCATCAGCTGGAAGGAACCGATGGGCTGGCCGAATTGCCGGCGCTCTTTCACATAGGGCATCACCTCGTCCAGACAGGCCGCCATGATCCCGGTGCCGATGCCGGACAGGACAAGACGTTCATAGTCCAGCCCCGACATCAGCACGCGCACGCCCCGGCCTTCCTCTCCCAGCACATTCTCGAAAGGGATCTCGCAATCCTCGAAGATCAGTTCGCCGGTGTTCGAGCCGCGCATTCCCAGCTTGTCGAAATGCGGTCCGGTGTCAAATCCCTTCATCCCCCGCTCGACGATGAAGGCGGTGATGCCACGGCTGCCCGCATCCGGGTCGGTCTTGGCATAGACCACCAGAATTTGCGCATCGGGCGCGTTGGTGATCCAGTACTTGTTGCCGTTCAGCACATAGCGGTCGTTCTTCTTCTCGGCCCGCAGCTTCATCCCGACGACATCGCTGCCCGCGCCCTCCTCGGACATGGCCAGCGCGCCCACGGCCCTGCCGCTGCACAGGGCGGGCAGGTATTTCGCGCGCTGATCGTCGCTGCCATTCAGCTTGATCTGGTTCACGCAGAGGTTGGAATGGGCGCCGTAGGACAGGCTGATCGAGGCCGAGGCGCGGGCGATTTCTTCGACCGCCACGACATGGGCCAGATAGCCCAGCCCGGCGCCGCCCCATTCTTCGGGCACGGTGATGCCCAGCAGGCCCAGATCCCCCATCTCGGTCCACAGGTCGCTGGGAAAGGCATTGTCGCGGTCTGTGGCGGCCGCCAGCGGCCTGACGCGATCCTGCGCCCAGCGATGAACCATGTCGCGCAGGGCGTTCACGTCCTCGCCCAGATCGAACTCCATGCCCTGCGTGAACATCGGCCCTCTCCCATTATTGAACAAGCGTTCATTTCGTGGCGTTCTAAGCCACGGCCCCCTGCCCGTCAACAAGCCTGCGCCGGAAGACGCGACGGGTCAACCGGGACGGCTTGCCCTTGCCATGCGCAGGCGACATGGTGCGCCGCAAACCCGGACGAGGGGCCGATGGCGACATTGATGATCCTGCGTCATGCGCCGCCGATGACAGGTGGCAAGCTGGCCGGTCGCAGCGACGTGGACGCCGATTGTTCGGACACGGCGGCATTCGCGTGGATGCGCGCCCGTCTCGGCACGCCGGCCGCGGTGCTGTCCAGCCCGGCGCGACGATGCCGGCAGACGGCACATGCGCTTGGCCTGAGCCCCCGGTTCATGGCGGCGCTGTGGGAACAGGATTACGGCGCATGGGAGGGGCTGGACTATGCCCGCCTGCCTGATCTGGGGCCGCTGACGCCTGCCGAACTGTCCCGCCACCGGCCCGACGGCGGCGAGAGCTTTCAGGACATGGCTGCCCGCGTCCTGCCAAAGCTGAAGGCGCTGGACGAGGACACGCTGATCGTCGGTCACGCCGGGACCGTGCGGGCCGGGCTGTCGCTGGTGGTGGGCCATGCGGCGCTGTCGTTCCATGTCGCCCCGCTGTCGCTGACGATCCTGCGCCGGTCCGGCGGGGACTGGTCGGTCGAGGCCGTCAACATCACCCCGCCATGACCCCGCTGATCGCCCTGACCGCGCTGGCGCTGGATGTGGCAATCGGATGGCCCGACGCCCTGTTCCGCCGCATCGGTCATCCGGTAAGCTGGCTGGGCCGGCTGATCGCGGCGCTGGACCGGCGCTGGAACCGGGGCTGCGCGGGGATGGCGCGGGGCGCCGCGGCGGCGCTGGTGGTGATCGCGGCCGCCGTCATCCCGGCGCTGATCCTGCAAGGCCTGCTGGGGCCCCTCGTTGCGGGCCTCCTTGCCTGGCCGCTGGTCGCGGCGCGATCCCTGCACCATCATCTTCGTGCTGTCGCGCGGCCCCTGGCCGCAGGCGATCTTCAGGGCGCGCGCCGCGCGACCGCGAAGATCGTCGGCCGCGACGTGAGCCGCGCCGACGCACCCGCCCTGGCCCGCGCCAGTATCGAAAGCCTGGCCGAAAACGCCTCGGACGGGGTGGTGGCTCCGCTGTTCTGGGCGGCTGTTGCCGGGCTGCCGGGGATCGCGGCCTACAAGGCGATCAACACGCTGGATTCGATGATCGGGCACCGGACGCCGCGCCATGCCGAATTCGGGCGCTTCGCCGCGCGGCTGGACGATGCGGCCAACTGGGCGCCGGCGCGCCTGACGGCGCTGTTGTTCACCTGCGTGGCCGGCGGCACGGCGTGGCGGACGGCACGGCGCGATGCGCGCGCGCATCGTTCGCCCAATGCGGGCTGGCCCGAGGCGGCGATGGCCGGCGCGCTTGGCCTGCGGCTATCGGGGCCACGCATCTATGGCGGCCGGGTTGCGGAGGAACCCTGGCTGAACGGCGCGGGACGCGATCCGGTCGCGGCCGATATCGCACGGGCGCTGGCGATCTGCCGCCGCGCGCTGTGGCTGGGGGCGGGGCTGCTTACGCTGCTGTCCGCGATCTGAACCGCCTCCACGCGCCCCACAGCGAGGCTGCGATCAGCGCCACCGTCGCCACCACGAAGACGGCCGAGATCGGGCGTTGCAGGAACACCATCGGATCGCCGCGCCCGATCAGCATGGCGCGGCGCAGATTGGTCTCGATCAGCGGGCCGAGGACGAAGCCCAGCAGCAGCAGGGCCGGGTTGAATCGCGCCATGGCCAGCAGATAGCCGATCGCCCCGATCACCGCGACGGCGGCGATGTCGAAGCTCGATCCGCGCACCGAATAGACCCCAAGGCAGACGAAGACCACGATGGCCGGATAAAGCCAGCGGAACGGGATCCGCAGCATCGAAACCCAGATCCCGATCAGCGGCAGGTTCAGCACCAGCAGGATCAGGTTGCCGATACCGAAGCTGACCACGAGGCCCCAGAACATGTCCGGCCGCGCCTCCAGCATCAGCGGGCCGGGCTGGACGCCGTGGATGACCAGCGCGCCCAGCATCAGGGCCATGATCGGATCACCCGGAATGCCCAGTGTCAGCGTCGGCACGAAGGCCGAGATGGCGGCGGAATTGTTCGCGGCTTCTGGTCCGGCCACGCCTTCGATCGCGCCCTGGCCGAAGCGCTCGGGCCGGCGCGCGATGCGGCGTTCCAGCGCGTAGGACAGAAACGAGGAAATGGTCGATCCGGTGCCGGGAAGCGCGCCGAAGAAGCTGCCAAGCGCGCTGCCGCGTGCCACCGCGCCCGGCATCCGGCGCAGATCGTCGCGCGTGGGCAGAAGCTGGCGCAGGCTGACATGGGGCGGACTGCCCTCGCGTTCGGCATTGCGGATATTGCCGATGATCTCGGCCACGCCGAAAAGTCCCATTGCCAGCGCCACCAGGTTGATGCCGTCCATCATTTGCGTCTGGCCGAAGGTCAGGCGCTGGACGCCGCTGTTCACATCGGTGCCGACGCTGCCCAGGATCAGGCCCAGCACGACCATCGCAAGGGCCTTGGCCGGGCGCCGCGATCCGATGGTCGAGGCCGCGACCAGCCCCAGCACCATCATCGCCGCGTAGTCGGCCGCCCCAAACCGCGTCGCCATCCGCGACAGCCAGCCCGCCAGCACGACCAGCACCACGATCCCGATCATCGAGCCGCAGAAGGACGACACCATCGAGGCGAACAGGGCCACGCCCGCCCGTCCCTGCCGCGCCATCGGATAGCCGTCCAGCGTCGTGATCGCCGATTGCGGCGTGCCGGGCAGTCGCAGCAGGATCGAGGCCACCGCGCCGCCATATTGCGCGCCGTAATAGACCCCGCCCAGCATCACCAGCGCCGCCTCGGGGCTGATGTAGTAGGTGAGCGGCAGCAGCAGCGAGATCGCGGCCATCGCCCCGATCCCCGGCAGCACCCCGATGAAGGTGCCCATGACGACGCCCAGCACGCAATAGACCAGCACATCGGGCCGCAAGGCCACCGAAAAGCCGTGCAGGATGCCCTCGACGGTGTTCATCCGGGGAAATCCGGCCAGACCGGCATGGTCATCTGCAAGCCCTGCTTGAAGACCAGCCATGTCAGAACGGTGATGATCGCCGCAAGGATCAGCCGCCACCGCCAGCCGCGGCGCGGCGCGGGCAGGCTGGCGATCAGCACCGCGCCCGCGGTCGTAAGCGCCAGCCCCAGCCCCTGCAGGCCCAGACCGAACAGGCCGATGGCAGCCAGCACCGCAAGCGCCTGGGGCACATCGAAGGGCCGCATCTCGCCGGCGCGATGCCAGGCGGGCAGCGCGATCATCAGGCCAAGGCCCGCCAGCAGCGCGCCCAGCACGACCGGAAAGAAGCCCGGTCCCATCCGCCGCAGGCTGCCGATATCATATTGGGCCACCGAATACAGCGCGACGAAGGCGCCGATGGCGGTCATCGCCGCGCCGCCCCAGAGATCGTGCCAGTCGCGTCGCATCAGCGGCTTACTGCGCCTCGATCCGGTCGATCACATTGCCCCAGACGCTGGTGTCATCCGCGATCCTCCGGGCCAGATCATCGGCCGTTCCACCCTGCGCCTGCCAGCCCATCGCCAGCATCTTCTTCTGCACCTCGGGATCGTCGAGGATCGCGTTCACCTCGGTGTTCAGCCTTTCGAGAATGGCCGGATCGGTGCCCGCGGGCGCGATGAAGGCGTTCCACAATTCGGCCCGGAAATCGTCCGGAATGCCGGCCTGTCCGGCGATGACCGGCACGTCGGGCACCTGCGCGAAGGGTTCGGACGAGGTGATGCCCAGCATCTTCATCTTGTCCGCCTGAACCTGCGGCAGGGCTGCCGAGGGCGCCATGAAGCCCGCGTCGATCTCGCCTCCGATGATCGAGGTGGTGACTTCGGCATAGCTGGTAAAGGGAATGTGCAGCATCTCGATCCCGGCGGCGTCGGCAAACAGTTCCGCCGTCAGATGCGCGCCCGATCCCTGCCCGACCGAACCATAGGCGATCGCGCCGGTTTCGGCCCTCGCGGCCTCGATGAAGCTGGCGATGTCTGTGGGCGCGGCCTCTGCGGCCATGGCCAGAACCAGCGGCGAGGTCGCTATCAGCGCAACCGGGGCGATGTCCTTGCCGACGTCGTAGCCGACATTCTCGACCAGCCGGGGCGAGGTCGTCAGCGGACCGTTGATGGTGGTGCCGAAGGCATAATCCGTCTTGCCCGCCAGCATCTGCTGCACGCCGATGACGCCGCCTGCGCCGGGCTTGTTCTCGACCACCACGGGCTGGCCCAGCTTCCGGGACAGCGGTTCGGTGATCAGTCGCGCCAGCACATCGGGCGACGATCCCGCCGGAAAGCCCACGTAGACGCGCAGCGGTTCGGTCGGCCATGCGTCCTGGGCCGCGGCCATGCCGGTGCCGATCATCACGGCCCCAAGTGCCAGCAGCGCCCTGCGATTGAACTGCTTCATCCTCTTTCCTCCCGGTAAAACGCGAAGGAGGTGATGCGACGGGCTTGGCCGAAGGTCAAGCGTCAGGCTCAGCCGATGCGGCTGACCGAGACGGTCTGCGTGACCAGTTCGGCCGGACACGAGGTGGTCATGAAGGCCACGTCCACGGCGTCTCGTCCCACCGCGATGATGGCGATTTCGTCAGCCTTCGCCATGCCGGTCGGATCGACCAGATGCCAGGCGCCATCAAGAAAGACCTCGACGACGGCGTGGAAATCGGGCGGCTGGACCGAGGGGGCGAAGACGCTGACGATGCGGGCCGGAATCTGCGCGGCGCGGCACAGGGTCAGCATCAGATGGGCATAGTCCCGGCAGACGCCTTGCCGTTCCAGGAAGGTGTCCACGGCCGTCGTGCCGGCGTGGCTGACGCCCGGAACATAATCCAGTTCGGCCTCGATCCAGTCGCGGATCGCCATGACCTTGCGGCCGCCCTGGAGGCCATCGAACCGCTTCGAGACATAGGGGGTAAAGCGTTCGGCCTCGCAATAGCGCGAGGGCAGAAGATAGCGCAGCGCATCGCCGGGCATCCGGTCGATCTCGACCAGGGCGAGGGAGTCGAAATCGGGCCGCGGCCGCGTCACCAGAACCTCGGCGGTATAAGAGCAGCGGATCTGGCGTGTGGCGCGGATGATGATGCGCTCGCCGATACCCTCTTCCGCGGGGACGCGGGCGAAATGATCCACCGGGCCGGTGTCAATCGAGGTTCTGATCAGTTCCTGTCCCTGTGCGCCGGCGGCTTCCAGAACGAGGATCGCAGGCCCGGGTTGGGCGAGGCGGTAATCCAGCTCGACCTCGATCTTCATCCGCATGGCTGATCCTTTCGTGATGGGCGCCCGGCCAGGGCGTCGGCCGGGACGCAACCGCGCGGCGCCTTGCCTATTTCGGGACCCGGGCGCCGTCGTGCAAGCCCCGGCAGACGACGGCCATGACACTCAGCGGCGGCGCATCGCATTGGCCAGCGCGGCACCAAAGGCACCCGCCGCGGCATCCGGTCCGGGGGCCGGATCGGGTGCCGCGGCGTGATCGGGCCCGGCCTGTCGGGTGGCTCCGGCCCCGCCATCCTTGCGCATGGTCAGCCCGATCCGGTTGCGGGCCAGGTCGATCTCGGTCACGCGGACGCGAATCACGTCGCCGACCTTCACCACCTCGTTCGGATCCTTCACGAAACGGTCGGCCAACTGGCTGATGTGGACCAGTCCGTCCTGGTGCACGCCGATATCGACGAAGGCGCCGAAGGCTGCGACATTGGTGACGGTGCCTTCCAGCGACATGCCGGGTTTCAGATCGGTGATCCGATCGACGCCATCGGCGAAGCTGGCCGTGACGAAGCCGGGGCGCGGATCGCGGCCGGGCTTTTCCAGTTCGGACAGGATGTCCCGGATGGTCGGCAGGCCGAAATGCGCGTCCACGAAAGTCTCGGCCCGAAGGGATTTCAGCGCCCCGGCCTGACCCATGATGGCGCGGATGTCGCGGCCACAGGCGGCGACGATCCGACGCGCCAGGCCGTAGGCCTCGGGGTGCACGGCCGAGGCGTCCAGCGGCTCATCGCCGTCGCGGATGCGCAGGAATCCGGCGCATTGTTCGTAGGCCCGCGGACCAAGCCCCGCGACCTTCTTCAGCGCCGCGCGGGATCGGAACGCCCCCTGGGCATCGCGATGGGCGACGATGTTCTGCGCCAGCGACGGGCCCAGTCCGGCCACATGGGCCAGCAGCGGCGCCGAGGCCGTGTTCAGATCGACTCCGACGGCGTTCACCGCATCCTCGACCATCGCCTCCAGTGTCCTGGCAAGCTGGCGCTGGTCCACGTCGTGCTGATACTGCCCGACGCCGATGCTTTCGGGCGGCACCTTGACCAGTTCGGCCAGCGGATCCTGCAGGCGGCGCGCAATCGACACCGCGCCCCGCAATGACACATCGAGATCCGGAAATTCCCTTGCCGCCAGTTCCGAGGCGGAATAGACCGATGCCCCGGCCTCGGAGACGATGACCTTGGTGGGCGCCCTTGCGCCCCTTGGCAGCCGTTTCAGCAGATCGCCCACCAGACGCTCGGTCTCGCGGCTGGCGGTGCCGTTGCCGATGGCGATCAATTCCACGCCGTGGCGCGCGATCAGCGCCGCCAGCGCCGATTCGGCGCCGCGCAGGTCATTCCTGGGCTGGAAGGGATAGATCGTCGTCGTTTCGACCAGCTTGCCGGTGCCATCGACCACTGCCACCTTGACCCCGGTGCGTATGCCGGGATCCAGGCCGATCGTCGCGCGCGGCCCGGCAGGGGCGGCCAGCAACAGATCCCTGAGATTGCGGCCAAAGACGCGGATCGCCTCGTCATGGGCGCGTTTGCGCAATTCCGTCAGCAGGTCGATATACATCGTGTTCGACAGCCGGATGCGCCATGTCCAGCCCGCCACCTGCCGCAGCCACCGATCGCCCGGCCCCTCGCCCAGCGGCCCAAGCGCCTGCGCCACGATCCCTTCGGCCCGCGCCGACCCGTCTTCGGAATCGGGCGCGATGTCGATGGTCACGATCTCTTCCTTCGCGGCGCGAAGGATTGCCAGCGCACGATGCGCCGCGATCCCGGCCCATGTCTCGCGATGGTCGAAATAATCGCTGAACTTGGCCCCGGCCTGTTCCCTGCCGGCAATCACCCTGGCCGCGACCACGGCCTCGGCCCGCATGAAATCGCGCAAGGCCCCCAGAAGTGCCGCGTTTTCAGAAAGTTCCTCGACCAGAATGTCGCGGGCACCGTCCAGGGCGGCCTTCTGATCGGGCACTGCATAGCTGACATGGGCCGCCGCCAGCTCCGCCGGATCGGCGGCGCGGTCGTCGCGAATGGCGCGCAGCAGCGGTTCCAGCCCCTTCTCTCGGGCGATCATCGCCTTGGTCCGGCGCCTGGGCTTGAAGGGCAGATAGATGTCTTCCAGCGCCGCCTTGGTCTCGGCCCCGGCGATGGCGCGGGCCAGATCGTCGGTCAGCCTGTCCTGATCGCGGATCGCGGCCAGGATCGTCCGCCGCCGCGAGTCCAGTTCGCGAAGGTAGACCAGACGTTCGGCAAGGGTGCGCAACTGGCTGTCGTCCAGCCCGCCCGTCACCTCCTTGCGATAGCGGGCGACGAAAGGCACGGTCGCGCCGCCGTCCAGCAGACCGGCGGCCGCCACCACCTGCGCGGGACTTGCGCCGATTTCGGTCGCGATGGTGCGGGCGATGCGGTCGGCGTCCATACGGGTCTCTCCCAATTGTCGAAGCAACGTCATATCGTCCGACCGATGCCGCGCCAATCCCCCGGACCGTCGCACCCGGCCCGCCGCGCCTTCAGCCCTTTTCGACCAGTTCCAGCACCTCTTCGGCCAATGCCTTGTTCGAGACGCTGTCGCGGACCGCCTGCCGCAGCGCCGAGGACCGCCTGAGGATGCGGCGGAAGTCGGTTTCGTCCAGCAGCAGCAGATTCGTGGGCGTGATCGCGCGCACCTCGGCCCGGCGCGGCTTTCGCGTCAGAACGCCCATCTGGCCGAACATCTCGCCACGTCCCAGGCGGGTGGTCTGACCGGCGACGATCTGTTCGACCGCGCCCGACGAGACGAAATAGACCCGCCGCGACGGGCTGTCCTTGCGCGAGATGACCTTGCCCGCATTGACATAGCGCGAGCGCAGCGACCGCGCCAGACGGCGCAGTTCCGCCTCGTCGAGATCGGCGAAAAGCGGGAACTGCCGTGCCAGTTCTTCCTTGCGCAGTGCCAGATCCAGGCGCGGGCGCCCCTCGGCCTGATGGCGGCGGCGTGCGATGTCGGTCATCAGCGCGGTATGCAGTTCCGATCCGATCAGCCCGTCCTCGCGCATGGCGGCATATTCGCGTTCCTCCAGACGCAGCGCAGTGCGACGGATGAAGCGGCGTTCCAGTTCCTCGGCATAGCCGGGATATTGCAGGCGCAGTCCCTCCAGCGCGGTTTCGACCGCTTCTTGCCGGCGCGACAGCAGTTCATGCAGCAATTCGGCCACGCGGCGGCCGTGGATGCGACGGATACGGCTGTCGAGAAATCGGTGAATATCTCTCAGGATCAGTCGCTTGGCCAGCAATGCCTCGAAACGGTCTGCGGTCATGCGACCCAGCGGGGCGGGAAGGCGCAGCCGGTCGCGCAGGAACGCGGCGATGCGGAAGGGCAGGCCATAGCGGAGGCTGCGCCGCGCCGCCCGCTGATAGCCATGCCGGCCGCCGGTGCGCGCGCCCTCGATCAGCCGGTCGGCGTCGAACAGCATCTTTTCCGACAGCCGGGCGCTGATGGCCCGTTCGCGGAACCGTTCCAGGATCGTCTCGCGTTCATGCGCGGCCAGCGCGATCAGGCCCAGCGTGATGCGGTCGCGGTCGAGGATCTGGGTATTGTCCTCGGCCTCGGCCTGCTCGACGGCGCGGTCCAGCCGCGCGGCGAAACGCTTGGCCTCGGAACGGACGGTCTCGCGCGTCAATTCGTAATTCTCGGCCGTGCTGGCCACCTGTTCGCGCACCGATTGAAGGGCGACGGCGATCACCTGGTTCGACAGCGCCTCGTCCAGCGGCGACAGCCGGTCCAGCCCCAGCCGCCCGATCACCCAACGCAGCGTCGTGCCCTGCACCAGCAGCGTGAACAGCGTGAACCCGGTGGCGAGGATGCCGACCAGGCGCTTGGTCTCGACCGGAACGCGCAGGCTTTCGGTGACGGCCAGCGCCAGCGCCAGCGTGACCGCACCGCGCAACCCGCCCCAAAGGATCGCGATCCGGTAGGGACGCTCCACTGCGGGCGACAGACGCAGCAGCGACAGGATCGGCAGCAATCCGAACAGGATGATCGCGCGGGCAAGAATAGCGGCCAGGATGACGACAAGGATCAGCGCGTAATCGCCCGGTCGCACGTCGTCCAGCAGCCGCGGGATCAACAGCGCGGCCAGGATGAAGATCAGCGCCCCGGCCCAATGCGCCAGCAAATCCCAGACCTCGCGAAGATTGGTCCAGAGGCCGGGCGACAGCCGTGCCGGCCCCATCAGGTTCAGCGTCAGCCCCGCCGCCACGACCGCGACCACGCCCGAGGCGGAAAAGAGCTGCTCGGTCCCGATATAGGCCAGGTAGGGCACCGCGACCGAAACCGAGATCTGGGCCAGTTCGTAGCGTGTGAACCACGCCATCAGGATCAGTGCCGCCCGCGCGGCCAGCCAGCCACCGACAACGCCGCCCGCCATCAGCCAGGGAAAACCGCCGATCGCTTCTGTCAGGCTGGGGTCGGGCAGGCCCATCATCACGAATCCCATGAACAGGCCGAACAGGGCGATGGCGGCGGCGTCGTTCAGCAGGCTTTCGCCCTCGATGATCCGCGCCAGCCGGCGCGGCGCCGACAGCGACCGGAAGATGCCGACCACCGCCGAAGGATCGGTGGTCGACACGATCGCGCCGATCAGCAGGCAGACCACCAGCGGCAGCCCGCTGACCCAGGCCAGCGCGTAGCCGATGGTCAGCGTGGCCACGAAGACCGCCACCACCGCCAGCACCAGGATCGGCACCCAGTCATCGGCCATCCGGCGGACATTCATGCCCAGCGTCGCCTGAAAGATCAGCGTCGGCAGGAAGACATAAAGAAAGACGTTGGACCGGATCGGCAGCGCCAGGATCGATTCCGCCACCGGGTTCAGCGCATCGGTCAGATCGGTGCGCAGCAGGAACAGCGCCGCAGCGCCGATCAGGATGCCGAAAGCCGCCAGAATCACGCTGTAGGGCAGCGAAAGACGCGCCGCCAGCGGCTCGGCCAGGGCGATCAGGATGAACAGTCCCGCAGTGATGGTGGTCAGAACAACGATGTCCATGGGCCTGCGATAACTGGAAAATCGCCGGCAGGGAATATGGCAGGACCCCGCCGGATCGCGCTTTTTCGTGACTGCGCCACCGGCTTGCGCAGCCCGCGCCTGCGCCGGGGGTCCGGGGGACGCGCAGTCCCCCCGGCGGTCGCGGGACGCAGGAAGGCAGGCAACACGGGCAGCCCGGCCGACAAGGTCACTTGCCCCTGCCGCCGGCACGGGCATGATGCGGGCAGATGAGCACGATCCTGCAACAGCGGCTGGCTTTCGCGCCCTGGGCCGATCCGCGCACAAGGCGCCTGCCCGGCACCATTCCCGTGACCGAGGCCGAATGGCTGCTGACCGACGATGCCTTCGCCGCTCAGATGGCGCTGCGCGACGATCTGATCGCCACCCGGCCCGGCCGCGTGCACGCCTTGCACGAAGACGCCCGTCCCGCCGCGGCCGAGCTTTACCGCCGGATCATGCGCCTGCTGCCCGACCGCGGCTATGATTGCGGCCCGGCGGTCCGGCGTCCCGATGGCGTTCTCGTGCTGCCGGATCCGCAGATGCCGCTGATGACGCTGGGCCGGTTTGTCGCCGAGGATCTGTGCCTGATGATCCCCGGCCCGGATGGCCGGCATGTGCTGGGCGGCGCGATCCTGTGTTTTCCTGCGGGCTGGTCCCTGTCGCAGAAATTCATGCGCCCGATGATGCGCATCCATCGCCCCGTCGCGTCCTATACCGAGGATATCGGCCGCCGCGTCCAGCGGCTGCTGGATGGGCTGCGCCCCGGTCCGGGCCTGATGCGCGGCACGGCGCATCATTCCGACGCGCCGCTGCACCACCCCCTGACCGAGGAACAGGACCGCATCCCGCCCGACCCCGCGCCCTTCATCCGGGTCGAGCGGCAATGTCTGTTCCGCCTGCCCGAAACCGGCGCGGTGGTCTTCTCGATCCATACCAGCGTCATCCGCCCCGAGGCGCTGGACCCCGATCAGCGCCGGGCCCTGCGACAATTTCCGATCCGCCACGGCACCTGAAGCCATGCGCCAGATGGGACGCAAGCTTGCGCCGCGCGCCGTTGAAAACCTCCGGCCCGCCGCACAGGTCGAATGGTCAAAGCACAGGACAGGCAGAAAGGACGCCAGATGCCAACCCTTTTCGATCCGCTGACACTCGGGGCCGTGACCTTGAAGAACCGTCTCGTGATGGCGCCGCTGACGCGCGCGCGCGCCGGCGGATCCCGCGTCCCGAATGCGATGATGGCCGAATATTACCGCCAGCGCGCCAGCGCCGGCCTGATCCTGACCGAGGCGACGTCGGTCACGCCGATGGGGGTGGGCTATGCCGATACGCCCGGCATCTGGAGCCAGGAGCAGGTTGAAGGCTGGGCACGGGTGACCCGCGGCGTCCATGCCGAGGGCGGGCTGATCTTTCTGCAATTGTGGCATGTCGGGCGGATCTCGGCGCCGCTGTTCCTGAACGGCAAATTGCCGGTCGCGCCAAGCGCGATCCGGCCCGAGGGCCATGTCAGCCTGGTGCGGCCGCAGCAGGAATATGTCACCCCCCGGGCACTGGAGACGGATGAAATCCCGGCGATCGTCGAAGCCTATCGCCAGGGCGCGCAGAACGCGAGGGCGGCGGGCTTCGACGGGGTCGAGATTCATGGTGCGAACGGTTATCTCATCGACCAGTTCCTGCAAGACAGCACCAACAGGCGGACCGACCGCTATGGCGGAAGCCTTGAAAACCGCACCCGTTTCCTGGAGGACATCGCAGATGCGGCAATCGGGGTCTGGGGCGCGGATCGGGTGGGCCTTCACCTTGCCCCGCGCGCCGATTCGCACGACATGGGCGACAGCGACCGCAGCGCCCTGTTCACCCGCGTCGCCGACCAGATGCGCCAGCGCGGCCTGGCCTTCCTGTGCCTGCGCGAACATCCGGCCGAAGACAGCCTGCTGGACGCCATCAAGGCCGCCTTCGGTGGTCCGATCATCGCCAATGAAGGGCTGACCCGGGACAGCGCCCGCAGCCTTGTGGGCCAGGGCCGCGCCGATGCGGCGGCTTTCGGACGCGATTTCATCGCCACTCCGGACTTGCCGCGCCGGTTCCGCGAGGGACTGCCCCTGAACCCGCAGGATCCCTCGACCTTCTATGCGGGCGGCGAAAAGGGCTATATCGACTATCTCCCGGCGGAAGCCGCAGCGTAACGCGGAAACGGCCGGCGCGAGGCGCCGGCCGCGACGCCCCGGCCTCGGCAGGCGTCATTCATGGGCCGGATCCCGCGCTGCTTGTGTCCTCCGGTCATTGCCGGGCGCGACCGCAGGATTGGCGATCCCGCGGCGGTCGTGGCGGGGGCGACGCCGCCTTGACCGGCGGCAGCCTGATCTGGTCCGATGAGCCTTCGCGCGCGCCGCGATCGGTCCGAGCGAATCGGTTGCGCCCGGCTGCGGTCTGTGATCACTTCAAGCCATCCACAGGGGTGCCCCGTATGGCCGGGGCTGAGATGCGGGCGCGACGCCTGCGGACCCTCAAAGCTGATCTGGGTCATGCCAGCGGAGCAAGGAGGAACGAATGTTCACCGGCGCACAGATTTCCCTTTACCCGATGACGGACAGGTTCATCGACGTCATCACCGATGCGCTGGCCGCGCTTGGGCCCTATCGCGACCGGCTGCGGATCGAAACCGACGATATCTCCACCCTGCTGGTCGGTCCGCCAGAGGTGCTGTTTCCCGCGATCCGCGACCTTTTCGTCGCCGCCGCCGCCACGCGCACCCATGTCGTCCTGCACGCAACCCTGTCGCGCGGCTGCCCGGGCGAGCCCGACGATCCGATGTGCCGCAGCGACGCGATGGACACATCCCGCGAGCCCCTGGCCCTGCGCCAGGCGGCAGCGCAAGAGGCCTTGCGCGACGCCCCCGAAACCGGAGAAACCGCAGCCGCGCAGCTTTCGCTCTATGTCATGGGCGGCGGCGACCACATGGCCGAAATCTATGGCTGCATCGAGTTTCTTCGCGACAGCGGCGTCTTCGATCGCGCAAAGAACTTCTGCACGCGACTCGGGGGCGATGCCGGTCCCGTCTTCGCCGCGCTCGCCCAGGCGTTCTGCCGCTTCGGTCCGCCCGAAGGGCATGTGACCATCGACCTGACCGTGTCGGCCAATAGTCCCTCCGCGGCCTGATCCGATGCCCAAACCCACGATGCGCGAGCGCGTCACGCGCGCGCTGCCCGCGATCCTGTCGGTCGGCACGCTGATCGCGCTGTGGCAGATCCATGTCAGCCTGTCGGGGATCCCGCCGAGCGTCCTGCCATCGCCCGGCCGGGTCGCCGGACAACTGGCGGCGAACCGACAGGTGATCTGGGCGAATACGGTGCCGACGATCCAGGCGACGCTGCTGGGCTTTGCGGTCTCGCTGGGCGCGGCCTTTGCGTTCTCGGTCCTGATCGATTTCGCGCGTCCGCTGCGCCGGGCGCTGTTTCCGGTCTTCATCATCAGCCAGACGCTGCCGCTGGTGGCGATCGCGCCGCTTGTCGTGCTCTGGTTCGGCTTCGGCCTTGGCCCCAAGATCGCGCTGGTCGCGCTGGTCACGTTCTTTCCGATGCTGGTGGCGCTGGTCGATGGCTACGAGGCGACCGAGCCCGAGATCGAGCAGCTTCTGGCGACGATGGGCGCATCGCGGGCGACCATCTTCCGCCGCGCGCGGTTGCCTTCGGCACTGCCCTTTTTCTTCGCCGGTCTGCGCATTTCGATCACCTATGCCGTCGTCGCGGCGATCTTTGCCGAATATGCCGGGGCGGCGCGCGGGCTGGGCATCTACATCCTGAATGCCAAGAACAATTTCCGTCCCGACCTGGTTCTGGCGGCGGTCTTCGTCAGCGCCGCTCTGACGCTGGTCCTGTTCGCGACGACGGTGCTGCTCCAACACCTGTCAATGCCCTGGCGGCAGGTCGAGGAGCAGCGGCCATGAGCCTGCTCGACATCCGCGACGCCGCGGTTCGGCTGGGCGGAACGGCGGTTCTGGACGGCGTGTCGCTGCACGTGGAGCGCGGCGAGTTCGTTTCGATCCTCGGTCCCTCGGGCGCGGGCAAATCGACGCTTTTCAGACTGATGACCGGCGGGCTTGCTCCCGATCGCGGCGAAATTCTGGTCTCCGGGCGCCCGCTGGCAGCGGGTAATAGGCCGTTTGCCTTCATGCCGCAGCGCGATGCGCTGATGCCGTGGCGGCGGATCATCGACAACGTGACGCTGGGGCTGGAAGTGCAGGGCCTGCCACGGCGCGAAGCGCGCGCCCGCGTCGCCCCGCTTTTCGCGCAGTTCGGCCTGGACGGATTCGAACGTCACTGGCCGGCACAGCTTTCGGGCGGGATGCGCCAGCGCGCAGCACTTTTGCGGACCGTCGTGCAGCAGCGGCCGGTGATGCTGCTGGACGAACCCTTCGGCGCGCTCGACGCGCTGACCCGCGCCGGGATGCAGCGATGGGTCGAGGCCCGCTGGCAAGATCACCGGTGGACCACGCTGCTCGTCACCCATGACGTGCGCGAGGCGGTCAGCCTGTCGGATCGCATCTATGTCCTTTCGCGCCGACCCGCCCGTGTTCTGGCGGAATTCGCGGTTCCGCTTGGCCGTCCGCGCCTGGCGCATGGGCTGCCCGCCGCGGCGCTGGCGCTGGAAACCGAAATCCTCAACACCCTTCTCGACCCGCAAGGAGACAAAGATGAGATGCCTCGCATTCGCCCTGACCGCCCTGATCGCCGCGCAACCGCTTGCCGCTGAGCAGGCGGTCAAGGTCGCGCTGGACTGGACGCCCAATACCAACCATGTCGGCCTCTATGTCGCCCAGGCCAAGGGCTGGTACGACGATGCCGGCCTGGACGTCGAAATCCTGCCCTACACCGACACCGCCTCGGGCACATTGCTGGCCAGCGGTGTCGCCGAATTCGGCGTGCTCAGTTCCTGGGGCTTCTACACGCAGCGCGCCGCCGGCGCGGACCTGATGCCGGTCTTCGCCGTCTACCAGCACGAGACCGGGCGCCTGGTCTTCAACGCCGACCGCGACGACATCGACACACCCGCCGACCTTGACGGGCTGACCTATGCCGGTTTCGGCAGCGCCTGGGAAGAGGCGCTGATCACTACGATCATCCGCGCGGCCGGCGGCAAGGGCGAATTCAAGACCGTGACGCTCGGGACCTCGGCCTACGAGGCATTGGCCAGCGGCCGCGCCGATTTCACGCTCGAGGTCGCGACCTGGGAGGGCGTCAACGCCAGACTTCAGGGCCGCGAGCAGCGCGCCTTCCGCTATGCCGATTACGGGGTTCCCGACCAGCAGACCACCTTCATCGGCAGCCGTGGCGAATGGCTGGAGGCGAACCCCGAAACGGCAAAAGCGTTCCTGGCCGCCACCCGCCGCGGCTATGCCTTTGCCGCCGAGAACCCCGAGGCCGCCGCCGAGATCCTGATCGGGGCGACCGAAGGAATGCTTGGCAATCCCGAGCTGATCCGCGCCTCGATGCAGGCGATCGTCGATGGCGGCTATCTGACGGACGAGAACGGGCAGGTCGGCACGATTCAGCCGGACCGGATCGAGGCCGTCGGCAGCTTCCTGGTCGACGCCGGGATCCTGCGCGACGAAGCCGGCGATGTCCTGACCGAAAAGCCCGATTTCTCGACCTGGTTCACGAACGAATACCTCGACCGTTAGCAACGTGGCGCGCCCCTGCCGCAGGATTCTAGAGGATGGCCGACAAGGCATCGGGGTTCAGCAGCTCGATCCGCTGTCGCGCCGTCCTCAGGATGTCCCGCCGCGCAAGTTTCGTCATCGTGCGGCTTACGATCTCGCGGTTGGCGCCGATGCTGGCCGCGATCTCGGCATGGGTGGGGGCATGGTCCAGGACACCGCCGGTCTCCAGCTGGCCGCGTTCGACCGCCAGGGCGATGAGGTACGAGACGACACGTTGCTCGACCGTGAAGCTGGTCAGTTCCATATTGCGTGCGGTCAGCGCGCGCACGCGCGACACGAGATCCGTGACCACGCGGTGCCGGACCAAAGCCACGGTTTCGAACAGCGACAGGAAGCATTTTTGCGGCATCACCAGAACCCGCGTCGGCGCCCGCGCCACGACCGCAAGCGACCGATCGCCGTCATCGAGCGCCGCCAATTCGCCGAGATAGGATCCGGTGGAAAACCGTGAAAAGATGATCTCGCGCCCCTCGGGCGTCCAGTAAACCGCCAAGAGCGCGCCCGACAGCAGGAAATAGACGTCGCGCGACATGTCCTGCTGGTTGAACAGCACTTCCCAGCCAGCCAGCGATCTTTCCTGGAACTGCACGTCGATACCGGCCAGATCGGCCGCCCTGACGCCCGCCAGAAGGGGCAGGTCGAACGACAACAGGCCGGTCATTGTGACAGAAGAACTTTGGCGCGACCCAGTTCGGGCAGGACCGCATCCCTGGGAAAGGCATTCAGCGCCGCGGCGAGGCCCTGATCGTCCGGCACATCATGGCATGACAGATCCAGCGTCGCGCGCAGGCTCCAAAGTGCCGCCCCCTGCCGGGTCGCGGTATCCAGCGCCAGCTTCATCGCGGCCTCGGCCTCGCCCGGGTGATTGTCGCTGCGGCAAATGCCGGAATGGATGCGAAGGATTTCGGGATACCAGCAATGCAGCCCGCTTTCCCGCGCCTCGACCACCGCTGCCGAGGAAACGTGATAGGCCTCGGTCACGCGGCCTGCCGCTGCCAGACGCTCGGCATAGCAGGCCGAGAAATAGGGCAGACCCACCCTGGCACCGATCGCGCGCTGCAATTCGATATTGGCCTTGAACGCGGCAAGGCCGGGTTCATCCAGGCTTTGCGACGGATCCATGATGAAACTCCACGTCGCGCCGGTGACCTGCCAGAACACGGCCCCCTGTTCGTCGGCCAGCGCCATGCCCCTGCGCAGCCGCGCCAGCGCCTCGGGTTGTCGGCCGCCGTAGAACAGCGGCACCGCGCCCCAGATCAAGGCGTATGGCAGCATCGCCGGAATCGACAATTCGGCCTGATGCGCGTCGGTTTCCGCCACCAGCCTTTCGACCGCGTCGATCTGGCCCGAAATCGCCCGTGCCGGCGCTTCGAACATCTGCGCGGCCGCAAAGATATCCATGCCGTAACGCGCGATCATGCCCGCATGATCCGCGATCCGATAAAGGTCCCGTATCCTTTCGATCTGGCGAAACTGCGTGCGGAAGTCGCCCTGGTAGAAACATCCGCAATTGCGGGTGGCCAGCGCGGCCAGTCGCACTTCGTCGCCTCCGGCGCCCGCCGGCATGCTTTGGGCCAGGTCCGCCAGCAGGGCGTCGAAAGCGTCAGCCCGGGACTTGTCGCCGGCAATGATCGCATGGGAGAAGCTTCCGAACAGCGCCGCCGCGCTGTTAGGCCCCAGCGAGCCGGACGAAAGGGCAATCCTGTGGACCGCCCCGAAGGCGTCGCGAACGGGCTCTGCGGTGAACCCCTGCGCCTGCATCAGAACCGAGCCGCGCGCCGTCTGGCAGGCAATCGCCATTTCCGCGCGGGCCGAGGCATCGTCCAGATCGTCGCAGAGCGCCAGCGCCGTGCCGGCATGTCCTTCGGCATCGGCAAAGGCACCCTGCAGCAGCCCGATCCGGCTGGCCGCGAGATAGGACCGGATGGCCGGGCCGATCTGACGCGCCTTTCGCTGATGTCGGGCCAGCAATGCCGGGTCGCGGGATATTCGATCGACATGGCTGGACTGAAGGATTTCCGCAATGCGCCGGTGCAGCGCCTCGCGATTGCTGCGCAGGACCGAATGATAGGCCGCCTGCGCCAGAAGGGCGTGGGCAAATTCCCATTCAGCCGCGGACCGCTGCATGACGACCCCAGCCGCCCGGGCGTGTTCCAGCGCGAAGACCGGATCGGCGCCGGTCGGATCGAGGGCGCGAAGCAGATCGACCGCGAAGATGCGGCCGATCGCCGAGGCGCGCTGCAGGATCGGCTTCGCAGGGCCGGTATCGTCGATCCGGGCGGCCAGCAGATCCATCAGGGTGTCGGGAACCGTCTCCTCGACCCGACCGATCTTGAGCGCCCGCTTGGCCAATTGGTCCAGATAGAGCGGAATCCCCCCCGCCTGCTCGACCAGGCTGGCGGCATTGACGCCGTCCTGCGCGCCCAGCGACGCCAGCATCCGATGGGCATCGCCCTGCGACAGAGGATGCAGCGAGAGCGTCTCGAATACCAGCCCCGAAAGATGCTTGCCCAGCTTGGAATCCTCGCGGCTGGTGAGGATCAGACGGAACCGGGATCGTTCGGGACTGCGCAGAATGTGCTGCAATACGCCGAAACTGGCGATGTCGAACCAGTGCAGATCCTCGAAGATCACCATCCCGTCGCGCTGGACGCTTTGCAGGGCACGCCAGAGCCCGGCTTCGATCCGGGCCTTCAGCGCGAGATTGGACAATTCCGTCAGAAGCGCCGCGCCTTCGGGCAGACCCATGATCAGGGCCAGGCTCATCCGATCGGCCTTGGACAGGTCCGGAAAGCCTTGCGTGATCTCGGCAAAGTCGGGTGTCAACGATTTCAGCCGCCACGAGATCCAGTCCTTGAACGGCTGATAGCTGGAGCCGCTCTTGATCCCTTCGGCCTGAATCGTGGTGGCGATGCCGGCCCGCTGCGCCATGTGCTGCGCCACGGCGGTCTTGCCGATCCCCGCCTGCCCGACGATCAGCACCGGCATCCGGGCGGCCTCGATCGCGGCGCATTCCTTCGCGCGCCCGACCAGGTCGGCCGTTCCCGGCGCCACGTCGCGATGGGGGGCGATCTGTGGCACGAACAGCATCTGCGGCTGTGCGAAACCCTTCAGGATCTGATTTGGCACCGGCGTCAGGGTGAACTGGCCGCGCAACATCATCCTGGTGCCTTCAGCGATCATCACGCCGCCGGGTGCGGCCAGTTCCTGCACCCGCTGGGCAAGGGTCGTCACCGTCCCGGTGATCCGCGGCCAGGCCTCGCGCGTCATGTCGGGGCGCACCGCGACCTCTCCGGTGGCGACGCCGGCGCGCAGCGTGAATCCGCCCTGCCCCGCCTTATCCTGCGCCAGTTCCGTCACCGCGCGCAGCGCCGCATCCACCGCTTTCGAGGCCGCCAGTTCATCCGCGCGCGACAGGCCGAACACCGCCACGATTCCGTCGCCCAGATATTCGGTCACCTCGCCGCCATTGATCTCGACGATCTCGCCGCAGCGCCGGTAATATTCCTCGAGCCAGTCCTGCAAATCTTCCGCATCGGAGGTGCTTGCGACTTCGCTGAACCCGACCAGATCCAGAAAGACCGCCGTGACCTGCTTCCGCTCGCCCTCGGGGCGGGTCACGATCCGGGACATTGCGGCTCCTCTCGACCCTTGCCGCTGACGCTACGGCAATTTCGTTCTTTCCCCTTCTAGTTGAGCTATCCTGCTGTTGTCCAACGGATTCGACAGGGTCCAGCTGGTCCAGATCCGGAATGCGCCGGGCAATTTATGCAAACCGTTCTCTTGCACCGCGCCCATGGCAAGGGGCTGCGCGGTCATGCTGCCCTGGGGAATATTGGCCAATGCGGCATCCGTCACGTCGATCCGCGCGCTGACGCCGGCGACATAGGCCGAGGTCAGATTGAAATCGAAGGACGAGAATTGCCAGCGGCTGAACTTGCCTTCCGACACCACGATCTGCTCGGCAAGTGATTGCACCAGGCCGCAATCGGGCGAATGCGTCAGCGGCCGCGCGAAATCCTTCTGCTGGTAGCGGCCCGACCAGATCGGGCGCCCATCGGTGGCGGCGACCGAGTAGTGACCATTGCCCATCTGCAACCGGCCCATCCGCTTGTTGTAGCCATACCACCATATCCCGGCCAGCCGCGCCCAATTGTTGGTGAGGTAGAGATTGGGCAGATAGCTGAACACGCCCTCATGCCCCTCGACCTGCACGAAATTGATCGCGATGATCGCCTCGCAGTAGTTGCGATAGCCCATGATCTTGGGAAGGATCGAGGCCCGCACGCCGACCTGCTGATTGGCCAGGATCGCGACCGGGTGCTGACCCTCGGGCGTCAGCGTCTGGGGATGAAGGCTCATTCCGTCGGGCAGAACCGCCTCGAGCGCGCGGGCATCGACGGCATGAAAGCTGAACCAGCCGTCGATCCGGCCGGTGCCATAGACCGGCGTCAGCGGCCAGGGCGCGGACTGGGCATAGGGGCTGGACAGTTTCGTGGCATCCGTCGGTCCCGCATCGGGGGCAAGATCACCCTCGCCGACGATCTTAAAGTCGGCCCCGGTCAATCCGCGCGCGGCCATCAACCCAGAGATGGTCGCGGCCTCGACGCAGCCGGCATTGATCCCGCAGCGTGTCCAGTCGCCGGCCAGATAGAGGTTTTCAAAGCCCGATCCATCGGGTGGCAGGCGATACTGGACCGTGTTCGGCACGGACAGCACATAGCGTTCCGAACCGTAGAAGTTCTGCCGGAAATATTGTCCGGCAAACTTGTCATCGGGGGTCCGGGCGCCGTCGGCATAAAGAATCGAGGCGTCGAATTTGCCGGCCTTTCCCGCCCCGGGCCAGAGCCGGGTCAGCTCCGCATCGGCCCAGTTTCGCACCGCATCGGGCCAGCGGTCGGGACCGGTGCCCGCATCCTGCGCCGGACTGCAAAAATAGGCGATGGCGGTTGGCCCATCCGCCGGCCAGTCCTCTCGCGTCAGCAGATCGGACATGTCGGCCCAAGTATCGAGCGGCTCGGCGAAACTGGTGATCACCGTTCTCAGATCGCCCTGGTCGCCGGAATTATACGCTGCGACCAGTGCGTTCCAGCCCAGTTCCTCGGGCGTTTTGGTGCACCAGAACTGCGCGGCCTGCGTTGCCACGGTGGGCAGGTTCTTCAACATCGCATTCCAGCGGGTCGAGGCCGCGGCCAGTTCCGGCGTCAGATAATGCAGCGATCCCAGCGACGCGCCCAGAATCACCAGATCGAAATCCCGTCCCTGCTCCAGGCGATAGGCGCGCCCCGACGGCACCGATTTCTCGGATTCGAAATCGACGCCCTCGGCCTTCAGCGCCGCCCCGTCCCTGAGCTGGCTCCAGTCAGGTTCCGAGGGCCAGCAGGGCAAGCCCCTGACATCGACCAGCGGCTCGTAGTCGCCCGACAGGACCTCGGCCTGTTCGACCATGTCGATGGCGACGATGGCGTTCCCGTCCGGCGCAAGGGCAAGGTTGGTGGCGGCATTGAAGTATCTGAACCGCACCCCGCGCGATTTCAGCACCTGATAATAGGGCGCGAAGACCGTGTCCCCCATCCCGGCCTGCATCTTGTAGAACAGCGCGCCCTTGTAGGTGAAGGCCAGGCGCAGCAGGCCCCTTATGGCGGTGCCCGCGCCGACCTCGCGATCGTCTGTCACGCCGCCGGGATAGCCGAAAACATAATCGTAGCAGCCCCGGAACACGGCGGAATAGACGGCCTCGCGGCTGGCCCCGCATTGCAACAGCCAGGTGCTGATTTCCTGATCGTCGATCGCGTCGAAGCCCTTGCGAAACAGGCCGTTGTCGATGGCACCGCGACAAAAGGCCAGCGACAGGCTGACCAGATAGCCGATCCGGCGCGCCGTGTCGCCGCCACCCAGATCGGCGGTCGCGTGCCAGATCTGGGCGTGACGGACCAGCGCCGCGAGATACAGCGTCTGCGAGGTGGTGTGGTCAAAGGCATTGTCACGCAGCGTGGCCGCATAGGAACGAAGGTGATGCAGCGGCGAGGCCGCCGCAAGCGGCAGGGCCCTGCGAGCGAATTCGGCCTGGAACCGCGCCGGAATTTCCTGCGGCGCGGCGCCGACACGGCCATCCAGAAAACCCGCGACGGCCTGCAGCAGGGCCTTGAAGTAGCCGAAGGGCGTTGGCAACAGCCCTCCCTCGCCGGGTTGGCCGGCGATTTCGGGAAAGTCGATGCGCCAGGGCCGCAGCGACCGGGTGCCGTCGGCCTGTGTCTCCTCATCGGCCAGAAGGAAATGGTTCAGTCCCCTGAACGCCTTGTCCAGCGTGCCCAGCGGCGCATCGGGGCTGCGCAGGCCGGTCCGGTTCAGGGTCTCGTAGCAATCGCGCATCAGTCGAAAACCGTTGTCGTAGAAACCGGCCCAGATATGCAGGCCGTGTTCCTCGATCCGCTGCCCCCTGGCGGCATTGCGCCCGCTGGCCCCCTTGCCGCCCAGCCGCCAGCCAATCTGGTAGAACGTGATCTGGTATCGGTCCTGCCAGTCGGGCAACTGGGTGATGGCATAGGCGGCCGTCACGGCGCCTACACCCCCGCCGATGATCGCGATCTTCCGGGGCTCGGTCTGCATGATCTCTCCTCGCCGAAACTGTCGTCAGCCGATGGGAACACGAAAAGCGCTAGGCGGGAAACTGAATCACGCCGCCGATGACATGCGCGGTCTGGTCGATCAGCGGCACGGTACCGGATGGCGGTGCCGCGCCAAGGGTGACGGTCAGCTCCGTCCCGGTCGATTGCATGTCCAGAACCCGGTAGTCGCGACCATCCACCCCCAGCGAGACGATCTTTCCCAGGCTCAGCTGCGCCGCCTGGTCCGTCGTCACCTGGCCGGCCAGCGCGTCCAGATTCGTACCGCGAAATGTCATCTTCACCGTCGGTTGCTGCGCGATGACAAAGGTTTGGACCCGCGCGAAGGATCCGCCCGGTCCGAACAGCGCGTCGATGGAGAAGGCAGAGCCCTGAAGCTGCAGGCCGGTCACGTCCTTGCCGGTCTTGGCCACGATCTGCTGCAGGATCGGCAGGCTGAACCAGCCGCTCCGGCGGTCGGCAGACAGGGAAACCGGGTCGGCCCGGATCGCCGTGATCCCGGTATAGACGATCTCCAGCCCGACATGACGCGCCGCCGCCCAGGGATCGACCGGGCGCGCCGTATCCTCGGGCGCGGCCGCCACCGACAGTCGCAGGTCGGTCCGGGGAACTCGGCCCAGGCTCTGCCGGTCAAGGCTCAGGCTGGCCATGCCCGCCCCGGCATCCTCGACGTCGATGGTCACGCTCACGGTGCTTTGCCGGTTGTCCAGACCGGCATTGATCTGGTTGTTGGTGGGCAGGCCGCAATAGGCCACCGACCATGCCGACGGTCCGGTCGGCAAACCGCCATTGCCCGCCCCCGGATGGATGGAATGCGCCCGCGCCGCGGAAACCAGTGCCGCGGCCGCCTGCGCCTGCCGGGCGGATTTTTCCACCGTCTCTCCCAGCGACAGCCACGCCGCATAGGCCGCCGAGAACGAGGCCAGAACGGGCGGAAACCGGGGCGGAGTGCCGGGATAATGCGCCCCGACATACCAGGAGACATAGCCCGGTTTCGTTCGCGGCACCGCCCCCGAGGCCTGGATCATCGCGGCCGTGATCGGTCCGAATTCGGCCTCGAAGACCTGGACCACCCTGTCGCCCTGTCGGTCGAAATCCCCGATGGCCTGCTTCTGCGCCCGGATATCGGCTGTGGATGTATGATATCCGACCGAAGCCAGGATCGCGGCGAACTCGGCGCTGAAACTGCTGCCGGTCATGCTGGCGGAATGGGGTCCGTCCAGCCTGCAGATCTGGTCTATCAGGCCGAAGGTGTGCGGATTCCACATCACCGGCATGCCGTATTGCACGTTGAAATTGTAGCCCGGCGGGTAGCGGATCACGCGAAATCCCGGCTCGATCTGCGCCCCCAGATAGGCTGCGATCCTGCGAGAGATGGCTTCGGCGGCGCGGTCATCCGTTGTCTGCCCGGCCTGTGTCATCGGTCGTCCCCCATATCGGGCGGGGCGGCCATCGCGGACCGCCCCGGTTCGTGTCCGTCATGCGCCCGCTTCAGGCGCGGTTCGGCATCTCGGCTTCAGGCCGGCGGATAATCGGCGACGCCGCCCAGAACGTTGGCAACCTGCTGGGTGGGCGGCACGGTACCGATGACCTTGGGCGGCGCGAAGACCACGGTGACCTTGCCCGAGGCGCTGTCCCTGTCGACCTTGGTGATGCCGTAGCTTTCGTTGAACGACCCGACCGAGAAGATCCCGAACAGCTTCACATCCACCGAGGCATTTTCCTTGAACGAGGACGTGACCGAATTGGCCATGTCGGCCGAAAACACCATGGTGATGGTGGGCGCCTGGCTGATCACCAGGGTCTTCAGCCGCGAGAACGGCTTGCCCTGGCCGAACATCCTGGCCGGGGCATATTGGTCCGTCGGCGCGATCTTGAAGCCCGACACGCTGTCGTCGCCCGATCCCGTCACGATCGAACGCAGCAGCGATTCGTCATACCAGCCGGTCGTGTTGTCGGCGCTCAGCGTCAGGGGATCGATCTGGACGATGGTCACGCCGGGATATTCGATCGTCATGTCGAAGGAGGACGAGGACGAGGTATGCTTGGACCAGTCATAGCTGGACCCGGCCGAGATGCCGATATCGACCACATCCAGCACCGGGATTGTGAAGCCGGTCTTTCCCGCGATCGACAGGCTGGCGTCGGTGGACGAGAAATTCGAGGCCGAGACCTCGATCGATACCTTGCTGCCGCTGTCGAGACCGGCCTGGATCACCGTATTGGACGGCATCGGCGTCCAGCCGACATAATAGGTGCTGTCGGTCGTCTGCAGTCCGCCATTCGCCGCCGTGGGATTGGTGGCGTTTTCCCGGGCCGCGGCCAGTTGCAGCTCTGCCGCAGCCTGTTCTCCGGTGATCCGGATAAGCGGTGCCAGCATGTTGATATTGTTCGAGAATGCCGCCGCCAGGCCCGGAAACCCGGCCGAGGCCAACTGCCGCGCCGCGGTCGCGATATTGGCCAGGGAATGATCGGTGGGGTCCTTGCTGAAGTTCTTCAGCAGCGCCGCCAGGACGCCGGTGAACGTGACCGGCGAAACGGCGTAGGCCGCCGCGAAGCCACCCGACGACGCCTCGTTGGTGATGGCGATCTTCTGGTTGTCATAGGCGGGGTCGTTGACGATCTTCTGATCGGCCGCCGAGAACTGGTACTGCGCCGCGTTCAGGATGCGCGCATAAAGCGTGCTGAACTGCTCGTTGCCCAGCGTCAGCATCCCGTTGCTGCCGACCGCCAACGTGCCGTTGAACGTGTCGAGCATGGTGGAATTGTAGTAGGCGTTGTTGCCATATTGCACGACCGGGTGAAAGCCCGGAGGATAGCTGACGGCAGCAAAGGTTCCGGGCAACTGGCTGCCCAGAAGCGTGCCCACCTTGGACGTGATCGCATCGACGAATGTCTTTTGACTGGGCGTCAGGTCGGTGGCTGCGGCCGGGCGTTCCATTGTGATGGTGTCGGACATGGATCTGTTCCTTGATGGAGTCCCGCCTTTCGGCAGGAGGTGAAAAAGGCACCCTCGCTGAAAGATCCGGCCAGGGCCCGAGACGGGAGGGTGGCGGGTGCCGGTCCGCACCGGAACTCGCGCCCTTGTTGTATCCCGCCCGACCGACTCGCACTGTGCGCCAGAACACGAAGCCCGAAAAAAGCACCGGCGCGGAGGCCGGTGCCGATGACATGGCGCGCCGCGCGCCAGGGATACCGGCCGCGCGCGCAATCTGCCCGGCCGCTTGTCGGTCCGGGCAGCCGATGATGGTTCTAGAACCGCATCTCGAAATCCAGCGCCGCCCCCCTTGCCCCGTAGCCGGTATCGCCCAGACCGTCATAGAACGTGGTCAGGCTCAGGCTCGACGCTTCGCCCAGGCGAAACTCGGCGCCCAGGTCGATGCGCCCGCGGGTGCTGGTCGCCGTGTCGCCCGGGGCCTGCTGATCCGAAAAGATCCCGCTGATGCCTCCGCTCAGAAGCATCTCGTTGTCGTCAAGCCTCACCAGATGCTCGAAGCCCAGCCCGAAGGCCGCTTCGGTCAGTCGAATGCTTTGCGCACCGACCGTATTGCCCCGGCTGTCGACATAGCGTTTCTGCCGATCGACCAGATGCGACAGATCGAGCGAGGGGATGATCGTTGTCGTCTCGGTCCACGCGAATCGGCCTTCCACGCCGGCCGTCAGCAATGTCCGGGTGGACGAAAAATCATCCGGTGCCTGACCCGCAAGTGTCAGGGTGTTATCGCTCCGCCCATGCAGGATCGAGGCCGAAAGATAAAGCGGCTGATCGGGCAGTCGCGCCACCAGATACGGGCCGGCCAGCCAGCCCCGTCCCTCGAAGGAACCGGCGTCAAGACCCGCATCGGCGCTGTCGAATTGCAACATGGCCCCGACGATCAGGTTCTTTCCGCGCAGGAGATGCGCACCGAGGGCAAGGTGATAATAGTCCATTTCCGTCGAAACGGAATCAGACCACCGTCCCTGAGCCAGCGCCCAGAAAGTGCTGTCCTGTCCCCCGGCCCCGATGCGGAAGTTGCCCTGCCCCCGGCTTGCCCGCGCCTCGAGCCCCGAAGCTGCCGAGCCGGTCAGGAAGCCGCGCAAATCCGGCTGGGCACCGATCAGGGCGCGGCCACGGGCGGTCAGGGCGTCCGTGATCGCCTCCTGCGCGATGCGCGAGGTGTCGGGCAGGACCGTCAGCGGCGCCGCCGCCAGATTCGGGTTGGTCGCCAGATCCTCGGCAACGCCCGCGCGGACGCCGATCGTGACCTCCGCAACCGCGCCGGGCGTGATCCCGGCACGGTAGACGGCGCCGGTCCCCGAAAACGCGGTCACCGTCCCGCCGGAAACGGTCACGTCGCCGGTTTCGAACCCGACAACCGGTTCCGAGAAGGTGATCGTCACCGTGAAGGCCGACATGTCGGTCAGGGTCGCCGGGGCGCCCGAAAGCGCAACCGTCGGTGCCTCGTAATCGGGAAACAGTTCTACCGTCGTCGCCGCCGAACTGTTTCCGGGCGCGTTCGCCGCAGTGACCGAGACCGTGCCGCCCGTCATGTTGGCAGCCGACGTGACCGAGAACAGGCCGCCCGTTGCCGTCGCCTCCTGAAAGGACGCATCGGGGAAAGTCACCCTCACCCTCGCATCGGCCGCGGCGGTGCCGCCGATTGTAAGCGACCGGTCCGCATTGATCGCGGCGGTGGTGATGACCGGGGGCGGCGGGGCCGCCGCCGGCGTGACCGTCACCACAAGGATCTGCTGCACCGCGCTGTTGCCTGCCGCATCCGTCGCGTCGATCAACACCTTGCTGACCCCGACCGGAAATGCGAACGGGCTGGTGATCACGGCCCCGTCCAGGGTGAAGACGGGTGTGACCGCCTGATCGACATTGTCGGTCACCGTCGCCTTGAAACCGACCAGCGCGGTTCCGTCCGGACCGGCCTCGGCCCTCAGCGGTACGGGCGCAGCGATTACCGGCGCCACGCTGTCGCCCGGCGCGGTCACCGTGATCGCCACCGTATCGGCCGGCGAGGGATCCGAGCCGTCATTCACCACCAGGCTGAAGACCAGCACCGCGTCCGCCGCGCCGGCCACCAGCACCGGCGCGGTGAAGCCCGGCGTCGCCGTCGTAGCCCCGCTCAGCGTGACCGCCGGGCCCGAACTCTGGCTCCAGGCATAGCCGAGGCTCTGGCCGGCATCGTTGGCGTCCGACCCGCTGCCGTCAAGCGTCACCGCCGCGCCCGAAGCCACCGTCCGGTCCGGCCCCGCATCGGCCGTCGGCGGCGTGTTGGCGACCATCGTGGAATTGTTGACCAGAACTGTCGATCCCGCCCCCGAGGCCCCGATGACGTAGTCACGGGTGTTTCCGTCCGCGAGCGAGGTGGCCCGGAACTCGACTCCGACGAAATCATCGGTCGCGTAGGTGCCGTTGGCGCCGTCCGACAATGTCACGACCACATTCGTCGCGCCGCATTCCGATGCGATCGCGGCCGCGGTGATATCGCCGCCGGGCCAGCTGGTGATCACGCCGCCTGACCAGTAATTCCCTCCGGAAGACTGGCTTGCCCCGTTGGGGATGAACAGGTTCAGCTGTGTCTCCTGCGCGGCGGAATCATGATAGGCGTTGAAGCTGCAGGTCAGGCCCGCGGGCGCGATGACCTGATCGAAAAATCCCGGACCCAGGGCGAGGGAGGTGGCCGGCGGAACCGTCGCGGCCGTCAGGCCCAGTCCCAATACCGCCAGAATGGATCTGAAGCGCGTCATGTCTCTGTCCCGTTCATTCTGCGTCCCCGGCGCGGACGCGCCCGGAAACGGCATTTCGAAATCTGTCTGCAGGCTAATGGCGCCATTTGTCGCATTCTGTGTTCCGGGACACAGAAGCCGTCCGGTGAAGTGAATAAACCTTGGCCGGACCGCATGGCCCCGTCGGGCCATGACTGGACACCCTTCGACACTGACAGGCTTCGGGAGAACTCAGATGGATCCATTCATTGGCATGATCGTTCTGTTCGGCGGAAATTTCGCGCCGCGCGGATGGGCGTTCTGCGATGGTCAATTGCTGGCGATCGCATCGAATTCGGCGGTCTTCAGCATTCTCGGCACGACCTATGGCGGCGATGGCCGCACCAGCTTCAGCCTGCCCGACCTTCGCGGAAGGGTGCCGATGCATGCAGGCTCGGGCCCCGGCCTGACGCCGCGGGAAATCGGGCAATCGCTGGGACGCGAGACGGTGACGCTGGACACGACGCAGATGCCCAGCCACAGCCATGAGGTCAGCGTGCTGAACGCACCTGCCGACAATGACCGGCCCTCGGGTGATCTGCTGGCACGTTCGGCGATCTATTCGGCAACGACATCGCCGACGGTGGCGCTGAACCCGGCCACAATCGCCACCAGCGGCGGCAGCCAGCCGCATGACAACATGCCCCCGACCCTGTGCATCAATTACATCATCGCTCTTGAAGGCATCTTCCCGTCGCGAAGCTAAGGGCGCATCTGCGGGGTATCGACGCGCCCTCCCCGCGTTCGGCGCCGCTCTGGCCGCCGGCCGGGCGGCAAAGGCTTCACGGACGGGTGACATGCTGTCGCGGCAGGCAATCCGTGCTTGAACCTGCGGTGAGGACATGATTCTTGCGCGAAACGGATTAGCGGCAGGTGAGACGGATGTCCCTGGCATCGGTGCGAAGGATTTTGTGGGTGCTGGCGGGCGTTGCGGCGCTGGCTTTGGCCTGGCTGCTGCTCTGGTCGGATTTTCGGACCGCGCCCGACCAGGCCCGGGAAGAGCCGCCCTTCTACGCCGATTTCGAACTGACCGGTCATGACGGCGTGGTCCGGACAGAGGACGATTTCGCCGGGCGCTGGATGCTGGTCTTCTTCGGCTTCACCAATTGCCCCGATATCTGTCCCACGACGCTGTCGGAGGTCGCGTCGGTGATGGACGGACTGGGCGATGAATCCGCCAAGGTGCAGCCGATCTTCATCTCTGTGGATCCCGAACGGGACACGCCCGGGGCCCTCGCGGAATATGTTCCCCTGTTCGATGCGGGCATCATCGGCCTTACCGGCACGCCGGAACAGATCGCCGCGACCTCGGAAACCTTCCCGATCTTCTACGAGCGGATCGAGCAAGCCTCGGCCCCGGATGGTTACACGATGAACCACACGTCGCATCTTTTCCTCTTCGACCCCGCGGCGGGCTTCGTCGATTCCTGGCCCTACGGCACGCCCGCCGAAGAAATTCTGGCCGACCTGCAAGAGAGGATCTGACCGCCATGACCCGACTGTCCGGCGCGACCGCCCTGGGGCTGGCCTGGACCATTGCGCTTTTCGCATCGCTCGCCGTGCTGTTCATCGGCGAGGTGCTGGGCCAATCGCCCTGCGTGCTTTGCTGGTTCCAGCGCGCCTTCATGTTTCCCCTGGCCATCATCCTGGGACTCGGGCTTTGGTGGCGGGACGATCGCGTCGGGCGCTATGGCATCGCACTGGCGCTTGGCGGCGGCGCGGTCGCGCTGTGGCACCTGGGCCTCTATGTCGGGCTGATTCCCGAAAGCATCCAGCCCTGCACCGCCACAGGACCCTCCTGCACCGATGAAAACCAACTGGTCCTTGGCATTCCGATCCCGCTGATGGCGCTTGTGGCCTTTGCCCTGATCGGTCTGCTGTCGGCCCTTTCACTGAAGGAAACACGATAATGCAACGACGCGGCCTGATCCTGTCCGTTCTCGCATTGGGGACCGCCGGCTTTGGCGGTGCCGCATGGTATGCGACGCGGCCCGCGCCGACCGCCGGCGCGGCCCCCGTCACGGCGGATCGCAAAGACGCGCTGATCCGAAGCTATTCTCCGGTTCTCGGGCCCGAGGATGCGCCGGTAACAATCGTCGAATTTTTCGATCCGGCCTGCGAAGCCTGCCGGGCGTTCGACCCGATCGTGAAGGACATCATGGCCCGGAACGGGGACGCCGTGCGCGTGGTGATCCGCTATACCCCGTTTCACGGCGAATCCTCGGAAGAGGCCGTGCGCGTGCTCGAGGCGGCGCGGATGCAGGATGTCTATCGTCCGGTCATGGATGCGCTGCTGCGCGAACAGCCCAGATGGGCTTCGCGCGGGACGCCGCCGCCGGGCCTGATCCTCGAGATCGCGACCGCCGCCGGCCTCGACGCCGAGGCGGCGCGCACGCAGATGCAATCGCCTGACGTCGTGGCAATCCTGAACCAGGACCGCGCCGATGTCGAAACCCTGGGTATCCGCCAGACCCCCACCTTCTTCGTTAACGACAAGCCGCTCGACCCGTTCGGCGAGGCCGAATTGCGGCGCCTGGTCTCGGCCGAAGTCGCCGCGGCGCAGAGTTGAATGGTGGAACACGGGAACATTCCGATGAAAGACCTTCTGTTCGCGGGCGCGCTGGCCGCCCTTCTGACTGTCGCCGGGCTTTCATCGCCGGCTCTGGCAGGATCCGGGGATGTCGTGGTTGCCGGCGCGTGGGCGCGCGCCTCGATCGGCGTCAAGCGCCCCGGTGCCGCCTACATGACGATTCGCAATACCGGCGAGGAGCCGGTGACGCTGACCGGGCTTGCAACTCCGCTGGCGATGATGCCCGAAATCCACGAAAGCAGGACCGATGCCCAGGGCATCAGTTCCATGACGCCCGCGGGCAGGATCACGATTGCACCGGGGGACAGCGTGGCGCTGGAACCCGGCGGGCTGCACGCGATGCTGATGGGGCTGCAAGCGCCGATGACGGAAGGCGAGACCTTTCCGCTGACGCTGCTTTTCGAGGATGGCGGCCAGACGATCGTCGAAGTGCCGATCCTCGGCATCGCCGCACGCGGACCCGGGGACTGATGCGGCGGCGGGCGTTTCTGGGATACGGCGCGGCCGGCCTTGGCGCGCTGTCGCTGACGCTGGCGGTCGGTTGGTGGCGGGTGGACGGGCCCGGTGCGCCCGACGCGGCGGGATTGCGGCCGATGGCCCTTTCCGCGATGGATTTTCGCCTGACAGATCACGAGGGCAACAGCGTCGGACCGAAATCCCTGATCGGCCGTCCGACGATGGTCTTCTTCGGCTTCACCTATTGCCCCGATGTCTGCCCGACCACGCTTTCGGACATCTCCGGCTGGCTGGACGAGTTGGGACCGGATGGTGATGAATGGAACGTGGTTCTTATCACCGTCGATCCCGCGCGCGATACGGTCCGGGCGATGGCCGATTATCTTGGCTATTTCCATCCGGCGATCCGCGGCTGGACCGGCCCGGAGCCGCAGATCGCGCGCGCCGCCGCCGGTTTCCGCGCGACCTATGAAAGAGTGCCGACCGAAAACGGCGATTATACGATGAATCACACCTCGGGCGTCTTTCTGTTCGATGCCGAGGGGCTTTTCGTCACCATGATCGACTATCACGAGCCGAGGGAATTCGCGATCCCCAAGATCCGCCGTGCCATGAAGAAAGAGGCGAAGGCGGCGAGCTGAGGCAGGGAATCGTGACGGCGCGGAACCGGCCGCCCCGTCTTAGCGGTCGCTCCGGGGCCGCCCGGCGTACCAGGCGGATACCGCGTCGATCTGTTCCTCTGTCATCCGCTCGGCGATTGCCTCCATCACCGGGGCAAAGGGGGTTCCTCCGCGCTTGCCGTCGCGCCAAAGCACCAATTGCCGGGCAAGATACCACTCGGGCTGTCCCGCGAGCGCCGGAAAATCTGGGCTTCGCGGCTTCGGCCCCAGGGCGTGGCAGCTTTGGCAGGACGGGATCCCAGCCTCGGCGATGCCGTCGAGGGCGATGCGCCGGCCCAGGGACAGCAGCGCCTCGGGCGTGGCGGGGGGGCCGCCGGGGGCGGCCATCGGCACCGTGGCATAGTCAAGATCGGTGTCACCTTCGAGGATACCGGCGGCATCCTGCGGCGTGTCCAGTGGCAGGACCAACGGCCCGGACGCGCCCAACGCTGGCTCCGCGCCTTTGCCGGCGGCGGTTTCGGGACCGGGTTCCGGCACCGGACCGGGCTGTCGGGCAAAGTATTCGGCAAGCTCGGCAAGGGTCTGCGCGTCATAGCGGCTGGCCGGCGGCTGCATGAAACCGCTTTCGCGCCTGCCCTGCGCGAAAGCCAGCAAGGTGGCGTTGAGATAGGGCGCAGGCTGGCCCGCGATGATCGGAAACGCGCCCTCTGCCGTGCGGTCGCCCCGGCCCAGCCCGTCGCGGCCATGACAGCGGGCGCAATTTTCCAATGCGTTCTCGAAAATGCCGTCCAGCGCCGCCAGCGCCTGCCCGCCCGCCTCGAGGTCGTCATCCACGACGCCGCCACCGAGGGCAAGATCGGCATAGGTCGCGGCGGTCATGTCGGGCAAGGCGCGCAGAAAGGCCACCTGCGCCCAGACCTCGTCATCGCGGCCCTGCGCCGGCCAGGCGGGCATTCCGGTATATTTGAACCCGTTCTTGACGATCCAGAACAATTCCTCGTCGCTCCAGTCGCCGACGCTGTCCTCCAGCCGCGGCGGCGACGGAACCATGTTGGCCACGACCGGCGACTGCGCCACGCCGGGTGCGCCATGGCAGGCGGCGCAGCTTGTCGCATAATTGCCGGCCGACCGCTGGATCAGCGCCGGATCGGACAGATCCAGCCCCTCGGGCTTTTCGACCGGCGTTGACTGGGTGGCGACGGCGTTCTCCAGCGTCCAGCCAAGAAACCAGCGCGTCACCGGCCAGTGTCCCGACGAGGCGGCGATGGAAACCAGCCCCGACCAGCCGACAAACAGCGCCCCGGCCATGCCGAGAGCCACGAGGCCGGCCAGCCTTTTCCAGGTCAGGACGATCCTCAGCCTCATCGGCAATCCCCGATCATGACAATCGGCAGGGTCTCGAACAGCACCGCCACGAAGGACAATGCCGCCAGCAGCAGCGTCGAGAATTCAAGAAACCCTTCGCGCGCTTCGGCCGTGTCCTGATCGTTGCGAAAGCCGCCGCCACCTTCGCGCCATTCGCGCCAGGCGCGGCGCAGGATCAGGCCGATCAGGCCCAGACAGGTCAGGGTGGCAACACCGATCATTGCGCGCGTGCCGCCGATGTCGCGGAAGGGATCGCCGTTCGGCGCGCATTGCCAGGCCACCAGCGTATAGCTGAACAGAAAGTGAAACGCCCAGATCGTCGGCGCGGCGATCAGCGTCCATAGCGTGTCCTCGGTCTTGCCCAGTCCCAGCATCGCCACCTCAGACCAGCGTCGGGAAAAATGCCAGCAACGTCACCGTCACCAGTGCGGTCGCGAACATGAAATGCCAATAAAGCGCCACGTTCGAGATATCGGCGTCATGGCGCGGCGTGATCCTGCCAAAGACCGACCGCGCCAGGCAATAGCCCAGCATCAGGCTGCCCACCGCCGCGTGAACGGCGGTCCAGATCGCCAGCACCCAGACCGTCGCCGGATAGACGTGATCGGCAGGGTTCAGCCCGAAGGTCCAGGGGCCCCACAGCAGGGCCGCACCGGCGCCAAGCGACAGCAGGCTGCCCGCCGCCATCAGGCCGCGCGCGATGCCGACCCGCCCGGCGCGGTTGAGGTTGCGCGCGCCCAGCGATGCCGCCCAGGCCGCGCCGAACAGGCCCAGCGACAGGCTTGGCCACAACACGCCCGGCCCGGCCATGTTCGGCGGCGGAAAATCGGCATGGATGGTGAAATAGAACATGTAGCCGAAGGCCAGCCCGACAAAGGCCATCGCATCGCCCGTCATGGTGATGAACATCGCCCACCATCCCGTCGATTTCGGTCCCGAGACATAGAGCGGCAGGCTGAGGCCCAGGCCGACGTTCTTTTCGGGCTTTTCGGGAATGACTGCCGTGCCGCGCCAGAGCCAGACCATGATCGACACGGTTGCCAGCACCATGGCGACCAGCGCCGGAATCCAGAACTTGAAGGTGGTGAGGATGAACACCGCTCCGGTCAGGGCGGCGGCGATCATCGGCATGAAGCTTGGCCCCGGCACCCGCAGGCACTGCTCGGGCCGGGCGTCGAGAACCGAGGTGACAAGCGTCTCGCGTTCCCCCTCTTCGGCGTCCGGCAGGTAGAAGCGCCCCTTGTCCACGTCCTCGATGAAGTTCGCCTGCTGCCACAGCGGATAGCGCGTGGTAACGATCGGAACCGAGCGGACGCCCCAGTTCTCGCCCGGCATCTCGGTCAGCCATTCCGGCGTGCCGGCGTTCCACGGGTTGCGATCGGCATAGGGTTCCCTGCCGCGTGGGCGCAGCACGTCCCAGACGATGACGAGAAAGCCGGCGGCGAAGACGAAGGCCCCGATGCTGGAGATCAGGTTCGCGGTGCCCACCCCCAGCGTGGCAGGATAGGTCCAGACCCGCCGCGCCATGCCCGCAAGCCCGGAATAATGCATCGGCAGGAAGGCGAGGTTGAAGCCGGTGAACATGATCCAGAACGCCCACCGCCCCAGCCGGTCGGACAGTTTCCGGCCGCTGACGATCGGCCAGTAGTAATAGATGCCGGCGGAAAGCGGAAACAGCATTCCGCCGATCAGCACGTAATGCAGGTGGGCGACCACGAAATAGGTGTCGTGCGCCTGCCAGTCGAAGGGCACAAGCGCCACCATGACCCCGGTCAGCCCGCCGATCACGAAGGTCGCCAGCGCGCCCGCGACAAACAGCATCGGCACCGAAAAGATCACCTGCCCGGTCAGCAGCGTCGCCAGGAACACGAAGATCTGCACGCCGGTCGGGATCGCCACCGCCTCGGAGGCGGCCGAAAAGAACCCCAGCGAGGCCGAAGGCAGGCCCGTGGTGTACATGTGATGCACCCAGAGGCCGAAGGACAGGAAGCCGGTGCCCACCGCCGCCAGAACGATCCAGGAATATCCCAGGATCGGACGCTGCGCAAAGGTCGGCACGATCATCGCCACCAGCGCGATCGCGGGCAGGAACACGATATAGACCTCGGGGTGGCCGAAGATCCAGAACAGGTGCTGCCACAGGATCGGGTCGCCGCCACGGGCCGGATCGAAGAACGGCCAGTCGAACATCCGCTCCATCTCGAACAGGATGTCGCCGGCGATCAGCGGCGGAAAGGCGAACAGGATCATCGCCGCCACCACCAGCACATACCAGCCGTATAGCGGCATCAGGTTCAGCCGCATCCCCGGCGGGCGGCATTTCAGCGTGCCCACGATCAGTTCCACCGCCGCCGCGATCGAGGCGACCTCGATGAACGACAGACCAAGCAGCCAGATGTCGGGCCCGAGGCCTGGCGTGAACTTTTCCTCGGTGGTCAGGGGCGGATACATGAACCAGCCCGAAGCAGGGGCGGCGCCGAAGAAGATCGAGCCGCTGACGAAGACGCCGCCGATCAGAAAGCACCAGAAGCCGAAGGCGGACAGCCGCGGAAACGGCAGATCGCGCGCGCCGAGCATCTGCGGCAGCAGTATGATCGCCACCGCCTCGAAGATCGGCACGGCAAAGAGAAACATCATCGCCGTGCCGTGCAGCGTGAACAGCTGGTTGTAGAAGGTCGCGGTCAGGAAATCGTTCTCGGGTACCGCCAGCTGCACCCGCATCAGCAGCGCCAGAACGCCCGCGAACAGCATGAACCCGAAGGACGCCGCCGTATACCAGACACCGATTTCGGTGTTGTTGACCGCCGACCAGTAGCGCCAGCCCTTCGGTGTCTTCCAGACCTCGCGCAGCCTGTCTTCCTGCCCGCGCCGAACCTCGGGGTCGTCCTGATCGGGTGTGCCCTGTGCTGTCGGGTCGGTCATTGCAGGCTCCCCAGCCAATCGGCGATGCGGGCGATCTCGGCCTCGGGCAACATGGCGAAGGCCGGCATCTCGACCCCCGGCTTGAGATGGTCGGGCGAGGCGATGAAATCGGCGATGTTTTCGGCCGTGGTGGGCAGGATGCCCGCGCCGATCATCCGCCGGCTGGCCAGATGCGTCAGATCGGGCCCGACCGTGCCCCGGGCGGGGGTGCCGCGCACGGCATGGCAGGCGGCGCAGCCGTTCTTCAGGAACAGATCGAGACCGGGCCCCGTTGTGACGGCGGCGGGCCTGGCCTGCGCCTGCACATAGGCCTCGAACTCGGCGGGCGGCACGACGATCACCCGGAATCCCATCTGGGCATGGGCCAGCCCGCAGAATTCGGCGCAGGTGCCGTTGAAGATTCCGGTCTCGGTCGGCTCCAGGATCAGACGGTTCACCCGGCCGGGAATCGCGTCCATCTTGCCGGCCAGCGGCGGCACCCAGAAGGAATGGATCACGTCGGGACTGCCCAGCAGGATCGTGCTGCGCTGGCCCAGCGGAATGACGATCTCGTTGGCGCCGGGGATGCCGCCGCGCGGCAGGCTGCGCAGCACGCCCGGCGCGCCCGTCACGCCGTAGGAGACGCGCCACCAGAACCGTTCGCCCGAAACCGCGATGGTCGGACCGTCGCCCGGACGGCGCAGGTCGTTCAGCAGCCCGAGGCCCCAGACCAGCAGCGCCGCCAGCACGACAGTCGGAAACACGCAGCCGCCCCAGATGATCAGCCGCAGGCCGGTCCTTTCGCTGTGCCGCCCGGGCCGCACCTTGACCGCGTAGAAGCTGACGCCGACGACGATGACCCAGATCACCACGCCTCCGGCCAGCATGGCCCAGAACAGCGCAAGGACGCGCGCGGCCTCGTCCCCGGCGGGATCGAAGGCGGATTGCGGATTCTCGCAGCCCGCCAGGGCCAGCGCCGCAAGCAGGAATGCCAGCCCCGCCGTCCTCAAGATCCTGCCCCGTTCGCTGCCGCGACCGTGTTGCAGGCAGCCTGTGTCCGATCCATCGAAGCAAACCAGGCGGCCGCGACGACGAGTGCGGCGACCAGATACATCATCGCCGCCGCCGTCATCATCAGCACGCCGGCAAGTTGCTGATCCTCGACCGGCGTCAATCCCCAGGCGTCTGGCCGGGACCCATAGACGGGATAAAGCGCCCGGCCCGAAAAGGTCAGCAGCGCCCCCAGGATCAGCGAAAACTTGAAGCAGACGAAAAGCGCGACGATCCGCACCCCGAAGCCTCTGTCGCGGACCCGGGCGATCATGGTCCAGAACGCCAGAGCGGCGGCAAAGATCGAGCCGTGCATCACCGCGTGGACAAGATCATGGTCAAGCGCCACGGCCAGCGCGGGCGGTGCGTGCCAGAACAGGAAAACGCCCAGCATCAGGGCGGTGGCGACGCCCGTAGCGGTCAGAAGATCGTGGCCACGTCGCCAGATCGCGGTCCCGGCCAGCGCGGCAAGGCGCCTTTGCCAGCCGCGCGGCAGGGCGCGCGTCATCGTCGCAAGCGGCTGTCCCAGCACCAGAAGCGGTGCCGCCAGCCCCATCAGCGTGATATGCTGCGCCATATGCGCGGAAAACAGGCTTTCGCCCCAGGCATCGAGCGGCCAGACAAGGGCCGCGACCAGCGCCGCGATGCCGCCGGCAAAGCACAGCACCTGCCGGATCCGGACCCCGCGGCCCGTTCCCGCCCGCGCCCAGGCCAACCGAACACCGCCGGCATAGAGCATGACGGCAAGCCCCAGGGGCACGATGACCGAGGGTTGAAGCGACCACATGGACCAGAAGTCCGCCGGTGCCGGCGGCGCGCCGTCGCTGTGGGCCGATGCCCGCGAGGCGCCGAGCAGGAACGCGGCGCCCAGACCTGCCGGCGGGGTCACGCCCCGGCCTCGGCGGCGGCGACGCGGGCCAAGCTCCGCGAACGGCGCCGCAATCGGGATCCCGAACGCTCTCACCCGCTTCTCTCCTCCGGCAGTCACATCATCACATTGCTTGATTGTCCGTTCGTGTTCAATCGTTTCGACCCCAGGATCGCACCGTCCGGGCAAGGACGCGCGCGCCCCGGCCGAGCCCGGCAAATGGCCCGGCAATCGGGGCGGATGACCGGGCACAGCCCGCGACCGTTTTCACCGGCAGGCTCGATCGGCAGCCTGCTTCGGCCGGTTTATTCCGCGCAAGCTGGAATAATACGCAGCCCTGGCACGTCTCTTGGTTACGGGGCTGTCGCATACCGTGGTGCCGCGGCTCCGAACCACGGGAGGAAAGCCAATGAAAGTGATTCAGAACGTGAAACGCCGCCACTTCCTGATCGGATCGGCGGGCGCCTTTGGCGCCGCGGCCGTCGGTGGACCGGCCATCGGTCAGGACAACGGGACCGCGCTTCCCGATTACGTCGCCTGGAAGGATGCCGACGATCTGATCGTCCATTCCAAGCAGACGCTGGAGACGAAGCGCGCAGCCCAGGGGGCGGAACTGATCACGCCCAGCACGGATCTCTATATCCGCAACAACCTGCCGGCCCCGTCCGAAGACATTGTCGCCGACCGCGATGCCTGGGAGATCGAGATCGACGGCGTCGCCAATCCGGGCACGATGACGGTCGGCCAGTTGAAGACGCTGGCGGTCGAGACGGTGGTCTGCGTTCTGCAATGTTCGGGCAACGGACGCGCCTTTTTCGATCACGAGACCAGTGGCACGCAATGGTCGGTCGGTGCGGCGGGCAATGTCGTCTGGACGGGCGTGCCGGTGCGCGCGGTCATCGACGCCATGGGCGGCGCCAGCGACGGCGCGGTCTATCTGACCGGCACGGGCGGCGAAGACATTCCCGAGGGCGTCCCGAAGGAGACGCTTCAGGTCGAGCGTTCGGTTCCGAAGGCCGCGATGGATCAGGCGATCCTGGCCTGGGAAATGAACGGCGAGCCGCTGCCCCTGGCGCATGGTGGCCCGGTGCGGCTTGTGATTCCGGGCTATTACGGCGTCAACAACGTCAAGTATCTCAAGCGGCTCGCCCTGACGACCGAGGAATCGCCGGCCAAGATCCAGCAGACCGGCTATCGCGTCCGCCCCGTTGGCGAGAAGGGCGATCCCTCGCAGCCCTCGATGTACGAAATGAGCGTCAAGTCCTGGATCACCGGGCCGCTGATGGACGCCGCCACCGGAAAGGTGCAGATCCATGGCGTCGCCATGGGCGGCGTCAGCGATCTGGAGAAGGTCGAGGTCTCGACCGACGGCGGCCAGAGCTGGACCGATGCGCAGTTTCTCGGGCCGGACCTGGGCCGCTATGCCTGGCGGCCCTTCGTGCTGATCACCGAGCTTTCGGAGGGAACGCAGACTCTGGCAAGCCGGGCGACGGCGAAGGACGGGACCAGCCAACCCGAGACGTTCCCGCCCAACGAGCGTGGCTACGGCAATAACGGCTGGCGCGTCCATGCCGTCGATGTGACCGTCAGCTAGGATTCCCGGCCGGCGGGCCATCCCGCCGGCTCGACCGCCCCACCAGGAGCCATCACATGACCACATCCACGACGCCGGTTCTTGGCGCCGCTTTCCTTGCGCTTGCCGCCGGCCCGGCACTCGCCGAGGCCGATCTGGAGGCCGGGCGCACCATCTTCACCGAAACCGCGCAGCCCTCATGCGCTGTCTGTCACGCGCTGAGCGATGCCGGATCCGAAGCCGAGATCGGCCCGAACCTGGACCAGTTCAAACCGACCGCCGCGCAGGTCCGCGCCGCCGTCACCAGCGGAATCGGCGTCATGCCGGCATTCGCCGATATGCTGACCGCGGGCCAGATCGACACCGTCGCCGCCTATGTGGCCCAGGTGACCGGCGGGGCCGAGGGCGCGGCACAGCCCGCAATGGAGGGGCAAACCTCCTCAGGCGCGGTCGCACCCGCCACGCCGGACTAGCCGAGGCAAGCGCTTGCGTTCCGGGTCGCTTGCGTCAGCGATGCCAGGACGCTCTCGGTGGCCCCCTGCCGCGTCACCTGCTGAAGATAGGCGACGACCGCGTCGAATCTGGCGCGGTCCATTCCCGTGGCGACGACCATGTGGCGCAGATCCGCATTCGTCGTCCATGACGCCACCTGCTGGCCGGCGGCACGATCATCGTCACCGATCCTGAATGACCCGCGGAAATAGGACAGGCGACATCCGTTCCGGCCCGCGTAATGCGTCACCTGCCCTGCCTCGAAGCTTGCGACGGCGACCGGCACCAGGTTGGCACCCGAAAGATCCGGCACGCCCCACGGATCCTTCCCGGCGATCGTGCGAAGATCGCGGTCGCCGACAGCGAAGCTCTGGTCCATGAACGCGGCATGAATCCGGATCGGCGTCGGTTCGGCCAGGAATCCGGACCCGAAGACGATCGCAACAGCGACAGCCGCCGCGGCCGCAGCGCCCGCCAGCCACCTTCGCGGAAACCGCCTGGCATTGGCCGCAGCGAAGTCGCGACGGAATACCTCGGCCCGCGATTCGGGCCGCAGCGCCGCAAGGCTGGCCGAGACATGGCGCACCTGGTTCAGGGCCCGGACAAGGGCCGGATCCCGCGCCATTCGCGATTCCAGATCACGCGCCTCGGCCTGGCCCAATTCGCCGTCATGGTAGGCGTTGATCAAAGTCCAGTCGCTGTCGGCCAATTCGTTCATGTCTTCCGCCCTGCTCCGCTTTCCACCACTTGGGCGCCTTCCACGATCATCAGAAGCGCCCGCCGCGCCCGGCTGATCCGGCTCATCACCGTGCCGGGCGGCACATCCATCACCCTTGCCGCCTCGGCGTATGTCAGCCCCATGATGTCCACGAGACACAGCACCTCCCGCGTCTCGGGCGGCAGTTTTTCGAAGGCCAGCCTTGTCAGCGCATCGCGCGCGGCATCCGCGGTTCCCGCTTCTTCGGATAGACGTTTCTCCGCCTCCAAATATTCCCGACGCACACGTCTTTTCCTGAGTTCGTCGTAGTGCAGGTTCCTGATCGTGCGGAACATCCAGGGCCGAAGCTGGTCCAGGCGCGCCGGCCGGCGATCCGAACGCAGACCACGCTCGACCGCGTCCTGGACAAGATCCTCGGCATCGCTGCGCGAGGTGCAGATCGCGACGGCATAGGCCCGAAGTTCGGGAAGCAGGATCTCGATCTGCGTCAGTTGGGCCATGATCCTGTCTAACCGATCCGGGAATCCGCTAAAAGACATTCGACCGGGGGTCGATCGCCGCGCGGCGATCGAGACAGTCGCGTGCGGGGCTCAGCCCTGCTCGTCGTCCTTTTCGCTCTCCACCGCATGCGCGCGATAGAGACCGGCATTGGCGATCAGGAAGACGAACAGGATCAGCGGCAGGCCGAAGGTCTTGAAATAGACCCAGGATGTTTCGGACATCATGCGCCAGACGAACTCGTTGGCCAGCGCGAGACCGAGGAACAGCAGCATCATGCGCATGGTCAGCTTGCGCCAGCCCAGGGCATCCATCGGCAGCGCCTCGGACAGGACCGCCTGCAACCAGTTGCGCCGCGCGACCAGGCTGTAGCCCAGGATCGCGGCGAAGAGCAGATAGATGATGGTGGGCTTCATCTTGAAAAAGCGTGGGTCGTTCAGCCAGACCGACAGCCCCCCGAAGATCACCACCAGAACCAGCGTCACGACCTGCATGGGCGCAAGCCTGCCGCTGAGACGCCACTGGATCAGGGTCGCGATGGCAAGAACCGGAATGAAGATCAGCGTGGCAAAGACCAGCGCCGTGTAATCCTGTCCCCACAGGCTGACGGTTCCGCCGCGGTTCCACATGAAGACGCCGAAAAACAGAAGCAGCGGCCCCAGTTCCAGCGCCGATTTCACCAAGGGATTCGGTTCCTTCATCATCTTCCTTTCGGCGCCACGATCAGGACGCGAATTCCACCACCAAAGCGCCCGAAGCGATCACCGCCATCAGGATCGCGCGCGCGACGCCCACCTTTTCGCCCAGCACGAGCCAGCCGACAAGGGCCGCGAAGACGGTCGAGGTTTCTCGCAGCACCGCGGCGCGGCCGACATCGTCGATGCGGGTGGCCAGCATGATCGCGCCGAAACTGGCGAAGGCAACCAGGGCGCCGAAAATTCCCCGCATGGCCAAAGCGGGAACCTCGGGCGCGGTCAGCGCGATCAGGCGGCGCAGGTTCCAGATCGGCATGAAGAACGAATCCAGCACGAAGAACCAGGCCAGAAAGGTGAAGGGATTGGCCGCCAGCCTGATGCCCCAGGCGTCATAGGTCGTATAAAGCGCGACAAAGCCGCCCGTGACCACGGCCCAGGCCAGCGCGGGGCCCAGCGTCTCGCGACCCAGAACCAGGCGCGATCGGTTATAGGCCGCAAGGCCGAAGATGCCGCCGACCAGCAGCCCGACACCAAGCCATTGCACCGCGTTGAAATGCTCGCCAAAGACAACCCCCGCGGCGATTACCGCGAAAAGCGGGCCGGTCCCGCGCACCACCGGATAGACGACCGTATAGGCGCCCCGCGTATAGGTCAGCGCCTGCGCGATCTTGTAGAAGACATGGATCCCCATGGCCCCGAACAGCACCGGCCACAGCCCCGGATCCGGCCAGGGAACCACGAACAGCGCGATGGGCAGAGCCATGATCCCGTAGCTGAGGTCGATCGCCGCACGGCTGATCCAGGGATCGTGCCGGCCCTTTTGCAGGGACCCGAACAGCGCGTGCAGAAAGGCCGCGCCAAGCGCCAGAACCGATGCCAGCCGCGCGCCTTCGGGCGTTCCCGCGATCTGGATGATCCATTCGCTCATGGTCCGCTGATGCGAAATTTTTGCACGCCGCGCAAGTTGTCGCGGTCAGTCCAGCTTGATCGCCGCGAGAATGGGGCCGGGCAGTTCGTCGGGGCCGATGCCGCGCTGGACCAGCAGGACATGCCTGGTATCGGGCGGAAAATCCTGGGGGCCGCTTTCGTCCGGCCTGACATTCAGGCGCAAGGGCGCCGTGCCGTCCCATTTGGCCAGCTTGCTGATCGACAGCACGACATTGGTATAGCTGACCACGCGGCCGCTGTTCTCGCCCGCCGTCACCTCGACCGCGCGATTGGGCGCATAGCGGACCAGAACCACCACCACCGGGCCGCCCAGGTCCGATAGCGGCGTCAGTTCGATCCTTTCGCCATCATCCCCGCTTTCGCGCTGCACGCTGAGCATCGCCGGAGAGATCCGGTTCTCGTCGATCATCGCCATCAGCTGCGCGGGACCGGGGGCGACTGCGGTGTCGCGGCCGTCCACGATGATCTGCGGCGTGTAAAGCGCGTGTTCGCCCGAGGCCCGGGCATAGCCTTCCTGGCGGCGGGTGAAGTCGGGGCTGGCGAAGCTGTCGGTCCAGCCCAGATAATCCCAGTAATCGACGTTGAACGAAAGCGGCAGAACGCCCGGCATGGCGGCCATCTTTTCCAGCATCGCGTCGGCGGGCGGACAGGTCGAACAGCCCTGCGCGGTGAAAAGCTCGACCACCACCGGCAGCGAGGGCGGAAGGAAACTGTCCGTCGGCGGCGCCTCGGATGCGGCGAAACTGTTGAAGCCGCCGCCGGACAGGAAATCGTCCCGGCTCAGCGCGCCGGGCGCCGCCCGGCCCGGATCATCGGGCGCGGAAATGACGGGCGCGGACAGATCATTTCCCGCGCCGCCCGGCCCGCCTTCCTGGGCCTGACCGGCGGCAGCGCCGCCCAGAAGCGCCGCCGCAGCAAGGGCCGGTATCAGCCCTGCATAGCCTGCGCGCCCGGCGCTGAAGGTCCGTCTCGAAGCCGACATTGTCCGCAATGTCCAGTTCAGTCTGCGAATTCCGTCATCCTGAATAGCGCCGCGGCGCAGGCAAAACCAAATCAACGCTTTGTTAGCCCCCGCGTGATCGTGAAGGGCGTGCCTCTTGAGCAACAGCGCAGCAGATGGTATGCAATTGCATACATTGATGGCGGATCTCCTTGCGCAAGCCTCTGTCATGGGGCAAAGCAAGAGAGACACTGCCCGACCCATCCACCTTGCAGACAGGGAGGCTCTGATGCCCATCCAGACCGGAACCGATACCGCCAAGACCCGCCGCACCCTGAAGGCCGGCGATCAATCGGTCGATTATTTCTCCATCGCCGCCGCCTCGGAAGCGGGTCTGGGCGATTTCTCGCGGTTGCCGGCCTCGCTGAAGGTGGTGCTGGAAAACATGCTGCGCTTCGAGGATGGCGGCAAGACGGTCAGCACCGATGACATCAGGGCCTTCGCGGAATGGGCCGACAAGAGCGGCAAGAACCCGCGCGAGATCGCCTATCGTCCCGCCCGCGTGCTGATGCAGGATTTCACCGGCGTTCCGGCGGTCGTCGATCTGGCCGCGATGCGCGACGGCATCAAGACGCTTGGCGGCGACGCGCAGAAGATCAACCCGCTGAACCCGGTCGATCTGGTCATCGACCATTCGGTGATGATCGACGAATTCGGCACCCCGCGCGCCTTCCAGTTCAACGTGGAACGCGAATACGAACGCAACATCGAACGTTACCAGTTCCTGAAATGGGGCCAGAAGGCGTTCCGCAACTTCCGCGTCGTGCCGCCCGGAACGGGGATCTGCCACCAGGTCAACCTGGAATATCTGGCCCAGACCGTATGGACCGATACCGACCAGGACGGCCGGCAGGTCGCCTATCCCGACACGCTGGTCGGCACCGACAGCCACACGACGATGGTCAACGGCCTTGCGGTGCTGGGCTGGGGGGTCGGCGGGATCGAGGCCGAGGCCGCGATGCTGGGCCAGCCGATCTCGATGCTGATCCCAGAGGTGGTGGGCTTCAAGATCACCGGCGCGATGAGGGAAGGCGTCACCGCGACCGACCTGGTGCTGAAGGTCACGATGATGCTGCGCAAGCATGGCGTCGTGGGCAAGTTCGTCGAATTCTATGGTGACGGGCTGGACAACATGCCGCTGGCCGACCGTGCCACCATCGGCAACATGGCGCCCGAATACGGCGCCACCTGCGGTTTCTTCCCGATCGATCAGGTGACCCTGCGCTATCTGGAACAGACCGGCCGCGACAAGGATCGCATCGCGCTGGTCGAGGCCTATGCCAAGGAAAACGGCATGTGGCGCGACAAGGATTACCAGCCTGTCTATTCCTCGACGCTGGAACTGGATCTGGCCGATGTGGTGCCCGCGATTTCGGGCCCCAAGCGTCCGCAGGACCACACCCCGCTGGACCAGTCGGCCGATGCCTTCATGAAACTGGTTCGCGGCATCCGTTTGCCCGACGAATCGCGCGAGGCCGAAAAGACCTGGAAAGCCGAGGGCGGCGCGCGCGAGCCGGGCTATGTTCCCGGCGGCCGCCACCAGGGCTTTTCCGAAGGTCCGGTCGAGGGCGAGGATTACAAGCTTCACGACGGCAGCATCGTGATCGCCTCGATCACCTCCTGCACCAATACCTCGAACCCCTCGGTGATGATGGCCGCGGGTCTGGTCGCCCGCAAGGCGCGGCAGCTTGGCCTGACGCGCAAGCCCTGGGTCAAGACCTCGCTGGCCCCCGGTTCGCAGGTCGTCAGCGAATATCTGAAGGCGGCCGGGCTGCAGGAGGATCTGGACGCCATCGGCTTTGATCTGGTGGGTTACGGCTGCACCACCTGCATCGGCAATTCCGGTCCGCTGGAACCGGCGATCTCGAAATCCATCGCCGACAACGACCTGATTGCGGTCTCGGTCCTGTCGGGCAACCGAAACTTCGAAGGCCGGATCAGCCCCGATGTGCGCGCCAACTACCTGGCCTCGCCGCCGCTGGTCGTGGCCTACGCGCTGGCCGGCGACATGAATGTCGACCTGACCCGCGATCCTCTGGGGCAGGACAAGGACGGCAACGATGTCTATCTGAAGGATCTGTGGCCGAGCACGAAAGAGGTCGCCGACATGGTTGCCAGCATCGTCACGCGCGAGATGTTCATCGACAAATACGCCGATGTCTTCAAGGGTGATGAGCGCTGGCGTGGCGTCGAGGTGACCGACAGCGAAACATATGACTGGCCGTCAAGCTCGACCTATATACAGAACCCGCCCTATTTCCAGGGCATGTCGAACGATCCGGGCAAGATCGAGAATATCGAGGGTGCCCGCATCCTGGCGCTGCTGGGCGACATGATCACCACCGATCACATCTCGCCCGCAGGATCGTTCAAGGAATCGACCCCGGCCGGGAAATACCTGACCGAACGGCAGGTGCCGCCGCGCGAATTCAACAGCTACGGGTCGCGCCGGGGCAATCACGAGGTGATGATGCGCGGCACCTTCGCCAATATCCGCATCCGCAACGAGATGCTGGACGGCGTCGAGGGCGGCTATACCAAGGGTCCCGACGGCGGCCAGGAATCGATCTATGACGCGGCCATGGAATATGCGGACAAGGGCGTCCCGCTGGTCCTGATCGGCGGTATCGAATACGGTGCCGGTTCCTCGCGCGACTGGGCGGCCAAAGGCACGAACCTGCTGGGCGTCAAGGCGGTGATCGCGGAATCCTTCGAACGCATCCATCGCTCGAACCTGGTCGGCATGGGCGTGATCCCGTTCGAGTTCACCGATGGCGACACCCGCAAGACGCTGAAGCTGACCGGCGACGAGGTGATCTCGATCGAGGGGCTGGAGGGCGATTTCAAGCCGCTTTCGCTGGTGCCCTGCAAGATCACCTATGCCGACGGCACCGAGAAGGAGATCCAGATCAAGGCCCGCGTCGATACCGAGGTCGAGATCGACTATCTCAAGAACGGCGGCGTGCTGCATTACGTGCTGCGCAACCTCGCCGCCGCCTGATCCGGCGGGGATAGCCAACCCTGGGGGGCGCCTGCACATGCCGGCGCCCCCTTTTGCTGGGCGTGGCCCCGACGTCCCGATCCTGTCGTGCTCTCCTGTCCCGCCTGGCCGACAGGCCGATTTCAGACCGCGACCGCGTTCAGGCCACCTGTCTCCAGCCGGTCCAGCAGGGCGAATTCCGCCTCGGTCAGCCGGATGCCGTTGGCGATGCTGTCCTTCCGCGCCGCGAAACGCCGCTGCGAGGGAAGGCGTGCGCCCTGCCCGATGATCCCCTCCAGCAAAGTCTCGGCCAAGGCGAAAGGCTCGCCGGGTCTGCCCGCCGCGAAACGTTCAGGACTGAAGGCCAGAACCAGCTCTCCGTGGCGTGGTCCCAGATCCGTCGTGCCCAGGGCCGCCAGCGCCGCCTCGCTGGTCAGATCCCCGATCATCGCGCCTGCCAGCAACTCTATCATCGTCGCGATGGCCGAACCCTTGTGCGCGCCGAAGGGCAACATCGCTCCGGCCAGCGCGGCGTCCGGGTCGGTGGTGGCACGGCCCTCGGCGTCGATGGCCCAGCCCTCGGGCAGGGGATCGCCGGCGCGGCGATGCAGTTCGATCTCGCCGCGCGCCGCGACGCTGGTTGCGAAGTCGAACACATAGGGGTTGCCACCCGGACGGGGCCAGCCGAAGGCGAAGGGGTTGGTGCCCAGCAGCGGCCTGCTGCCGCCCGCCGGTGCGACGGTGGCATAGCTGGGGCACATGGCCATCGCGGCGACGCCATCGGCGGTCAGATCCTCGATCTCGGGCCACAGCGCCGTCAGATGCACGCAATCGTTGATGACCAGCGCCGCAACGCCAAGTCGTTTCGCGCGCTCTGCCAGCAGCGGAGCGCCCCGGGAAAAGGCCCATGACGAAAAGCCGCCTTTCGCCGCGACACGGATGACGCCGCCGCCGTCATCATGAAGCTGCGGCACCGCGAGCGGGTCGGCCTTGCCCGCCAGGACCGTTTTCAGGCAACCTTCGATCCGGTAGATGCCGTGCGACTTGCAGCCGTCACGCTCGGCCGCGGCAAGGTTGCGCGCCATCGCTGCCGCCTGTCCGTCAGCCAGACCGGCCTTGCGGAAAATGGCGGCGATCCGGTTTTCCAGATCCGCGGTGCCGATTGCGTTCTCCATCCTGACCCCCTGTCAACTCTTTTCCAGACTTGCAGAAATGGCGCGCCCTGTCCAAGCCCGCGCATCCGCTTTGACGCCGGCAAGAATTTCGGCCAGCATCGCGGCGGAACCGAAACGACGAGGGCCAGAAGATGACAAAGATCCTGCTGATCGGCTGTGGAAATATGGGCCATGCGCTGCTGTCTGCCTGGCAGGCCATGCCGACCCCGCCCCAGGTCAGCATCGTCGATCCGACCGAGGCGTTGCGCGACCGGGCGGCGAAAACCGGCGCGCGGACCTTTGCCTCGGCAGCCGAGGTGCCGCGCGATCTGGAACCCGATCTGGTCATCCTTGCGGTCAAGCCGCAGGTCATCGGCAAGGTCTTGCCCGATTACGCGCATCTCGACGCCTGCTTTCTGTCGATCGCCGCAGGCACGACGCTGGCGAGCCTGCAGCGCGGTCTGGACGACAAGGCCATCATCCGCTGCATGCCGAACACGCCGGCCGCGATCGGCAAGGGCGTGTTCGGCATCTTCGCCAATGCGCGTGTCACCCCGGCCCAGAACCGCATGGTTCGCGACGTGCTGGAACCCTGCGGGATCGTGCTGGAGGTCGGATCCGATGAGGATATCGACCGGATCACCGCGATTTCGGGTTCGGGCCCGGCCTATCTGTTTCACTTTATCGAGGCTCTGGCCCAGGCGGGGCGCCGGATCGGCCTGACCGATGACGTGGCGCTGGCCGCCGCGCGCGGCACCGTCTTCGGCGCGGCTTCGCTGGCCGAGGGCGCGGACGAGGATGCAGGCCAGTTGCGCAGGAACGTCACCAGCCCAAACGGCACCACGGCCGCGGCATTGGAAGTGCTGATGGGCACGGATCGCATGGCCGACCTTCTGACCGAGGCGGCCGAGGCCGCGTTCGGCCGCGCAAAGGCCCTTGCCGCCACAGAATAGCGCACAGCCGACGAAGGCGGGGTAATCTCATCGAAGGATTGAAAGTGGTGCCCGGAGGCGGATTCGAACCACCGACACGCGGATTTTCAATCCGCTGCTCTACCAACTGAGCTATCCGGGCGCCCCGCCGCGCCGTCTTCGGCGCCGGGCGTGAAGCGGCTTTTACGGGCGCTTGCGGGCGGTGTCCAGACCCGAATCGTCACTTTTTGGCCCGCGTTCGCCCTCGTCCGAGGCAAGGTCGTCCAGCGGCGCGCCGGGGATGACGTAATCGCCTCGCAACCAGTGCGCCAGATCGACATCGGCACAGCGCCTGGAACAGAACGGACGGTATTTCGCCACGCTTTCCCTGCTGCAGATCGGGCAGGCCATCAGCGCGCGCCCTGCGCCGCCAGCCGCGCCAAGGGCACTCGGTCGCGCTTGCGATTGATCTCGTAAAGCCCCATCGTGGTCCAGCCCACCAGGTTCGTCTCGCTTGCCTCTCCCTTGAAGGCGGCGCGAAGGGACTGGTCCAGAACCGCCCGGTCGCGCCTGGACATGGGCGCGAAATCGACAACGATCTGTCCCCCAAGTCCACGCAGGCGCAATTGCCGCGGAAGATCGCGGACCATGGCGATATTGGCCTTCAGCGCCGCCGCCGGCGAGGTGTCGGTTCCGGTATTGACGTCGATCGCCACCAGCGCGCGGGTCTGTTCGACAAAGCCGAAGGCCCCGCCCGACAGATCGACGCGATCGGACAGCAAGGCGTCGATCGCCTCGCTGACCCCGCAACGGTCGAAACTGTCTTCGCCCTGCTCGACTGCGTCCGGCGCGGGATCGGCCCAATCCAGCCAGGCGGCTTCCCAGGGGGCCGGCGCGTTCAGCAGCACTTCGGGATCGCCCTGGGTCTCGGCGCAAATCTTGTCGGCCATGTCGATCAGCGGGGCGAGATCGGCGGCGATCTCGTCTTCGTTGGCCCCTTCCGCGGCACTGCGCAGGATCAGGCCGTGGTCGCGATCCTGCAGCAACGACAGCCCCAGGGCCTCCAGCGCCTCGCGACGTTCGGTCCTGCGGATCCGCCGTGAAACATTGACTCCGGGCGCCGCCGGCGTCACCAGCGCATAGCGACCCCGAAAGATCAGCCGGGGCGTTACCGGGACCGCCTTGCCTTCCTCCGCGATGCCCGAGACCTGCACCAGAATTGATGCACCTTCACGGATGCCGGACCGGTCGCGAAGATAGCCACGCTGCCCATCCGGCAGGCGCAGGAAGACCCCGCCCTGACCTTTCATCAGCCTGTCGGTCACGCCCCGGCAGATCGTGCCCGGTGTCAGCGCGGCAAGCTGCGTTGGATCGGGAATCAGATCGACCAGACGGCCATCTTCCATCAGCGCCGCGGCTTCGGCGCCGAACAATTGGCCCAGAACGACCTGCCGACCCTTCATGGGCGATCCCCGCGCGGGTCGGGATGGATGCCGCAAGCCGCAAGCATCGTCGCCGTTTCAGCCAGAGGCAAGCCGACCACGGCGGAAAACGAGCCCTGGATCCACGGGATGAAGGCCGCCGCGGCCCCCTGGATCGCATAGCCGCCGGCCTTTCCGCGCCAGTCACCCAGCGCCAGATAGCGCGACAGGTCATCATCGGAAATCGGACGCATCCGCACGACGGTCTCGACCAGCCTTTCGCGAAGCCTGCCGTGGTGCCGAACGGCGACGGCGGTCAGCACGCGGTGGCGACGGCCCGACATCAGTCGCATGAAGGCGGCGGCCTCGTCGCGATCGGCGGGCTTGCCGAGAATGCGCCGACCGACCGCGACCGTGGTATCGGCGCAAAGAAGAACCTCATCCTCGCCGGTGGCCAGAACAGAGGCCTTGGCGGTCGCGATCCGGCGAACATAATCGCGCGGCGTCTCGTTCTTCAACGGTTCTTCGTCGATATCGGCGGCGCGCAGCGCGTCGGGACGAATTCCGATCTGGGCCAGCAATTCCAGCCGTCGCGGACTAACCGAACCCAGGATCAGCCGCGGCGGCGCGGCCACGGGCGCAGGGCACGCCGTGGCGGCGGTCATCAGATCACTTGAAGCGGTAATTGATCCGCCCCTTCGTCAGATCGTAGGTATTCATCTCGACCTGAACCTTGTCCCCGGCAAGAACGCGGATGCGGTTCTTCCGCATCTTTCCTGCCATATGCGCAATGATCTCATGGCCGTTTTCAAGCTCGACCCGGAACGTCGCATTCGGCAGGAGTTCCTTCACGACGCCGGGGAATTCGAGCATTTCTTCCTTGGCCATGGTCACTCCATATCGGTCGCCCCGCAGGATTCGGGACGCGGGTTAAATGCGGCCGGAGCGGGCGGAATTCAAGGGAAAAGCGTGAAAAGCCGCCTGCTAGCCCGCTTTGGACCCCCGGGCGCGTTCCGGCGGTGACACCGTTGCCGCAGTAGTCGGATCAGGGCGGAAGGCGTCGGGACGATGCAGATCGCCGATCGGCAGGTCGGGGCCGGCGGTCGGCGCCATCATCGGCGCCTCGGGTGCAGGGACGGCCGCGGGGGCGGATTCTGCTGGCGCAACGGGATCGCGCAGGCGGATCGCGTGGCAGCCATCGGCTTCGCCAAACTTGCCGATGGCCAGAACCTGGCCGTCCGCGGTCTCGATCCGGGTATCGGACAGGCTGACGCGCGGCAGGGCCAGGATCTTGCCCGGCACCAGGCCGCGCAGCTCGCGCAGGCTCATCCGGCGGCGACAGAGAATGCCCACGACCTCGACCGGCGCCTGCTGGGTTGCGGAACGAAGACTGACCAGCGGCGGGACCGCGGGTCTTTTCGACGGCGCCGTCGCGACCGCGGGCTGGGCCAGCGCGGGCTGCGGGCGTTCCGCATCGGGTCGGGGCTGCGGCAGGGCCAGAAACAGCCTGCCTTCGCGCGCCTCGCTGCCGCCGAGCAGCAGTTTCAACCCGAGACTGCGATAGGCACGGTCCTCCATCATCAGCGCCAGGGGGCGGGCATCGTCGATATGGGTGGCATAGCGAAAGCCGCGAAATTCCTCCAACCCCTCGACGCCCCGTCCCTCCTGCGCGAGTTCGGACAGGAACGTGTCGATGAAATCCGCGCAAAGGGTGGCGTCGCTGCGGGTCAGGCGGCGCCGGGCCAGCGGCCGGCCAGTCACGCGGCCGAGGGTCTGAATCTCGATCAGCGCGGTGACGGTCTGCGGACACAGGGCCATCACGCCCACCGCATCGCCGGGTCCCTGCAACACTGCCAGCAAGGCCGGATCGGGCAGCAATTCGGGCAGTTCCGCCAGCGTCAGCGCCCCGGGCCTGACCTCGACCGGCCGGACGCCCAGCCCGTAAAGCCGATCCGCCGCGCGACCGATGGCGGTCGCGGTGGCGCGCGCGGGCGTGACCGGCGCTGTCTGTGGCAATTGTGGCGCCTTTCCCGCCCCTTCGGCGGCCCGGACCCGGGCCTGCAACAGACGTTTCAACACGCCGGTTCCGGCCGGATGTGCCTGTTCCATCTCTGCTTCGTCCGCCATACCGAATCCGATTCGTCCCGTCCTGTCGCAGGGCAATTTGACAAAGAGCCGTAAAGAAAATGTTTACGGCGACCCGGCGGTCCCGACGCTCCGGCCCGCCGCTGCCGGATGCGGAGGCAGAACGATACGGAAGGCCGCGCCCCCCTGGCCCGGCAAATAGGCGATGTCCCCGCCCAGGACCGTCATGATCTCTCGGCAGATCGCAAGGCCAAGGCCCGCGCCGCCCGCCCGCGCGGGGTCGTTGAGGCGCGAAAACTTCTCGAATATGAGGCTTTGCCGGGCCCTGTCGATGCCCCGGCCGTTATCGGCGATCTCGATCACCGCGCCGCCGCCCGCGCGACGATGAACCCGGATGGTCAGGACCGGACGCTCCGCGTCACAATATTTGCGCGCATTGGTGACGACATTGATCAGCACCTGCAGCAGCCGATCGGCATCGGTGATCACCCCAAGATGTTCCGAGGGCATGTCGCGGTCCAGGGTAAAGCTTCGCTCGGGCCGCGTCGCCGAGGCCGCCTGCACGGCCCGCCCGATCAGATCATGCAGGTTGACGGCGCTGACCGAAAGCCGCGCCTGCCCGCTTTCCAGCACCGACAGGTCCAGAAGATCGTCCAGAAGCCGGGTCAGCCGGCCGGCCTCCTGATGGATGATCCCGGCGAAATTCCGGCGCTCCGCTTCGGACAGGTCCGGCGTCTTCATGATGTCGGAAAAGGCTCGGATCGAGGTCATGGGCGTTCGCAATTCATGGCTGATCTGACCCAGGAACGCATCCTTCTGCACCGACAGCGCGGTCAGCTTGTCGTTGGCCTCGCGCAATTGGCCTGCGGTGCGGGCAAGTTCTGCGCGGGCCGATTCCAGCCGCCGGGTTTCCTCCTTGGCACGCCTGGCCTCGCTGGCGACCTGCATCAGGTCGGCCACCGTCAGCGCGACCCCGCCCGCCACGCGGTCGATCATCGCATGGGCCGTCGCCGCCCCGATCGCGCCCGCCAGCCGCCGTTCCAGTCGTGTCAGAAAATCGGGCGTCGGATCGGGAAGATAGCCGGACTTGCCCTGCGCCGCAGCCTCGGCGCGGAAAAAGCGCAATGCCTCGTCCGGCCCCCAGACGCGCCGGGCCATGGCCAGCAGGGGCTCGGCCCGGTCCTCGGCGCGGGCCGGGCTGCGCGGGCGGACCGGCTCGACCGCGCTGACGAAGGACAGGCCCTGCAACCGCTCGACCGGATCGGGAAAGCCGAAGATCGACAGGCCGACGAATGCCAGCGTGTTAAGCGACAGCGACAGGAAAATGGCGAAGGCCAGCGGGTCGATCCCGCCCGGAAGAAGCGGCATCTGACCAATGCCGACCGAGGGCAGGAAGATCAGCGCCAGCCACAGGCCCGATCCCAGCCCGACACCGGCAAATGCCCCGCGCCGGTTGGCGCCACGCCACAGCAGACCGCCCAGCATCGCAGGCAGCACCTGCGCCATCCCGGTAAACGCCACCAGCCCCATCGAGGCCAGCGCCACCGAGCCGCCCGAAGCCTGGTGATAGACCCAGCCCGCGCCCAGCACAGCCACGATCGCCAGCCGGCGGGCGTTCAGGATCAACCCCCGCAGATCCCGGTCTGCGTCCTCGCCGCCGGGACGGCGGCGCAGCGCCAGCCAGGCGGGCACCAGCCAATGGTTCGAAATCATCGTGGCCAGGGCGATGGCCGATACCACGACCATCGAGGTCGCGGCCGAAAATCCGCCCAGAAAGACCAGGAATGCCAGCAGATTCTGGCCCGCATCGGCGGGCAGCGTCAGAACATAGAGATCGGGATTGGCGTCCGGCAAAAGCTCTTGTCCCATCACAGCGATGGGCAGGACGAAGAAGGACATGGCGAACAGATAGGCCGGAAAGGCCCAGCCCGCCACGCGCAGGCGATCCTCGTCCGAAGCCTCGACCACCATCACCTGAAACATTCGCGGCAGGGTCAGGATCGCCGCTCCCGACACCACGATCAGCGCGGTCCAGCGGTCGGGGCGCAGCAGCCAGCCTTCGGCCACGGCCGGATCGCGGCCGGCGCGGGCGACGCGATCCAGCATGTCGACGGGCCCCTCGGCCAGCCCCCAGACGACAAAGACGCCCACGGCGAGAAAGGCCAGCAGCTTGACCACCGCCTCCAGCGCGATGGCGGTGACCACGCCGTGGTGGCGTTCGTCGGCGGCAAGGTTGCGGGTGCCGAAGATGATGGCAAAGAGCGCAAGGCCCGCCGCGACCCACAGCGCGGTGCCGCCGGCCGGCCCGCCGATGACCGCCGCCCGCGGGGCGTCGGTCGCGAAAACCTCGAACGACAGGGACACTGATTGCAGTTGCAATGCGACATAGGGGGTGGCGGCGATGACGGCGATCAGGGTGATCAGCGCGGCCAGCCGGTTCGATTTGCCGAACCGGGCCGAGATCAGGTCGGCGACCGAGGTGACGTGATGCATCCGGGCGATGCGCACCAGCCGCCTGAGACCCCACCACGCGCCGGTAAAGACGATCGTCGGACCCAGGTAGATGGTGGCGAATTCCAGGCCCGAGCGGCTGGCATAGCCCACCGCGCCATAGAAGGTCCAGGCCGAGCAATAGACCGACAGCGACAGCGTGTAGATCAGCGGGTGGTCCAGCCATCCCGCCCGGCCCCGCGCTGCCGCCCGATCGGCTGCGAACGCCACCCCGAACATCAGTGCCACATAGGCCAGGGATCCCGCGACCAGCGTCTCAAAGGGCATCGCCGGCCCCGTCTTTTTCGTCCTCTGGCGCGGCCTGCGCACGGGCCTGCCTGGTGGCGGCCTCGGCGCGCATGAGACCGCGATGCAGCGCCCAGACCAGCACGATCAGCACGGCCCATGTCCCGAACAGCCAGACCGCGCCGAAGGCAAGGCTGACGCCTGCCGGCAGCCACCAGACCGGCAGCAGGATCGCGACCAGCGCCAGCACCGGCAGCACCCGTGCCGCATCGCCCAGCCGCCTGCGGCGAAACGAAGCCCGTTCGAGGAACAGCGGACGATCCGGCATCGCGGCCCCCGTCCGTCGCCTAGGCCAGCATCCGGCGCACCAGCGCCCGCAGATCCTCGTTCGCGAAGGGCTTGGCCAGAACCGCATCGGCCTGGGACGTGCCGGCCGCCGCGTCACCGCGCGCGGTCAGCATCAGGACCGGCGTCATCGCGAAGGCGGTATCGGGATCGGCGCGAAGATCGCGCAGGATCTCTGCACCGGAACGATTGGGCAGCATCAGGTCCAGAATGACAAGGCGCGGCCGCGCCAGCCGGATCGCCTCGACCCCGCCCTCGCCGTCACCGTGCAGGGTCATCGCCCAGCCGTCACGGGTCAGGATGAATCGCACCGCCTCGGCGATGTTGGGCTCGTCCTCGATCATCAGGATGTCGAGCATATCCTTCCCCGGCAGACCGGATGCGATCATGAGACGAAAGCGGCGGCGCTGTCAAAGGTGCTTTGCCGGTCGCGCCACAGGCCGGCGGCCTGGCCCCCTTGGGCCGCGCCGGTGCGCGCCCCGTCCGGGCTGTCTGGAAACAGCGCAGACCGCAGGGTCACGCGGTGGCAAGAATGGATGGCTCGCGGCGGGCGGGACAGGTCTTGCGCGGGCAAATGCGGCAGGCGGGACCAATGCGGATCACCGGACCAGCCGCGCGTGCAGGATCGGGCGGCATGATCAGCATCTGGGCTTGGGTGATCACCGGCCCCTGGACTCCTTCGGGCTGTTGCCGCGTGGCGTAGGACAAGGTCAGAAAGCGGCGGCCTTCGGGCGTCTCGACGCTGTGGGACAGCGCCGTCTGCGGCGCCGCCAGCGCCTGATAGAGCGGCCACAGCGCGCAGGCATCGCCGGGGCGCGGCAACGGAAAGCCGGGCGCGGGACGGCGCAGGATCAGCGCCCCGGCGCTGTCGCAGACAAGCAGCCCGACCTGTTCGAAACCCGCGGGCTTCAGCGCCGCGAGGCGGCGCATGACCAGATCGGGCGGATGGCCCAGCCGGGCCGCGATCATCAGCGGATCGTGGCTGGCCGCGGCGGCCTCGACCAGGGTCGCGTCGGGAAGGGCACGGCGTTCCTGTTCCATCCGCGCCAGATGCGCCCCGGCCATCGCCCGCGCCGCGTCAGAGGCAAGATCGGGGGAACGATCCAGCGGCGGCGCCCCCGCGCCCATCCAGGCCTCGACTTCTTCCTGCGGCGTGGCGGTCGTGTCTTCCGCTTCGAAACTGTCGAGATAGGCGACCAGCGCCTGCGCCGTGACCGACAGCCGCTGGCTGTCCTGATCCAGGTTGGCATGGAAGCGCGACAGCCATTCGGCCGGGATCGCGGCCTCGTCGGCCAGGATCGAGGCGGTCGATCGGATCGCGGTCACGGCCGACAGGATCTCGTGCAGGGTCGTCAGCAGATAGGGATCCTGCCGCATCCGGTCGGACAGGCTGACAAGCTGCGCTTCCAGTGCCTCGGAGCGACGGGCATGGGCGACGAGGATTGCGGCCCAGCCCGGAAAGCGGGCCAGGAAATCCGGCGCCAGCGCGGTTTCAGGTGCGCCGATATCAGCCCCGCCCAGCCGCGCCGCCGCTTCGCGCAGCGCCGCGAGGCGGACCTCTTCGTGACCCTCGAGCAACTCGTCGGCGGGCACCTCGAGAACCTCGGACAGGCGCATGACAAGATCGTCGCTTACCGGGCGGCGGTTATGTTCGATGAGGTTCAGATAGGCGGGCGAAATCCCCGCCGCCCGCGCCACATCCGCCTGCCGGCGGGACAAGGCAAGACGGCGTTCGCGGATCCGGGTTCCGGTCAGGACATTATTCTGGGTGCGCCCGCTCATGGGCGCGATGAAAGCCCGCCCTGCCCGCCTGCACAAGGGTTTTCGCCGCAGCGAATCAGTCGGATCGCGGTTGCACCAGCACGACCAGATTTTCATCGGGATCGGCAAGCCGCAGGATCCGCCCGGCCTCGACATCCTCGATCCCGCCGGGATCCATCGCGGATTGTTGCAGGCGTTCCCGCTGGGCGGCCAGATCCGGCACGATCAGCGTCAACGTCCCGTGCCCCGCGTGATCCGGGGCAAGACGAAGCTGCAATCCCGCCTCGGCGCCGTGATGCCATTCGGCCAGCCCGTCCATCGGTCGGGCATCGGGCGGGCGCGCGAACAGGGCCGAGAACCAGGCGATGCCGACTTCCAGATCGCGGCAGCAGAGTTGCGCAAAGATTGCGGTCAGATGCATCGCGGGCCTGCGTCGAAAGGACGACGCCGAAGAATGCCGGACCGGGCCCGATCCCGCAACCCTCGGCGGAGGGCGGCCGGGATCAGACGGCGATGCCGTTGCGCCCGGCAAGGTCGGTAAAGAACTGCCAGGCCACCCGGCCCGAGCGGCCGCCGCGCGTGGCCTGCCATTCGACTGCCTCGGCGCGCAGGACATCATCCGCGATGGTCAGGCCATAGGCGTCGCAATAGCCACGGATCATCGCCAGATAATCATCCTGCGAACAGGGATGAAAGCCCAGCCACAGCCCGAACCTGTCCGACAGAGAGACCTTCTCCTCGACCGCCTCGCCCGGATGGATCGCGGTCGAACGTTCGTTGTCGATCATGTCGCGGGGCATCAGGTGACGCCGGTTCGAGGTGGCGTAGAGGATCACGTTCTCGGGCCGGCCGCCGATCCCGCCATCCAGCACCGCCTTCAGCGACTTGTATTGCGTGTCGTCATGGCTGAAGGACAGATCGTCCGAGAACAGCAGGAAGCGCCGTTCCTTCGCCCCGCCCAGCAGGGCCAGAAGCCGGCCGACCGAACCCAGATCCTCGCGCGCGATCTCGACCAGGATCAGCGGCAGGCCCTGCGCCACCACCTCGGCATGAACGGCCTTGACCAGCGACGATTTGCCCATCCCGCGCGCGCCCCAGAGAAGCGCGTTGTTCGCGCCGAAGCCGCGCGCGAATTGCAGCGTATTGGCCAGCAGGATGTCCCTGGCGCGGTCGATGCCGATCAGTTGCACCAGATCGACGCGATTCACGCCCGCGACGGGTTCCAGCCGGTCGGGATCGGGATGCCAGATATAGGCCGAGGCTTCGGTGAAGGCCGGCACCGGAGCGGGCGGCGGCGCCAGACGTTCAAGCGCGGCCGCGATCCGGTCGAGAACGTCAGGATCGCTCATTCCTCGTCATCCTCGACCCACAGACCCTGCGCCCGCAGATCCGCCTCGCGGCGTCTTTCGATGCGGCGGACAAGCTGGATCGAGATTTCGTAAAGACCATAGACCACGGTGAACAGCACCACCTGCGACACCACATCGGGGGGCGTGGCGACCGCGGCCAGCATCAGGATCGCCACGACCGCATATTTGCGCACCGCGCCCAGACCCTCGGCACTGACAAGGCCCGCCTTGCCCATCAGCGTCAGCAGGACGGGCAGTTGAAAGCTCAGCCCGAAGGCAAGGATGAACTTGGTCGTCAGCGACAGGTATTCATCGACCGAACCCTGGAACACGATCGCCGCCATCGGATTGTCGGTCACGGCCGGCGGCGCGGTGCCGTCATCGGGCAGGGTCAGCGGCCCCTGCTGGAAGCCCAGGAAAAAGTCGTAGGCCATCGGCAGGATGATGTAGTAGGCGAAGGCCGCGCCAAGGAAAAACATCACCGGAGAGGCGACAAGGAAGGGCAGGAACGCCTGTTTCTCGTTCCGGTAGAGGCCCGGCGCCACGAAACGCCACATCTGGTAGGCGATGATCGGAAAGGCCAGAACAAAGCCGCCCAACAGCGAGATGCGGATGGCGACGAAGAATCCTTCCTGCAATTTCAGTAGGATAAGCCCGCATTCCTGACCTCGTGCCTCAAGCGCGAAGCAGATCGGGCGGGTCAGGAAATTGTAGATCGGATTCCAGATCGTGTAGGACAGCACCATCGCCACGATGAAGGCCACCAGCGACCAGATGATCCGCGTCCGCAGCTCGGCCAGATGTTCGATCAGCGGCGCGGAACTGTCGTCGATATCGTCGTCGCGGGGATTGCTGGCCAAGTCAGTGGTCTTTCCTGTCGCTGCGGCGCACCGCGTGCAGGCGGCGCTGGCCGGGGGTGGCGGCATCCGCGGCATGATCCGGTGCCGCGGGCTCGACCGCGATCGGGGGCGGGGCGGCGGGCTCGCTGGCCGGGCTCAGGCCGTCACCCGCCGGTTGCGGCGTGGCGCCCGGATCGGGCTTCGGCCTGGCCTTCGCATCGGGGATCTTGGGATCCCATTTCTCGAACCGTTCGGCCGCGCGGTCCAGCGCATCGAGGCCCAGGGATTTCTTCGAGGTCAGGCTTTTCAGATCGCGGATGCTGTTCGACGCCTCGTCAAGACCCGATCCCTTGGCGGCATCCTCCATCGCCGAGGTGAATTCGCGGGCCATTCCGCGCGCCTTGGCCGTGAATCGACCCAGCGAATGGAACAGATGCGGAAGATCCTTGGGGCCGACCACGATCAGCGCCACGACCCCGATCAGCAAAAGCTCGGTCCAGCCGATATCGAACATGATGCGTCCGGCCTTTCGCCGATCAGCTGCGGTCGGTCGTGTGCGGCGTCACGTCGCGCGCGGTCTCGCCCGGAACATCCCGGCCGACCTCGCGCGGGGTTTCGCGGCGCTCTTCGTCCGACGCGGCGTCCTCGACCTCTTCGCTGCCGTCCTTGACGCCCTTCTTGAAGGCGGTGATTCCCTTGCCGACCTCGCCCATCAACGACGAGATCTTGCCGCGTCCGAACAGGACCAGAACCACGACCGCGATCAGCAGAAGGCCGGGAAGGCCAATATTGTTCAGCATTCTTGTCTCCCTTGCCGGGCGGTTTCCCCGCCCGCGCGACACATTTAGGGTTTTGCGCCACCGATTGCAAAGCCCGAATGCGTGAAGCACGACCCCGAAGCCCCCCTGCCCGCGCCCGCAGAGGGATCCGTCCTGCCCGCTTGGCAGCGCGCGCGGGCCGGGCGATAAGAGCGGATGGATCTGTCGCTTTACATCACGGCGTTCGTGACGCTTTTCGTGGTCATCGACCCGATCGGCCTGACGCCCATCTTCATTGCCCTGACACCCGGTCACGATGCCCGGCAGCGACGGCTGATCGGCATCCGGGCGCTGGTGATCGCCGCGATCCTGCTGACGCTGTTCGGCCTTGCGGGCGAGGCGATCCTGCGCGGCATCGGCATTTCGCTGTCGGCCTTCCGCATCGCGGGCGGTCTGCTGCTGTTCCTGACCGCGCTGGACATGCTGTTCGAACGCCGGACCGAACGGCGCGAGGAACAGGGCCATTCCGAACCGGCGCAAGACCCGTCGGTCTTTCCCCTGGCGATGCCGCTGCTGGCTGGCCCGGGGGCACTGGCGACGATGATCCTGCTGGTCGGCGAACGGCCCGGCTGGGGACATCTGCTGATGGTCCATCTGGTCATGCTGACGGTGCTGGCCATCGCCCTGGCGCTGTTTTTGATCGCGACGCCGCTGGCGCGCGCGCTTGGCCGCACCGGGGTCATGGTGGTGACGCGGCTTCTGGGGATGCTGCTGGCCGCGCTGTCGGTGCAGTTCGTCATCGACGGGCTGAAGGGATCGGGGCTGATCTGATGGCGGCCGATGAGGGGATGCAGCTGGCCTATTACATCCTGCTGCTGGTGGTGATCGGCGGCGCGATGATCTTTGAATTGTCCGGCCGCGGCGGACGAATGCTGCGCCAGACGATTCTCTGGGCGGTGATCTTCGCCGGCGCCAGCTTCGCGGCGCAATGGTGGATCGAGGGCGGACCGGCGCAGCAGCAGGTTCTGGAAGGCGGCCGGGTCTCGATCCCGGTCGGCCGCGACGGCCATTTCCAACTGACCGCGCGGCTGAACGGCACCGAGGTCCGTTTCCTCGTCGATACCGGCGCCTCGACCATCGCCCTCAGCCGGCAGGATGCCCGCCGCATCGGCATCAATCCGGACGATCTGGCCTATGCCGGCACGGCGATGACCGCCAATGGCAACGTCAAGACCGCCCCCGTGACCATCGACACCCTGGAGATCGGCGACATCGTGGACCGCAATGTCCGCGCCCAGGTGATCGGTGGCAATCTTCAGGGTTCGCTTCTGGGCATGTCCTACCTGCGCACCTTCGCCCGTGTCAGTTTCGAAGGCGATTTGCTGATTCTCGAACGCTGATCCGCATCCCGGCCCGGCCGGTCCCGGTCTCGCGCCGCAGCCTTGTGCGATGCGCCTGTCCGGGCTGGGCCGCGCAGGCCGCGTCAGGGCTGCGCGGCGTCAGTCCAGCGGCAGACCCGGCGTCGCGCCGCTGTCTTCCAGATGCCAGACCGCCTGCCAGCGCCCGTCACGCCGTTGCAGCGTCAGGAAATTCCGCTGCGCCACATAGCGTCGGCGCTGGCCCGGCAGCGGGTGGATGCGGACCGGATGATGCGGCAGCGGCGATTCGCCGAGACTCGCGAACCAGCCCAGAACCCGCGCATAATTGCGCGGCGGCGCGCGATGCGAGATGCCCGAGGCGACAAGCTGATGAATCCGCGTTTGGTCGGGCCCCATATCGGCCCGCGTCGCCAGATGGATCTCGCCCGACAGCACCGTCACCGCCGCCTTCTGCCGCATCCGCAACACCGCGCCCAACATCCGCCGCCAGGAATCGCGATGGGCGCGGCTTTGCCACTGGTCGCGCAGGTCGTCCTCGTAGTGCTGCATCTTCGGGATGACCGCCATCACCGATTCCAGCAGCGACAGGCGCGGCCCCAGCAGCGGCACGCTGGAAACCATGAAGACGTGAGCCGCGTCGCTTTCCAGTGTCTCGGCCGGGCGCCACCCGGCCTCGCCCATGACCTGCCGCCGCTCGCGCTGCGACCGCAGATCGGGCGCGAAGATCGTCAGGCCGGGCAGATCGCGCCGCCATCCCAGGTTGCGCCCCGATGGCTCCCAGAACAGGTCCGGAATATCCGCGTCGGTGGCGGCGTGCTGGAACAGCAGATACATCTCGCGCGCCACCGAAAACAGCAGCCGACCCACTGCCGAATGGGTCGATTCGGCGGGCTGAGATCCCCAGCCGTCGCAGATGTCGTGATCGTCCCAGATCGACAGCGCCGGAATTTCGGCAAACAGCCGTTCGCAGGGATCGGCGGTCAGAACCCGAAGATAGCGCCGGGCAAAACGGTCGCGCAGATGCGCGCGCAGCCCTTCCAGCGCCTCGGCGCCGGGATCGGGGGGCACCGAATCGGGCCAATCCTCGCTGAGCGGGTGGCCTTTCGTCGCCTCATCGGCATAAATCTGGTCGCCGCCCTGAAGCAGCAGCGCGAAGGGGGCGGACTCGTGCTGTTCCAGAAGCCGCGACCACATGAGGTTGCGTTCCTGCGGATCGCGATCCAGATCGCCGTCCTCCTCGCCGTTGCACGAAACGAATCCGATCCGCAGATCGCCCTCCAGCCGTGTCGCGACCGGATGCAGCCGGCCGTCCAGCCGATAGCCGTCCTCGCCCACCGCCAGGGTGAAATCGTGGCGCCAGAAATCCAGCCCCGCCAGACGGGCGATCCGTCGCGGGGCGATCTTGGCCGTCTTCGTCTCGACCGGGCCGGGCGCGGCCGCACCTTCCGGACGGACGCTCAGCGCGGCAAGGGACAGCCCCGCCGCGTCGTGGCTGCGGAAATGCAGGATCGGCCCCGCCTCGCGGATGTCAGCAGTTGTCACGGCTTGTCTTTCATTGTCCTGGATCATCCAGATAGGCAGCGCGGGGCAAAATGTGCAGATCCTGCATCACCGCCCATGCGAAAACCCGCCGGTCAGGGCCAGGGGCTGGCCGATGCGCAATCCCTCGGCATGACGCGACAGCCCCGGCGTCAGCGCGAACAGATCGGCCTGCAAGGCGTGGTAGATGTCAGGCTTGCCACTGAACTGGCCCGTGGCAGGGCCACAGCCGGTATCGGCTTCGGGGAACCAACCGCCCGCCTCGTGGTCGATCAGCCGCGTATCGGCAAAGCGCCAGAGTCGGCGATACCATTTCTCGTCGTCCTCGCGTGGCTCCAGTTTCGCCAGGGCGGCCAGGGCGCCGATCGCCTCGGTCACCGGCCACCAGAAGCGGGTCGGATTGTCCACCGCGCCGCCGAAATGCAGCGTATAGGCAAGACCGCCATGATCGGACCAGGCGTCGGCCAGCGCGGTTTCGACCAGCGCGCGGGCCTCGGCCGGGGCGTCGTTGCCGGGCCGGCCGGCCAGATCCCAGTGATGCAGGTGCAGCCGCGCCATCTCGAAGGAATGGCCGGGCGTGGTGCCGGCGGGGCGGAACATCGGGTTGCCGGCATAGGCGCGATCAGGCTGCCAATCGGCGCTGTAATGTTCGGGGATGCGCCAATCTTCGACCCGTGCGGTCCGGCTGACGAAGAAATCAAGGATCCGGCCCGCGCGGCGCAGATAATCGCGCTCGCCCGTCGCCTCGAAAGCGGTCAGCAGCGCCTCGACCCCGTGCATGTTGGCGTTCATTCCCCGGTAATCCGAGAAGGGCTGCCAATCACGGGTGAATTCATCGCGAAAAAGGCCCGCCTGCGGATCCCAGAAATGCCGGTCGAGCAGCTCGGAAATGTCGGCCAGCAGCCGGCCGGCATCGGGATGGCCGGCCATCGCCGCGCTGGAGGCGGCCAGCAGCACGAAGACATGGCCGTAAGCCAGCTTCGTCCCATCCGCGATCCCGGCCTGGTCACATGACCAGGCATAGCCGCCATGATCGGCGTCGCGATGACCGCGCCACAGATAGTCCATGCCGCGATCCACGATGCCCGCGCGATCCGGCCGGCCCGCGATCCCCGCCAGCGCGTAGGAATGAACGAGACGGGTGGTCGTATGCAGTTCCTGCAGGCCGTCCGGCAAGGGCCGGCCGGCGGAATCGAGCGTGTGAAAGCCGCCGTCATCGCGCGGGCTGGCATCGAAGAAATCCAGCGCATGATGGGCGTCGCGGATCAGAAAGGCCCGGTGGCCGGGCGCGTCCAGCCAGGGCGCCCGGGATTCGTCGGGGCCGGGTCCGGGATCGTTCTTTGCCGGCATTGCCCTTGATCCTATTCGATTTCGACCAGCAGATCCTTGGCGTCGATCTGCTGACCGGCGCCGACATGGACCGCCTTGATCGAGCCGTCGCGGTCGGCATGGATGCCGGTTTCCATCTTCATCGCCTCGATGGTCAGCAGCAGGTCGCCCTGCTTGACCGCCTGACCCTGACTGACCGCGACCGAGGCCACGACGCCGGGCATGGGCGCGCCGACATGGGTGTCATCGGCCGGATCGGCCTTGGGCCGCGCGGCGGCGCTGCCGGCCACCTTGCGGTTCGGCACGCGGATGGACCGCGGCTGGCCATTCAGTTCGAAGAATACCTTGACCTCGCCCTTTTCGTCGGTGTCGCTCAGCGCTTGCAGGCGGATCTCCAGGATCTTGCCCGGGTCGATCTCGACCGCGATCTCCTGACCCGGCTCCATCCCGTAGAAGAAGCTGCGCGTCGGCAGCGTCCGCACCGGCCCGTAGATGCGGTGACGGCCCATATAGTCGAGGAAGACCTTGGGATACATCAGATAGCCGCACAGATCCTCGTCGTCGACGGGCTTGCCCTCCATCTCGGCCTGGACTTTCGTCCGCGTTTCTTCCAGATCGACGGGGTCCAGATGCGCGCCGGGGCGGTCGGTGATGGGCGCTTCGCCCTTCAGCACCTTCTTCTGGATCCCCTCGGGCCAGCCGCCGGGGGGTTGGCCCAGATTGCCGCGCATCATGTCCACCACGGAATCGGGGAAGGACATGTCGCGTTCCGGATCCAGCACGTCGGCAGGGGTCAGGTTCTGTGACACCATCATCAGCGCCATGTCGCCTACCACCTTGGACGAGGGCGTGACCTTCACGATGTCGCCGAACATCCGGTTCACGTCGGCATAAGCCTGGGCCACCTCGTGCCAGCGATCCTCCAGCCCCATCGACCGCGCCTGGCTTTTCAGGTTGGTGAACTGGCCGCCCGGCATTTCGTGCAGATAGACCTCGGATGCGGGCGATTGCAGGCCGGATTCAAAGGCCGCGTAATTCTCGCGCACACGCTCCCAGTAGTTGCTGATGGACCGGATCGCGCCGATGTCCAGGCCGGTATCGCGGTCGGTGCCCGCCAGCGCCTCGACGACCGACCCGATGGTGGGCTGGCTGGTATTGCCCGACAATGCGTCCATCGCGCAATCAACCGCATCGACGCCCGCCGCGGCGGCAGCCAGGATCGTCGCGCCGCCCATGCCGCTTGTGTCATGGGTGTGGAAATGGACCGGCAGGCCGACCTCTTGCTTCAGCGCCTTGATCAGGATCGTCGCGGCGGCGGGTTTCAGCAGGCCCGCCATGTCCTTCAGCCCCAGCACGTGCGCGCCGGCAGATTTCAGATCTTTCGCCGTTTCTACATAATATTGCAGGTCATACTTGGACCGATCCGGGTCCAGCATGTTGCCGGTATAGCAGACCGTCCCCTCGCAGATCTTGCCGGTCTCGATCACCGCATCCATGGCGACGCGCATGTTCTCGACCCAGTTCAGACTATCGAAGACGCGGAACACGTCCACGCCCGATGCCGCAGCCTGACCAACGAAGAACTGCACCACATTGTCGGGATAATTGGTATAACCCACCCCGTTGCTGGCCCGCAGCAGCATCTGGGTCATCAGGTTGGGCATCTTGGCGCGGATGTCGCGCAGCCGCTGCCAGGGACATTCCTGCAAGAAGCGATAGGCCACGTCGAAGGTCGCACCGCCCCAGCATTCCACGCTGAAGAGCTGCGGCAGGTTGGCGGCATAGCTGGGCGCGATGCGGATCATGTCGATCGACCGCATCCGCGTGGCCAGCAGCGACTGGTGCCCGTCGCGCATGGTCGTGTCGGTGATCAGCAATTGCTTTTGCGCGGCCAACCAGTCGGCCACGGCCTGCGCGCCCTTTTCCTCCAGCAATTGCCTGGTGCCGGGGGCCGGATCGGCCAGCGGCGCTGGCGGAACCGGCGGATGAGCCTGCGCCGGCGGCAATGCCCGGCCTGCGGTCTCGGGATGCCCGTTCACGGTGATGTCGGCCAGATAGGTCAGGATCTTGGTCGCCCGGTCGCGCCGCTTCTTGAAGGTGAACAGATCATCGGTCGTGTCGATGAACTTGGTCGTATAGGTGTTGTCCAGAAAGGTCTGGTGTTTCAGCAGGTTGATGACGAAATCGATATTCGTGCTGACGCCGCGCACGCGGAATTCGCGCAGGGCCCGGTCCATCCGCCTGATCGCCTGTTCCGGCGTCTGCGCCCAGGCCGTGACCTTGACCAGCAGCGAATCGTAGTAGCGCGTGATCACGCCCCCCGCATAGGCGGTGCCGCCATCCAGCCGGATCCCCATGCCGGTGGCCGACCGATAGGCGGTGATGCGGCCGTAATCGGGGATGAAGTTGTTTTGCGGATCCTCGGTCGTGACCCGGCACTGCACCGCATGGCCCGACAGGGTGATGTCGGATTGCGAGGCGGCGCCGGTTGCCTCGGCCAGCGTCGATCCTTCCGCGATCTTGATCTGTGCCTGCACGATGTCGATGCCGGTCACCTCCTCGGTGACGGTATGTTCGACCTGGACCCGCGGATTGACCTCGATGAAATAGAACCGGTCGTCATCCATATCCATCAGGAACTCGACCGTGCCGGCGCATTCATAGCCGACCGCCTGCCCGATCTTCAGGGCCAGATTGCAGACCTCGTCGCGCTGCGCCTGGGTCAGATAGGGCGCGGGGGCACGTTCCACGACCTTCTGGTTGCGGCGTTGCACGGTACAGTCGCGTTCATACAGATGATACAGCCCGCCATGCGCGTCGCCCAGAAGCTGCACCTCGACATGGCGGGCGCGCAGGATCATCTTTTCCAGATAGCCCTCGCCATTGCCGAACGCCGCCTCGGCCTCGCGCCGGCCCTCGCGAACCTTGTCCACCAGTTCCTCGGGGCCGTTGATCGGGCGCATGCCGCGACCGCCGCCGCCCCAGGACGCCTTCAGCATCAGCGGATAGCCGATTTCGGCGGCCTCGCGCTTGATGGCGTCGAAATCCTCGCCCAGCACCCCGGTCGCGGGGATCACCGGCACCCCGGCCCCGATCGCCACGCGCCGGGCGCTGGCCTTGTCGCCAAGCGCGCGCATGGTTTCCGCCTTCGGGCCGATGAAGGTGATCCCGGCAGCCGCGCAGGCATCGACGAAATCGGGATTCTCGGACAGCAGCCCATAGCCCGGATGAATGGCATCCGCGCCGCATTCCCTGGCCACGCGGATGATCTCGGGGATGGACAGATAGGCCGCAACCGGGCCCAGCCCCTCGCCGATGCGATAGGCCTCGTCAGCCTTGAAGCGGTGCAGGCCCAGTTTGTCCTCTTCGGCGAAGACCGCGACCGTCCGCTTGCCCAATTCGTTCGCCGCCCGCATCACACGGATTGCGATCTCGCCACGGTTGGCCACCAGAATCTTGTTGAACATGCCGGTCCCCCTGTCATCGTCGGCAGCATCCTACCCATGCCGCACCGCAGCGCAAGCGTCGGCGTCCCGGCCGCTCCGAAGGTCGCAAATCGGCGCCTCTCCTTTCCTGGGCCGAAGCCAAGGGTTGCGGGTCATCGCCCGATCCGGATCGACCCTCGCCTCGACCGACAAATCCCGCCCTGATGATCCAGACAGGATCTTTCCGCGGCTGCTTGCATCTGCGTTCTGTATATGTTCTCGTAAGCCGGTTGCTTTTTCAACCCGCCTGACTATGTGATGCGACTGGTCGGTCAAGGGCTCGCTTCATGGAACAGAAGTTCATCGAGATTCGCGGCGCGCGCGAGCACAATCTGAAAGGCGTGGACATGGATATTCCGCGCGACCGGCTGGTGGTCATCACCGGGCTGTCGGGCAGCGGCAAGTCCAGCCTCGCCTTCGATACGATCTATGCCGAGGGTCAGCGCCGCTATGTCGAAAGCCTGTCGGCCTATGCCCGGCAGTTTCTGGACATGATGGGCAAGCCAGACGTGGATCACATCAGCGGCCTGTCCCCCGCGATCAGCATCGAACAGAAGACGACCTCGAAGAATCCCCGGTCAACTGTCGGAACCGTCACGGAAATATACGATTACCTGCGGCTTCTTTTTGCCCGCGCCGGCACCCCCTACAGCCCCGCCACCGGCCTGCCGATCGAGGCGCAGCAGGTCCAGGACATGGTCGACCGGATCATGGCAATGGAAGAAGGCACCCGCGCCTATCTGCTGGCGCCCATCGTGCGTGACCGCAAGGGCGAATATCGCAAGGAGTTTCTGGAACTTAGGAAGCAGGGCTTCCAGCGCGTCAAGGTCAACGGCGAATTCCATGACCTGGACGAGCCGCCGACCCTGGACAAGAAATTCCGCCAGAACATCGATGTGGTGGTGGACCGGATCGTCGTGCGCGAGGGCTTGGAAACCCGGCTGGCCGACAGCCTGCGCACCGCGCTGGATCTGGCCAGCGGCATCGCCGTGCTGGAAACCGCACCCGCCGAGGGCGATCCGCTCCGCATCACCTTCAGCGAAAATTTCGCCTGTCCGGTCAGTGGCTTCACCATTCCGGAAATCGAGCCGCGGCTGTTCAGCTTCAACGCGCCCTTCGGCGCCTGCCCGGTCTGCGACGGGTTGGGAGTCGAGCTGTTCTTCGACGAACGGCTTGTCGTGCCCGATGCCGGATTGTCGGTGGACAAGGGCGCGATTCTGCCCTGGGCCAAGTCGAAATCGGCCTATCTGACCCAGACCGTCAACGCGCTGGCCAGGCATTACGGCTTCGACAAGAAGACCGCGTGGAAGGATTTGCCCGACCATGTCCGGCAGATGTTCCTCTACGGATCGGGCGAAGACCAGATCAAGTTCCGTTTCGACGATGCCGGCCGGGTCTATGAAATCAGCCGCGTCTTCGAGGGTGTGATCCCGAACATGCAGCGTCGTCTTCGTGAATCCGACAGCCAATGGGTGCGCGAGGAATTCGAGCGGTATCAGAACAACCGTCCCTGCGGCGCCTGCAACGGCTATCGCCTGAAGCCCGAGGCCCTGGCCGTTAAGATCGCCGGCGACCATATCGGGCAGGTCGTGGAACGCTCGATCCAGGACGCGCTGGACTGGGTCGAGGACGCGCCGAAACATCTGTCGAAGCAGAAGAACGAGATCGCCGCCGCGATTCTGAAGGAGATTCGCGAACGCCTTGGTTTTCTTGTCAATGTCGGACTGAATTATCTGACGCTGTCACGCGCGGCGGGCACGCTGTCGGGCGGCGAATCACAGCGGATTCGGCTTGCCAGCCAGATCGGCAGCGGGTTGACCGGCGTATTGTATGTGTTGGACGAACCCAGCATCGGGCTGCATCAGCGCGACAATGACCGTCTGCTGCGCACGCTGATGAACCTGCGTGATCAGGGCAATTCGGTGCTGGTCGTGGAACATGACGAGGACGCGATCCGCCACGCCGATTACGTCTTCGACATGGGTCCGGGCGCGGGCGTGCATGGCGGCAGCGTCGTCAGCCAGGGCACGCCCGACCAGATCGCCGCCGATCCGGCCAGCCTGACCGGTCAATACCTGTCCGGCGCGCGCCAGATCGCGGTGCCGTCCGAACGCCGCAAGGGCAACGGCAAGAAGGTCACTGTGGTCCGGGCCACAGGCAACAACCTGCAGGATGTCACGGCGGAATTCCCGCTGGGCAAGTTCGTCTGTGTCTCGGGGGTCTCGGGCGGCGGAAAATCGACCCTGACGATCGAGACCTTGTTCAAGACCGCCAGCCTGCGCCTGAACGGGGCGCGCCAGACCCCGGCCCCCTGCGAGACGATCAAGGGGCTGGAACATCTGGACAAGGTCATCGACATCGACCAGCGCCCGATCGGCCGCACGCCCCGGTCGAACCCGGCCACCTATACCGGCGCCTTCACGCCCATCCGCGACTGGTTCGCCGGGCTGCCCGAATCCAAGGCCCGCGGCTACAAGCCCGGGCGCTTCAGCTTCAACGTCAAGGGCGGCCGCTGCGAGGCCTGTCAGGGCGACGGCGTCATCAAGATCGAGATGCATTTCCTGCCCGATGTCTATGTCGAATGCGAGACCTGCAAGGGCAAGCGATACAATCGCGAGACACTTGAAATTCAGTTCAAGGGCAAAAGCATAGCCGACGTTCTTGATATGACGGTTGAAGATGCGCAGACCTTCTTTGCTGCCGTTCCGTCGATCCGCGAAAAGATGGATGCATTGATGCAGGTGGGCCTTGGCTACATCAAGGTCGGCCAGCAGGCGACCACCCTGTCGGGGGGCGAGGCGCAGCGGGTCAAGCTGTCCAAGGAATTGTCGCGCCGTTCGACCGGGCGGACGCTTTACATCCTCGACGAGCCGACCACCGGCCTGCATTTCGAAGATGTGCGCAAGCTGCTGGAAGTGCTGCACGAACTGGTCGATCAGGGCAACACGGTGATCGTGATCGAGCATAACCTCGACGTGATCAAGACCGCCGACTGGATCATCGATATCGGCCCCGAAGGCGGCGATGGCGGCGGCCGGATCGTGGCGACCGGAACGCCCGAGGAGGTCGCCCGCATCGCGGACAGTCATACCGGCCACTACCTTGCCCCGATGCTGGAACCCGCCCGCATCCGCGCCGCTGAATGAGCCCGGTCGCATGGCAGAGGATCGAGGGCGCGGGCATCTTTGCCGCTGCCGTGGCGCTGGCCGGAATGACGCAATCGGGCTGGCCGCTCTGGCTCTGGCCGCTGGTTCTGCTGGCGCCGGATCTGTCCATGATAGGCTATCTGGCCGGGGCGCGGGTCGGGGCCGCGATCTATAACGCCGCGCATCTTTATGCCAACGGGCTGATCCTTGCGCTGCTGGGCCTGCTGACCGGGCAGACCGGGCTGATCGCGGCGGGTGCTGTCTGGATGGCGCATGTCGGGATCGACCGTGCGCTTGGCTATGGCTTGAAGTCGGTCACGCGCTTTCAGGACACCCATCTGGGCCTGATCGGGCGGAACGACGACGATGGGCGATAGGCCGCATCCCGTCCGCAAGTTTTCTGCCGAAAATCCGAAATACCCCCTTGCGCCTGCCGGCGCTCTTCCGTAAATCACCGCTCACCGAAGGGGATATACCTTCGACATGGATGCGGGCGTAGCTCAGGGGTAGAGCATAACCTTGCCAAGGTTAGGGTCGTGAGTTCGAATCTCATCGCCCGCTCCAGTTTCTAGACATCATCGCGTGGGATCAGCCTGTGGTGGCACTGGCCATCGCGGCCTTTCACAGGCGAAACCGCACAGGTGGCCGTCGGTTGATGGTTCATGACTGCCCGGCCAATCCTGACATCTCGCCCTTCTTCCGCAAGATGTCCGGCCCAGCCAGAGCGCGGCTGCCCGCGCCCTGCCCGACCAGACCGAACCGACAGCCCGACCGGCGCTAGCCGTCCACCCTGATCCGCGCGTTGGACGGATCATGGGGGCTGTCCTCGGTCACCTCGGCATCCCACAATTCGCGGAACATGCGGACCTTCAGCCTTGTTCCCGCCCGCGCCAGATCGGGGCGGACATAGCCCATGGCGATCGATTTTCCGAAGGCCACCGAATACCCGCCCGAGGTCAGTCGCCCCACCTTTCCGCCTTCCAGGAACAAGGCCTCGCGGCCCCAGGGATCGGCATCCTCGGGTCCGTCGATCAGCAGCGTCACGCAGGTGCTGCGGATACCCTGGGCCTGCATCGCGGCCTTGCCCCTGAAATCCTTGGACAGATCGACGAAACGGTCCAGCCCCGCCTCCAGCGGGGTCGCGTCTCGGCCCAGTTCCGTGCCGAAGGCGCGATAGGATTTCTCTTGCCGCAGCCAGTTCTGCGCCCGTGCGCCGACCAACCTCATTCCCGACGGCTCGCCGGCCTCGATCAGCCGGTCGAACAGGTGGTTCTGCATCTCGATCGGGTGGTGGAGTTCCCAGCCCAACTCGCCCGTATAGGCGACGCGGATCGCGTTGACCGGCACCATGCCCAGTTCGATCCGCCGCGCCGAAAGCCACGGAAACCGCTTGTTCGACAAGGCGGTTTCCGGCTGCGGATCACGGATCAGTCTTGACAGGATCTCGCGCGAGGCGGGACCGGCCAAGGCAAAGACGCCCCATTGCGTGGTGACGTCCTGAATGGCGACATGGGCGCCGCCTTGGGCCATGAAATCCCCGGCTGATTTCATCAGGTTGTCGCCGTCGTAATCGGCCCATGCGCCCGCCGAGACAAGGTAGTATTCGTCCTCGGCCAGCCGCACGATGGTATATTCGGTGCGCGTGGTGCCGGTTTCGGTCAACGCATAGGTCAGGTTGATCCGCCCGACCTTGGGCAGCCTGTTGGTGGTCAGCCAGTCGAGGAAGACGGTCGCGCCCGGCCCCTTGACGATGTGCTTGGCGAATGCCGTCGCGTCGATCAGGCCGGCAGCGCCGCGCAGGGCCTCGGCCTCGGCCTTGGCATATTGCCACCAGCCGCCGCGCCGAAAGCTGCGGGAAGCATGGTCGTCGAAACCCGCCGGCGCATAATAGTTCGGCCGCTCCCAGCCGTTTACCTGCCCGAATTGCGCGCCCCGCGCCTTTTGCCGGTCATAAGCGGGCGCGGTGCGCAAGGGCCGGCAGGCTTCGCGTTCCTCATCGGGATGGTGCAGGATGAAGACGTGGGAATAGGCTTCCTCGTTCTTGCGCGTCCCGTATTCGGTGGTCATCCATGATCCGAACCGGCGCGGATCGAGGCTGGCCATGTCGATCTCGGCCTCGCCCCCGGTCATCATCTGCGTCAGATAATGCCCGACCCCGCCCGCCGCCGTGATGCCGAAGCTGAAGCCTTCGGCAAGCCACATGTTGCGCAGGCCCGGCGCCGGTCCGACCAGCGGGTTGCCGTCCGGGGTGTAACAGATGGGTCCGTTGAAATCGTCCTTCAGGCCGACCTCTTCCGAGGACGGGATGCGGTGGATCATCGACATGTATTCCTGTTCGATCCGTTCCAGATCCAGCGGGAACAGATCGGCACGGAAGCTGTCGGGAACCTCATACGGGAAGCGCGCCGGCGCACCTTCCTCGTAAGGGCCCAGGATCCAGCCGCCGCGTTCCTCGCGGACATACCACTTGGCGTCGGCATCGCGCAGCACCGGATGTTCGGGATTGCCGTCGGCCCGCCATTTCAGCAGCGCCGGATCGGGCTCGGTCACGATGAACTGGTGTTCGACGGGGATGGCGGGGATCCGGATGCCCAGCAGCCGCGCGGTCCGCTGCGCATGGTTGCCCGTCGCGGTGACCACATGTTCGGCCCGGATCTCGAACACCTCGCCCGAGGGAACGAGATTGCCGCCCCTCTCGGCCATCCTCTCGCAAGTGACGATCCATTCCGATCCGGTCCAGCGATAGCCCTGCACCTGCAGTTTGCGTTCGATCGCGCAGCCGGCCATGCGCGCGCCCTTGGCCATGGCCTGGGTCACGTCGGCGGGGTTGATATAGCCGTCGGTCGGGTGGAACAGCGCGCCCTTCAGATCCTCGGTCCGGACCAGGGGCCAGCGATCCCCGATCTGGGCGGGGGTCAGGAATTCATGCTCGATCCCGATCGTCTCGGCAGTGGCGGAATACAGCATGTATTCGTCCATCCGCGCGTCGGTCTGCGCCATGCGAAGGTTGCCGCAGCGGGTGAAGCCCGCGTTCAGCCCGGTCTCGGCCTCCAGCCCGGCATACAACCTGACAGAATAATCGTGGATATGGCTGGTCGCGTAACCCATGTTGAACAGCGGCAGCAGGCCCGCCGCATGCCATGTGGATCCGGCCGTCAATTCGTCACGCTCGACCAGCAGCGTATCCCAGCCCGCCCGCGCCAGATGCAGTGCGATGCCGCAGCCCACGGCGCCACCGCCCACCACCAGAACCTTCACATGCGACTTCATCGGGGCCGACTCCTTCCGGGTTTGGGCTTTCTTGCTCCGTATCTGTCACAGCCCCCGGCGCCCGGCCCCATCGCCCCGACCTTTGGCGGCAAAAAACGACATGCTGCATCGCAGCACTTGTGCGAAACCGGCGCTTTCCATTAGGTTGAACCCTGTGGCCGGGGGGCGATGGAGGGCACGGATGCAGATCTGCCGCAGCAAGCAGGCCATTCGCGATTGCGTCGCCGATTGGCGGGGCCAGGGCCAGCGCGTGGCGCTGGTGGCGACGATGGGCGCGCTGCATCAGGGTCATATGCGCTTGCTGGACCACGCCCGCGACTGGCTGGACGCGCGGGACGGAGGCCGCATCGTCGTCTCGATCTTCGTCAATCCGACGCAATTCGAACAGAAGGCGGATCTGGAGAAATATCCGCGCGACGAGGAAAACGACCTGCGGCTTCTGCGTGAAAACGGCTGCGACGCCGTGTTCATGCCCCCGGTCGAGGACATTTACCGCCCCGGCGCACAGACCTTCGTCGAGGTCAGCGGCCTGTCCAGGATGCTGATGGGGCGCCTGCGGCCCGGCCATTTCCGCGGCATGACGACGATCGTGACCAAGCTGTTCAACATCATCGGACCCGACGCCTCGGCTTTCGGGGAAAAGGACTACCAGCAACTGACCATCGTGCGGCAGATGGTGGCCGATCTGGACATGCCGGTCGAAATCCTGCCGGTGCCGACGGTTCGCGAGGCCGACGGCCTTGCCATGTCATCGCGCAACCGCCGTCTGACGACCCGGGATCGCGCCGCCGCCCCGGTGCTGTCGCGCGCGCTGGACCGGGCCCGGGCGATGGTGGCCGAGGGCACGACCCCGCCTGCCCTGCGCCGCGAGATCCGACGCATCCTGCGCGCCGAACCCCGCGCCGACATCCGATCCGTGGACATTCGCGACGCGGCCGACCTGTCCCGCATCGACCGGATCGAGCGGCCGGTTGTCATCCTGCTGGCGGTCCGCTTCGGCGAGGTTCTGCTGATCGACCAGCGCATTGCCCAACCCTGAGGAAACCCATGTCCGCGCAAGCCCCGATTCACCGCATCACCGCCCCGCAGATCGCTGCGCGCAAGGGCCAAGTGCCCATTGTCGCGCTGACCGCCTATACCGCGCCAATGGCAGCGCTGGTCGATGACCATGCCGAGGTGATCCTGGTCGGCGACAGTCTTGGCATGGTGATCCACGGCCTGCCCTCGACCATCGGCGTCACGGTCGAGATGATGATCCTGCACGGCCAGGCGGTGATGCGCGGATCACAGAAGGCGATGGTGGTGATCGACATGCCCTTCGGCAGCTACGAGGAAAGCCCCGAACAGGCCTTTCGCAACGCCGCGCGCATCATGGCCGACACGGGCGCCGGCGCAATCAAGCTGGAAGGCGGCGTGCGCATGGCGGAAACGATCCGCTTTCTCGGCGAACGCGGCATCCCGGTCATGGGTCATGTCGGCCTGACACCACAAGCCACGCTGACGATGGGCGGCTTCAAGACCCAGGGCCGCGACCCCACCACATGGCCCGTCCATGTCGAGGATGCCCGCGCCGTGGCTCAGGCCGGCGCCTTTTCGCTGGTCGTCGAGGGGGTGGTCGAGGGGCTGGCCGACCAGATTACCGAGGCCGTGGCCATTCCCACCATGGGCATCGGCGCCTCGGCCCGCTGCGACGGCCAGATTCTGGTCCTGGACGACATGCTGGGCCTGTCGGGCCGGGTGCCGCGTTTCGTGAGGACATTCGGCGATCTGGGCCCCCGCGCCTCGAACGCCATCGCCGCCTATGCCGATGCCGTGCGCGAACGCAGCTTTCCGGGGCCGGACCAGACCTATCGCTGATCCGTCCTTCCGCATCGCCGGATCGGCTGATCGTCCCATGCTTGCTCGGCCAAGGTCCGCGCCGCCATGCCTCAGCGCTCGTCGAAATCGGCGGCCCGCGCCAGCGGAGACAGCAGGAGCGGCAGAAGAAGCAGCCCCCCAAGGCCCAGATAGATCGCCGAAAAGCTCATCTTCTCGGCCAGATAACCGATGGATCCCGGTGCCAGAAGGATGCCGGAATAGCCGGTGATCGTGACCACGGACAGACCGACCCCCGGCGCCAGCCCGGGCAGATTGCCGGCGGCCGAGAACATGATCGGCACCAGATTGGCGATCCCCAGACCGGCGACGAAGAAGCCCAGGATCGCCAGCCCGGAATTCGGCGCCAGCCCCGCCATGCCAAGCCCCGCGATCGCCGCAAGCGCACTGATCCGCAGGGTGCTGACCGCCCCCAGTCGCTGCCGGATCGCGTCACCCGTGAAACGCATCGCGGCCATCGCCGCGGCACAGGCCGCAAAGCCCCAGCCCGCCAGCGCCAGCGACGCCCCCATTTCGCGCTGCAGATAGACCGCGGCCCAGTCGAGGATCGCCCCTTCGGGCACCATGCTGAACAGCGCCATGATCCCGATCACATAGGGCAAGGGCGAACGCGGCAGCCGCAGAGGCGTCTTCCGCGTCCCCTCCGCCGGCGCATCCCGAAGCAGCCGGCGCTGCGCGAAGACCAGCACCGCGATGAACACAAGCGTCGCCAGGACCGCATGCGCCGCCTCGCCCAGCCGCGCCAGCACGACACCGCCGATCCCGGCGCCAAGAACGCCCCCAAGGCTCCAGAAACCGTGACAGGACGACATGATCGCGCGGCGCCGCGCGCGTTCGACCGCGACGGCATTGGCATTCATTGCCACGTCCATGCCGCCCAGCGTGCCGCCGAACAGACCGACCGCCAGGGCAACCAGGGCAAGATTGGGCGCCAGCGTGATCAGGATCAGCGTGGGCGCGGCCAGCCAGCCCGCAAGGCCGACCGCCGCGGCCGAGCCGCGCCGCGCCACCATCGCCCCGAAGACCGGCATCACCAGCAACGAGCCAAGTCCCAGGCACAGCACGACCAGCCCGGCCAGCGCCTCGCCGATGCCCAGACGCGCCATCAGCGCCGGCAATTTCGGCGCCCACGAACCGATCATCAGCCCGTTGGCAAAGAACAGGACCGATACCGCCGCGCGCGGCGGGCTGAGACGCAGACGCATCGCAAACCTCTTCTTCGATGTCCAAATACCCCGGGGGAATCCCCGGCACGGGGATGGGGGCAGCGCCCCCTACAGCATCGACGGCACGACCAGATCCGGCGGCCTGTGCCCGTCGGCGAAGGTCTTGATGTTGATGATCACCTTCTCACCCATCTCGGCCCGTCCCTCGACCGTGGCGCTGCCCATATGCGGCAGCAGCACCACATTCGGCAATTCGCGCAGGCGCGGGTTGATCTCGTGGCCGTGTTCGAACACATCCAGCCCCGCGCCCGCGATTTCGCCCGCGCGCAGCATCCGTGTCAGCGCATTCTCGTCGATCACTTCGCCGCGCGAGGTGTTCACCACGACAGCCGAGGGTTTCATCAGCTTCAGCCGCCGCGCGTTCAACAGATGGAAGGTCGAGGGCGTGTGCGGCGCGTTGACCGAAACGATGTCCATCCGCGCCAGCATCTGATCCAGGCTTTCCCACCAGGTGGCGTGCAGATCGTCCTCGATCTCGGGGCGCAGGCGACGGCGATTGTGGTAATGGACCTGCATCCCGAAGACATTGGCCCGCCGCGCCACGGCCTGACCGATCCGGCCCATGCCCAGGATGCCCAGCCTGCGCCCGCCAACCCGGCCGCCCAGATGCGCGGTGGGCGCCCATCCGCCCCAGCGGCCTGCCTGCATCTCGGCCAGCCCCTCGGGAATGCGACGGGTGACGGCCAGGATCAGCGCCATCGCCATGTCGGCGGTATCCTCGGTCACGACGCCCGGCGTGTTGCTGACAAGCACACCACGCTGGCGGGCCGACATCACGTCCAGATGGTCGATTCCGGCGCCGTAATTCGCGATCAGCTTCAATCTTTCGCCAGCCTGGGCCAGCATGTTGGCGTCGATCTGATCGGTCACCGTCGGCACCAGGACGTCGCAATCCTTCATCAGCGCGACCAGTTCGTCCCGTCCCAGCTTGCGGTCGTCCTCGCGCAGCGCCACGTCGAACAATTCGGTCATGCGGGTTTCGACGGCTTCGGGCAGACGGCGGGTGACAGCCACGCGCATTCTGGGTCGCGAGGGGGACTGGCCTGGCATGATAACCTCACTTTCTCGAAACCGTGTCGGCGGCCGCACTTCCAAAGCCCGGCGGCTTTTGGCAAACTGCCCGCGTTGAGGGGAAGGCACAAGTCCCCCGACGGCGACAAGCGACGGGACGGACGAGGCCGCGGCGGAATGCGGACGGGCCGGTTCCCTTCCGTCGGAGGCAGGGACGACCGCTGCGGCGGGTCTGTCGGACAGGAACGGACGGGACATGATGACATTTCAAGGGGGCAAGGGCGGCGCGGCGCTGGTGCTGGCGCTGGTGCTGGCGATCGCGGCGCCGACGATCGGTGGCGGCGCGGCCAGGGCCGAGCCACCCGTGCCGGCGGATCCGCAACCGGCGCAGATCCGGCGTCTGGCGGATGCCGGCATCGTCCGGTCTCAGGATGGCGACGAGGCCGCGACCGACCGGGGCCCCGTGACCAACCTGCCGCTGCCGCGCTATGTCAGCCTGAAGGGCAGCGAAGGCAACGCCCGCCGCGGCCCCAGCCTGTCGCACCGGATCGACTGGGTGTTTCGCCATGCCGGGATGCCGCTGCGCGTGGTGGCCGAATTCGGACATTGGCGCCGGGTCGAGGACAAGGACGGTGCGGGCGGATGGGTCCACTACGCCATGCTCTCTGGTGTCCGCACGGCGCTTGTGACCGAGGACATGGTCCAGCTGCGCAGCCGGCCCAACCCGGACGCCGATGTCGTCGCCCGCGCCGAGGTCGGGGCCATCCTGCGGCTGGGCGAGTGCAATCCGACCTGGTGCCGCATCTCGGGCGGCGGCCAGCGTGGCTGGGTGCCTAAATCGGCAATCTGGGGCGTCGATCCCGACGAGATCCGGGACTGAGCCGCGACCGGGCGGCCCCGTTCGGCCCCCGGACCGCCAGCGGGCGTCGTCGCGGCCGCCGCGGTCTTCGATGATCCGCAGATTGCCGTCATCCGCCTGCGGCCGCGCGGACCGCGCAGATTCTGCGGATCGCGGTCGCCGCAGAATCCCGGACGCGGGTGGCAGCGTCCGTCGATCAGCGGCAGCTGCGCGCCCTGTCTTCCTGCATGCAGCCCGCAGGGATCCGGACCGACAGGAACAACGCGCCATGCCTGATCATCTTCCGCGTCTCCCTGTTGCCGGACGACGCGCTCAGATCAGCCCGCGCCCCCGCAACAAAGCATCCACACCCGGCATCCGGTCCCTGAAATCCAGCCATAGCCGGTCGGCGGGGGCCGAGCCGCCCTTTGACAGGATGGTCCGTTCCAGTTTCCGGGCGGTGTGCCTGTCGAAGATGTCGCCCGCCTCCTGAAAGGCGGCAAAGGCATCGGCGTCCATCACCTCGGACCACAGGTAGCTGTAATAGCCGCTGGCATAGCTGTCGCCGGCGAAGACATGGGCGAAATGCGGCGTCGCATGGCGCATCGGGATGGCGTCCGGGGCCTGCAGCCCCGCCAGCAGTTCGGCCTGCCGCGCCATCACGTCGTCGGGCGGCGCGCCGCGATGGAAGGCCAGGTCGACCAGCGCGCTTTCCAGATATTCGGTGGTCGAGAAGCCGGCATCGGCCCTGTCCGCCGCCAGCAATCGGTCGCGCAGGCCGGCGGGCAAGGGTTCGCCCGTCTCGTGGTGGCGGGCATGGGCATCCAGCACCTCGGGCTGTTCCAGCCAGTGTTCGTAAAGCTGGCTGGGCAATTCGACGAAATCCTGCGCGACAGAAGTGCCCGAGATCGAGGGCCAAGTCACTTCCGAAAGGATGTGATGGGTCGCATGGCCGAATTCGTGGAACAGGGTATGCGCGTCATCCCATGACAGGAAGGCGGGCGCGCCCGCTTCCTCGGGCGGCGTGAAGTTGCAGACATTGACGACGATGGCGCGCTGGCCCGACCCGATCCGATGCTGGACCTGCAAGGACGAACACCACGCCCCCGACCGCTTGCCCGGTCGCGCGAAATAGTCGCCCAGAAAGATCGCCATCAGCCGGCCCTCGCGCGTGACTTTCCATGCCCGCACATCGGCTGACCAGAGCGGCGCGTCGACCGGCTGAAATTCCAGCCCGAAGAGGCGCCCGGCCACGTCGAAGACGGCGCCCAGCATCGCCTCCAGCGTCAGATACGGGCCGACCGTCGCGGCATCGACATCGTGTTCCCGCCGGCGCCGCCTTTGTGCATAGAGCCGCCAGTCCCAGGGCTCCAGCGCGCCGTTCACGCCGTCGTCACGCAGCATCGCGGTCAGCGCGGCCTCGTCCTCGGCGGCGCGCGCGCGGGCCGCCCGCCAGACCTGTCCCAGCAGATCCTGAACCCTGTCGGGCGTGGTGGCCATTTCCGGCTGAAGCTTGAAGGTCGCGAAATCCTCGTAGCCCAGCAATCGCGCGCGCTCATGGCGCAGCGCCAGGATCTCGGCGGCCAGCGGCAGGTTGTCGGTCGCGGTCCCGCCTGCGCCCTGCCCCGATCCGCGCGCGGTCCAGGCCCGGAACGCCACTTCACGCAATGTGCGCTCCTCGGCATGTTCGAGAAACGGCACGATCAGCGAGCGGTTCAGCGTCACGACCTGCCCGGCAAGGCCGCGCTCTCTGGCTGCCGCGCGCATTGCCCGGACCAGCCAGTCCGGCAGACCGCCAAGGCCGTGATCGGGCACCGGCAGCACGTAGTCGCGTTCGTCGGCCAGCACATTCTGGGAAAAATCCGTCGTCAGCACCGCCATCCGCGCCCGGATCGCCGCCATCCGGTCGCGGTCCGCGCCCTGCAGCCCGGCACCAGACCGGGTCAGGTCGCGCAAGGCCAGTTCGGTGATGCGCCGGTCCTCGGGGGCCAGATCCTGCGCGCTCGCGGCCACGGTGCTGACCCGCGCATAGAGGCGCGGATCCATGCTGGTGCGGCTGTTATACGCGGCCAGACGCGGTGCGAAATCGCGTTGCAGCGCCTCTCGCGCGGGGTTCGAATCTGTCGAGGAAAGCGTGTAGAAGATGGACAGCAGCCGGTTCAGCCCATCTTCCGCCGTCTCCATCGCGGCGACGGTATTGGCGAAATCGGCGGGATCGGGATTGGCCGCGATCGCCTCCATCGCCGCGCTGGCGGCGGCCAGTTCGCGGTCGAAGGCCGGAGCGAAATCGGAATCCCCGATCAGGTCGAAACGCGGCAAGCCCTGGGGGCCTGTCCAGCGGGTCAGTTCGGGATTCATCGCGGACCTCCTGTGCTGGAGCGAACCCTAGGTCAGGGACCGCCGGACTTCCAGACCCGCGCCAGCCGGCCTATGCTGCCCTGCAACCCCAGGCAGGAGTCCGCCATGATCGCCGTCATCTTCGAGGTCGAACCCAGGGGCGATGCTGAACGCGCCGATTATCTGGACATCGCCGCCGCGATGCGATCGCTGGTCGAGGAGATCGACGGCTTCATCTCGGTCGAACGTTTCCAGAGCCTGACCAATCCGGGCAAGATGCTGTCGCTGTCATTCTTCCGCGACGAGGCGGCGATCGAGCAATGGCGCAAGCTTGCGCGGCATCGCGCCGCGCAAGAGGCCGGCAGACACAGGCTGTTCGCCGATTATCGGCTGCGGATCGCGCATGTGATCCGAGATTACGGCATGAACGCGCGCGACCAGGCGCCAGAGGACAGCCGGGCCGCGAACGGATAGGGGTCTGGCCGGGCCGCCGCGATTCCGGCGCCGGGACGGCCCGGATCGCACCGAAATCTCAGCGCGCATCCTTGCAGACCGGGCAATCCTTGCGGCGCGCCGTGCGGATCGTCCGGGTCTCGCCATGAAGTCCGTCGAAGATCAGCATCCGGCCGCGCAGCGCATCGCCCGCACCGGTGATGGCCTTGATCGCCTCCAGCGCCATCAGGCTGCCGATCACGCCGGGCAGCGCGCCGACCACGCCGGCCTCGGCGCAGGCGGGGGCAAGTCCGGGCGCGGGTGCTGCGGGGAAAAGGCAGGTCAGGCAGGGGCCGCCGCGCGCGGGATCGTAAAGCGTGACCTGGCCTTCCCATTGCGCGATGGCGCCCGAGACCAGCGGGATCCGCGCAGCGGTCGCGGCCCGGTTGATCGCCTCGCGCGCGGCGAAGCTGTCGGTGCCGTCGACGATCAGGTCATGGTCCGCGAAAAGGGTGGTGTCTTCTTGCGTGATGCGGCGCGGCAGCGGCGTGACGGCGACATGCGGGTTCAGTGCCGTCATGGCTGCGGCGGCGGCCTGCACCTTGCCCTGCCCGCGCTGATCGCTGCGAAAGATCACCTGGCGTTGCAGGTTCGACAGGCTGACGCGATCATCATCGGCCAGCGTGATCCGCCCCACGCCCGCGGCCGCGAGATAAAGACAGACCGGCGCGCCCAATCCGCCCGCACCGACGACCAGCACCCGCGCCGCACGCAGCCGCATCTGACCCGGCCCGCCGATCTCGCGCAGGACGATGTGGCGGGCATAGCGTTCAAGCTCGGCGTCGCCGATATCGTCGTCCGGGGCGGGGGCGTTCAAGGGGGCGGGGGCGTCCAAGGGGGCAGCGCCGGGGGCGGGCCGGTCCAGCGGCGCGGCGGCGCGGGCGCGCAGGTGGCGCAGCCCGGCGCGATAGAGCAGGATCAGAGCCACGAGACCGCCGGCGAGCAGCCAGCCCCCCCGCGAGCCGCCGATCCGCGCGGCAAGCCCGCTGGCGGGGGCGATGGCGTGCAGCGCAACGATGCCCAGCCAGGCGCCGGCGATCATGGCAGTCGCCTGCCGACGTGGCATTTCGATGATCCATGCCAGAACGCCAAGTCCGACGATCAGCCACAGGCCCAGCATCAGCCCCGCCCGGTCGAGCCGAAGCCGCCCTGCCCGCGCGCGCTGTCGCCAAGCCCTGCGACCAGTTCGAAGGCAGCCTGCGGGGCCGGCGCGACAATCACTTGGGCGATGCGGTCGCCGTGGCCGACACGGAACGGCTCTTGTCCCAGATTGATCAGGATCACGCCCAGAGGCCCGCGATAATCGCAATCGATCGTGCCGGGCGCGTTGGGCAGCGCTATGCCGTGTTTCAGCGCAAGGCCCGAGCGTGCACGGATCTGCACCTCCCATCCCTGTGGAATTTCCAATGCCAGGCCGGTGGGGATCAGCGCCCGCTGGCCGGGCCCCAAGGTGATCCCCGACACGCGCGCCGGTGGCGGAAAATTCGCCCGCAGATCGGCACCCGCCGCGCCGGGCGTGGCATAGCCGGGCAGCGCCACACCGGGGTCGCCCTCGGGCAGGCGCATGATCCGGATGGTAGGAGTCTGGTGCATCCCGCGCCCCTTTCAAACGCAAGGGCCGCGCGGCTGGCGCCGGCGCGGCCCGTTTGCCGTGATCGCCACGGCGCGGATCAGCGCGGCGCGATCATCATGACCATCTGGCGACCTTCCAGCTTGGGCATGGCCTCGACCTTGCCCGCCTCGCCGACATCGTCGCGAACCCGGTTCAGAAGATCCAGCCCCAGATCCTGATGCGCCATCTCGCGGCCCCGGAAACGCAGCGTGACCTTGACCTTGTCGCCGCCTTCGAGAAACTTCATCACGTTGCGCATCTTCACATCGTAATCATGGGTATCGGTTCCCGGGCGGAACTTCACCTCCTTGATGTCGATGATCTTCTGCTTCTTGCGGGCCTCGGCCTCGCGCTTTTGCTGTTCATACTTGAACTTGCCAAGATCCATGACCTTGCAGACCGGGGGGGTCGCGTTGGGCGAGATCTCGACCAGGTCCAGACCGCTCTCTCTTGCCATGTCCAGTCCGACCGAAGGCGAGACGACGCCGACATTTTCCCCTTCGGGACCGATCAGGCGGATTTCGGCGACGCGGATGCGTTCATTGACGCGGGGGCCGGTGTCGCGGGTGGGCGGTGCGTTATGCGGTCTGCGGGCTATGGCGATGCTCCTTTTATGGCCATGCGGGTGAGTGGCGTGAAAATAGGCTTCCCGCCGGCGCGATTCAACCGGATTTGATCCGGCAAGAGGCGCAAGAAGCCGCTTTTCGTGGCAGAATGACGGGCAGCGGCGGCTTTTCGGCTTGTCGCGCCTGTGTCATAGATCGGCGACAATGACGGGAAGGACAACGGCACGATGCGCAAAGCGGCTTTCGCGATCCTGATTCTTCTGCTGGTGGCGGCCGGCTGGTGGTGGATCACCTATCTGGACGAGGGTGCGACCGGCCCGGCCATCATCGGGTCCGCCCCACCCGATGTGAGGGTTCCCGTCGCTGAGGGTGTGACAGAACCGGTCAAGCTGCCCACGGCGACCCCCGACGCCACGCCGGAGACGGCTGGCGAGACGGCCCCGATCGCCGTCCAGCCCGCAACCGGATCCGACGGGACCGAGGTCGAGATTGGCCAACAGGACGGCGACGCGGATGCCGAAACGGCCAGCGATGCCGCCGGGGCAGCCGCGGATGCCGCAGCCGATGCCGCAGCCATTGCCGCCGATGCCGCCGCCGAAGCGGTCCGGGCCTCGACCGATGCGGGCGTGGCGCCGGCCAGCGACGCGGCGGCCGAGGCTGAAATGGCGGGCGAAGCGGCGCTGGATGCCGCCGACCGCGCCGCCGATGCCGCCGCCAATGCCGCCCGCAACGTGGTGACGGATGGCGATGCGACCGGCGCCGGCGCCGCAGAAACCGCCGCCTCGGCCGCCCAGGATGCCGCCGCCGCGACCGAACAGGCCGCCAGCGCCGCCGTCGCAGCCGCCCGGATCGAGGCCGCGCTGACGCCGGCGGGCTTCGACGCCGACAGGGTCGCGCAGATCATCGACCAGGCGCAGATCCCGCAAATCCAGAAGGAGACGCTTAAAAATCTCGTGACCAGCGCCGGCCAGGATCCGGCGCTGCTGCGCGAGGCGCTGGATCAGGTCAAGGCGGTCATGCAGTGACCATCGCGGCGACCGGGCTGGAGGATTTCCTGCGACGCAAGCCGGCGGCGCTGGCACGCGGACCGCTGGCGATCATCCTGATCGAGGACGACGCTGCCGTCCGGCAGACGCTGGATCATCACCTGAAGCTGGGGTTCCGCCACATCCTTGCCCTGTCGCCCGAGCCTGTCACGCTGCCCGCGGATGGCGCGGACAGGATCAGCAACCTGATTTGGGACACCCGCCGGCGCGACGCCCACAAGGGGGCGGTGGACCGGATCATCCGGGCGGTCGCGCCGGGAACCTGGCTTTATTATTGCCATAACGCCGAGTTCCTGTTCTTCCCGTTTTCCGAAACCCGCAGCGTCGGCGAGTTGCTGGCCTTTCATGCCGAGGAACGGCGCGCGGCGATGCTGACCTATGTCATCGACCTCTATGCCGCCGAACCGGACGTGGCGCCCGATGCGGTCGATCTGTCGGCGGCGCTGTTCGACAGGACCGGCTATTATGCGCTTGGCCGCAAGGATGCCCAGGGCCGCGCGATCGAACGGCAGCTGGATTTTCACGGCGGCCTGCGCTGGCGGTTCGAGGAGCATCTGCCGCCGGACCGGCGGCGGATCGACCGGGTTGCGCTGTTCCGCGCCGCGCCGGGCCTGACGATCACGCCCGATCACCGCTTCAACATCGCGGAATACAACACCTATTCATGTCCCTGGCACCACAACCTGACCGCGACCATCGCCTCTTTCCGGGTCGCCAAGGCGCTGGCGCGCAATCCCGGATCGCGCGGCGCGATCGGCCGGTTCACCTGGCGCCATTCCCATCCCTTCGAATGGCGGGCGCAGCAATTGATGGATCTGGGCCTGATGGAGCCCGGCCAATGGTTCTGAGGCTTGCGCGGCCTCGCCGGCTGTTTCATGGCTTGGACTTGCACCGGCTTCGCGGCGAGTGATAGACGGTGCGTCAACTTGAGAGGGACGGCGCCCGATCGCGCCGAAGGGAAGGCAGGACCGCATGGCGATGACGCAAACCAGTTTCGACCGGAACGACCTGCTGGCCTGCGCCCGAGGCGAATTGTTCGGGTCCGGCAATGCGCAATTGCCCGAACCGCCGATGCTGATGATGGACCGGATCACCGATGTCTCGGAAGATCGCGGCGCGCATGGCAAGGGGCATGTCGTCGCCGAATTCGACATCGACCCCGATCTCTGGTTTTTCGCCTGCCATTTCCCCGGCAACCCGATCATGCCCGGATGCCTTGGCCTTGACGGGCTGTGGCAACTGACCGGCTTCAACCTGGGCTGGCGCGGATGGGAGGGGCGCGGCTATGCGCTTGGCGTGGGCGAGGTCAAGCTGACCGGCATGGTCCGCCCCGACCGCAAGTTGCTGCGCTATTTCGTCGATTTCACCAAGGCGGTTCAGACCCGCCGGCTGACCATGGGCGTGGCGGATGGCCGCGTCGAGGCCGATGGCGAGGTCATCTATCAGGTCAAGGATATGAAGGTCGCGCTGTCGACCAGCTAATCAGCCAGAGGAATCCTCTCATGCGTCGCGTCGTCATCACCGGGCTCGGGATCGTCTCGCCCATCGGCAACAATGCCGCCGAAGTGCTGGAAAGCCTGCGGATCGGCCGCTCGGGCATCGTCTTCGCCCCGGAATATGCCGAACACGGCTTTCGCAGCCAGGTTCACGGAATGCCCCAGATCGTGCTGGAGGATCACATCGACAAGCGCAACCTGCGCTTCATGGGTCCGGGCGCAGCCTACAACTTCATCGCCATGGAACAGGCGGTCAAGGATAGCGGGCTTGAGGAAGGCGACGTCTCGAACCCTCGGACCGGCCTGATCATGGGATCGGGCGGCCCCTCCACGTCGAATTTCTTCGACGCCCACCAGATCGTCATCGAAAAGGGCAGTCCCAAGCGGATGGGGCCCTTCATGGTGACGCGCTGCATGTCGTCCACCAATTCGGCCACGCTGGCCACGCCCTTCCGGATCAAGGGGGTCAACTATTCCATCACCTCGGCCTGTTCGACCAGCGCGCATTGCATCGGCAACGGCGTCGAACAGATCCAGATGGGCAAGCAGGACATCGTCTTCGCCGGCGGCGGCGAGGAACTGGACTGGACCCTGTCCTGCCTGTTCGACGCAATGGGCGCGATGTCCTCGAAATACAACGACACGCCGGAAACCGCCTCGCGCCCCTATGATGCGACGCGCGACGGCTTCGTGATCGCCGGCGGCGGCGGCGTCGTGGTGCTGGAAGAACTGGACCACGCCCTGGCGCGTGGCGCCAAGATCTATGCCGAAGTGACCGGCTACGGCGCGACATCGGACGGCCATGACATGGTTGCCCCGTCGGGCGAGGGCGGCGAAAGATCCATGCGGCTGGCGCTGGAGACGCTGCCCGAAGGGCGCGAGCTCAGCTATATCAATGCCCATGGGACCTCGACGCCGGTCGGCGATATCGGCGAGGTCAATGCGATCCGCCGCATCTTCGGCGAAGGGGCGACGCCGCCGATCAGTTCGACCAAGTCGCTGACCGGGCACAGCCTGGGCGCGACCGGGGTTCACGAAGCGATCTATTGTCTGCTGATGTTGCAAAATGACTTCATCGCGGCCTCGGCGAATGTCGAGACTCTGGACCCCGCCATCAGACCGAGCGAGATTGCCACCACGCGGGTCGATGAGGCGGGTCTTGACTCGGTGTTGTCGAACAGCTTCGGATTCGGCGGCACCAATGCCTCGCTGCTGCTGTCCAGATACTTGGAATAACAGACAAAACTACGTCGAGGGCTGTCATATGGGCGATCTTCTGAAGGGCAGGCGCGGGCTTGTGATGGGGGTCGCCAACGACCATTCCATCGCCTGGGGCATCGCGCGCGCGGTGGCGGCCGAAGGCGCGGAGCTGGCGTTTTCCTACCAGGGCGAGGCTTTCGGCAAGCGGGTTCAGCCGCTGGCGGCCTCGGTCGGCTCGGATCTGCTGCTGGATGTGGACGTGACCGATGACGCCTCGCTGGATGCGGCTTTCGCGACGCTTGGCGACCGCTGGGGCAAGCTGGATTTCGTCATCCACGCGATCGCCTTTTCCAACAGGAACGAACTGACCGGCCGCTTTCTGAACACCAGTCGCGCGAATTTCAAGCACAGTCTGGACATCAGCTGCTATTCGCTGATCGAGATCGCCCGCCGCGCCCACCCGCTGATGGCCGAAGGCGGTTCGCTGATCACATTGACCTATGGCGGTTCGAACCGGGTGACGCCGTTCTACAATGTCATGGGCGTGGCCAAGGCGGCGCTGGAATCGAGCGTGCGCTATCTTGCGAATGACCTGGGGCCGGATGGAATCCGGGTCAACGCGATATCGCCCGGCCCGATGAAGACGCTGGCGGGGGCGGCCATCGGCGGAGCGCGCCGGACCTTTCGCCACACCGAAATGAATGCCCCGCTGCGCGCCAATGCCACACTGGACGCGATCGGCGGAACTGCGGTCTGGCTGCTGTCGGATTGGGGCGCCTGCACGACGGGCGAGATCGTGATGGTCGATGGCGGCTATCACGTTCTGGGAATGCCGCAAAGCGAGAACCTGTAGGGCCGGAAGGGAAACCCATGCCGCATTTCGTCGCCGGGGACGGCGCGAAGATCGCCTATCGTGACGCGGGCCGGGGCCTTCCGGTGCTGTGCCTTGCCGGGCTGACCCGGAACATGGACGATTTCGACTACCTTGCGCCGCATCTTCCGGATCTGCGGCTGATCCGCATGGATTATCGCGGCCGCGGGCAATCGGATCATACCGGCGCCGCGACCTATACCGTGCCACAGGAAGCCAAGGACGCGCTGGCGCTGCTGGATCATCTGGGCATCGGCAAGGCCGCCCTTCTGGGTACCTCGCGTGGCGGGTTGATCGGGCTGTTGCTGGCGGCCGCCGCCCATGATCGCCTGCTGGGCCTGTGTCTCAATGATGTCGGTCCTCAGATCGAACGTGCGGGCCTTGAACGCATCTTCGATTATGTCGGCCGCAACCCTTCGGCGCCGACTCATGCGGCGCTGGCCGAACGCCTGCCCGCTGCGATGCCCGGCTTCGCGAATGTCCCCGCAGGCCGCTGGCTGGCCGATGCGCGAAAGCACTACGACCAGACGCCGGACGGGCTGCAAATCAGATACGACCCTGCCCTGCGCGAGGCATTTCTGGCGGCGTTCGATGGCGAGGCGCCCGATCTCTGGCCGCTCTGGCGCGCGACCGAAGGTTTGCCGGTGGCCCTGATCCGCGGCGCCAATTCCGACCTGCTGTCGCCCGACGTCGCGGCGCGGATGCGGTCTCTTCGCCCCGACACCATCTTTGCCGAGGTGCCGGATCGCGCGCATGTCCCCTGGCTGGACGAGCCGGAAAGCCTGTCGGTCCTGCGCCGCTGGATCGCGGCGATTCAGGGCTGACGGATCAGTTCGCGCACGATCGCGGGCGGTTCGGCCTGCAGCGGGCGCGCAGCGATCTGCCGCCAGTCGCCTTCGTCGAAATCGGGAAAGAACGCCTCGGCGCCGGAAACGGTCGTCGCGACTTCGGTCAGCAGCAGCCGGTCGGCCAGCGGCAGCGCCTCGGCAAAGACCCGCTGACCGCCGATGACGTAGACGCGGAAATGGCCCTGATCCTCGCAGAACCGGATCGCCTCGGTCAGTCCGGCAAAGACGTTTTCCGCCACGCGGGCATCGCGCGACAAGACGCAGTTCAGCCGGTTCTTCAGCGGCCGGACAGGCAGGCTTTCCCATGTCCTGCGCCCCATGATCAGCGCGCCGCCGGTCGTCTCGCGCTGAAACATCCGCAGATCCTGCGGGATGTGCCACGGGATCCGGTTGTCCTTGCCGATGGCGCCATCCTGCGCGCGGGCGACGATCAGGCTGAGCATGGTCAGACCGCCACAGGTGCCCGGATCGCCGGCGCGGGATCGTAGTCGAGAAACCGGAAATCGTCATGGCGGAAATCGAAGATCGAGGTCACGTCGCGGGCCAGTTCCAGCCGCGGCAGTGGTCGCGGCGCGCGGCCCAGTTGCGTCTTCACCTGTTCGAGATGGTTCAGATAGATATGCGCATCGCCGATCGAGTGGATGAAATCGCCCGGCTCGTAACCCGTCACATGAGCCAGCATCACCAGAAGCAGCGCGTAGGAGGCGATGTTGAACGGCACGCCCAGGAACATGTCGGCCGAACGTTGATACAGTTGCAGATGCATCTTGCCGCCCGCGATCCGGACCTGCCACAGCGTGTGACAGGGCGGCAGGGCCATGCGGTCGATGTCGCCGGGATTCCACGCCGTCACGATCAGACGCCTGCTGTCGGGCGTCGTGCGGATCGTCTCGACCAGGGTCGCGATCTGGTCGATCTCTCCGGCGACAGGCCCCTCAGGGCCTTGCCGAATCATGGGAAAATGCCGCCATTGATGGCCATAGACGGGTCCGAGATCGCCCTTTTCATCGGCCCATTCGTCCCAGATCGAAACGCCGTTCTCGCGCAGATAGGCGATATTCGTCTCGCCCGACAGAAACCACAAAAGTTCGTGGATGATGGATCGCAGGTGCAGTTTCTTGGTCGTGACCAGCGGAAATCCCTCGGCCAACCGATAGCGGCATTGCAGCCCGAAATGCGAGATCGTGCCGGTGCCGGTGCGGTCGGTGGATTCGACGCCCTGTTCCAGCACCGTTGTCAGCGCCTCCAGATATTGACGCATCGCCCCTCCCGTGTTCACCGTGACACCTGATGTCGCATGAGTATCCGCGAAGGTCCAGCATTTGCACCCAAGGCGAGGTGGTGCCACATTGCCGGCCAACGGCACGATGCCGCGACAGAAAGGAAACCGCATGACCATTCGCTATCTGCATACGATGTGCCGCGTGAAGGATCTGGACAAGACGATGGATTTCTTCCGCCTGCTGGGGCTGGAGGAAACCCGCCGCATCGACAACGACAAGGGTCGCTTCACCCTGGTTTTCATGGCGCCGCCGGGACAACCGGAAACGCCGGTCGAACTGACCTATAACTGGGACGGCGACGATGGCCTGCCCTCGGACAGCCGGCATTTCGGCCACCTGGCCTATCGTGTCGGCAATATCTACGAGATGTGCCAGAAGCTGATGGATGCAGGCGTCACGATCAACCGCCCGCCCCGCGACGGCCACATGGCCTTCGTGCGCAGTCCCGACAACATCTCGATCGAGCTTTTGCAGGATGGCGACGCGCTGCCATCGCAGGAGCCCTGGGCCAGCATGGACAATACCGGCCACTGGTGAGGGACCGATGGCGGCGCGGACCAGGCCCGCGTCGCTGTTCGGTCAGTAGATATAGCGGATCTGCTCGGTCCAGAATCGCTCGATCCGGCGGCTTTGAAGATTGACCTGTTCCAGCGGGGGATCCTCCAGCACGCCGGACAGGGCCAGGCCTTCGGCATGGCGAATGAACAACTGGTGCACCGTTTCGCGCACCGCGATTCCCTCAGGCGTCAGCCTGACCCGGACCGAACGGCGATCCAGGTCCGAACGTTCATGGTGGACATAGCCCATCGTCACCAGCTTCTTCAGATTGTAGCTGACATTGCTGCCCTGATACATGCCGCGTGATCGCAATTCGCCCGCGCTGACCTCGGCCTCGCCCAGATTATAGAGGATCATGGCCTGCACCGGCGTCAGATCGTTGCGGTTCAGACGCTCGAATTCATCCTTCACCAGATCCAGCATCAACCGATGCATCCGTTCAAGAAGTTGCAGCGATTCCAGATAGGCTTCGGCCAGTTCGCTGGCCTCTTCCGGCGCGGGGGCAGAGATCGAGCTTCGGTCATATTGTGTGGCATGGCGCAGCATGGCAGGTCGTTCCCGTCTGTCTTTCATGATCTGCAAGATGACAGACAAAAGAGAATCTTCCGTAAACGGCGAACCTTCTTATCGGGGCCGAGTCGCAGCACTTGCGGCGATGCGGTCCAGAATGTCGGAAAAACCCGCCGGACCGCGTCTCCCGTCTGCGACCGGCGCCAGCCGCGCGGTGACCCACAGATACAGGTCCTGATCGTTTTCCAGCAGCAAATCCTCGTATTTCCGTAACAGGGGATCGGGCAGATCGGGCAAATTCCTGTCGGCGAAGCAGCCCAGAATCAGGTCCATTTCCTTCATGCCGCGCCGCCAGCTTCGCATCCGCAACCGCCGCAGCCGTATCTCGGGTGTTTCCTCAGTCACAGGCCAGCAAATCCTCGATCCGGTCCATGCGCCGCGCTGCTTCGTTCAGCAAACGGCGAAGGTCGCGCAGTTCGGCGGCGATGGCACCCGGGCCCGATTCGCCCGTTGAAGGCCCCCTTCCGTCGCCGGTCATCAGCCATATCAGCGAGACGCCAAGAATTCCGGACAGCCTGCCCAGCAACGACGCGCGCGGCTCGGCCTGATCGCTTTCCCAGCCCTCCAGCGTCTCGGTCCGCACGCCCAGGCGCGCAGCCAGCTCCCCGACTTCCAGCCCTGCACCCTCACGCGCGGCGGTCAGACGGTCGCCCAGCGTCGCCTCGCCGTCACCATATCCATGCCCGTCTTCCATGTTCCCCCCGCTTGTGGCTTTTGCGCGCACACCGTAAGCCATGCGAAGACGCAGATCAAACCAGAGGCCCCCGATGGCGTTCATTTCCGACCGAATGGCGCGTATCAAGCCGTCGCCAACCATGGCCATGACCGCCCGCGCGGCCGAATTGCGCGCCGAGGGGCGCGACGTCATCAGCCTGTCGGCGGGAGAGCCCGATTTCGACACGCCCGTCCATATCCGCGAGGCCGCCAAGGCGGCGATCGACGCCGGCCACACGCGCTATACCGTCGTGGATGGCATGCCTTCGCTGAAACGCGCGATCGCCGCAAAATTCGCGCGCGAGAACGGCCTGGACTATGCCCCCGCGCAGATCACGGTCGGCACCGGGGGCAAGCAGATCCTGTTCAATGCGCTGATGGCAACGCTGGATCAGGGCGACGAGGTGATCGTGCCGGCGCCCTACTGGGTCAGCTACCCCGACATGGTCCTGCTGGCGGGCGGAAGGCCGGTCGTGATCGAATGCGGTATCGAGCACGGCTTTCGCCTGACGCCGGACGCGCTGGAGGCGGCGATCACGCCGCGCACGAAGTGGCTGATCCTGAATTCGCCCTCGAACCCATCGGGCGCGGGCTATTCGCGCGCCCGGATCCAGGCGCTGAGCGATGTTCTGCTGCGCCATCCCCATGTCTGGATCCTCAGCGACGACATCTACGAACATCTGGTCTTTGACGGCTTCGAATTCGCCACCCCGGCCCAGGTCGAGCCGCGGCTGAAGAACCGCATCCTGACCATGAACGGAGTCAGCAAGTCCTATGCGATGACCGGCTGGCGAATCGGATATGGCGCGGGCCCCGAAAGCCTGATCCGCGCCATGGCCAAGTTGCAATCGCAATCGACCTCGAATCCCTGTTCGATCAGCCAACATGCGGCCGAGGCGGCGCTGACCGGCCCGCAGGATTATGTCAGCGACAGCCGGGCCGCGTTCCAGCGCCGCCGTGATCTGGTCGTGGCCGGCCTGAACGATTGCCCCGGCATCGAATGCCCGATTCCGCAGGGGGCGTTCTATGTCTATCCCTCGATAGCCAGGCTGATCGGCAGGACCAGCGCGCCGGGAACGCCGATAGACAGCGACGAAGCCTTCGCCAATGCCCTGCTGGAGGAAAGCGGCGTCGCGGTCGTCTTCGGTGCGGCCTTCGGGCTAAGCCCGCATTTCCGCATCTCCTACGCCGCCAGCGACGAGGTGCTGGCCGATGCCGTGGCGCGGATCCGCCGTTTCTGCGAGGGCTGCAACTGAGATTCTTCTGGCGCGTTGGAACGGGCAAGCAATCGGAAGGAGCATGATATGCTGTCTCGCAATGCCCTGGTCGTCGTCGCCGATGGCCATACGGCCACGCTGTTTCGCAACCGCGCGCGTCACGGACTGGAACTGGAACAGACCCGGTCCCTGAGCCAGAAGGATTTCGCGGATGCCGAACTGGAATCCGAATCCTCGCGCGATGTGGATGAAGCCGCTTTCGCCAGCGGCCTGGCCGATTTCCTCAATGACCTGGTGCTGCGTGGCAAGGCCGACGAGGTCGCGGTGATCGCGGATCCGACCACCCTGGGCACCATGCGAAAGAAATATCACAAGGAATTGCAGCAGCGGCTTGCGAAGGAAATCGCGAAGACGCTGACCGGGGCGGATGCGGGGTCGGTGCAGCGCGCCCTGAGCTGAAACGGCCCTCATTCCCTGCCAGGATGGCTGCGCCGCCCCGTCCACGGGGCGGCGTTCACTCTGCGCCGCCTGGGGTCAGGTGCCGCATTCCGGACGGTTTCCCAAGATGACGAAGGACCGCGAAGCGCCGGTTCTTTTCGGCCCGGCACCGCGCTTGGCGATCGAACCCGGGCGGAACCGCCGGCTGATGTCGTCACATGGCCGTCCAGCCGCCATCGACGCTGATCGTGGTGCCGGTGATCTGGGCCGCGGCGTCGCTGCATAAAAATACCGCCGTGCCGCCGATTTCCTCGACGGTGGCGAATTCCTTTGACGGCTGACGCTGTAGCATCACGTTCCGGATCACGTCCTCGCGGCTCATGTCGTATTCTTTCATCGTGTCGGGAATCTGTGCCTCGACCAGCGGAGTCAGCACATAGCCCGGACAGATCGCGTTGCAGGTGATCTTTTCCTCGGCGGTTTCCAGCGCCGCCACCTTGGTCAGCCCGACGACGCCATGCTTGGCCGCGACATAGGCCGATTTGAACGGGCTGGCGGTCAGCCCATGGGCCGAGGCGATGTTGACGATCCGCCCCCAGCCGGCCTTGCGCATCATCGGCAGCGCGGCGGCGCTGGTGTGGAAGGCCGAAGACAGGTTGATCGCGATGATCGCGTTCCATTTCTCGATCGGGAATTCGGGAATCGGCGCGACATGCTGGATACCCGCATTGTTGACCAGAATATCGCAGGAGCCGGCCTTCTCGATCAGTTCGCGGCATTCTTCGGGGCTGGACATGTCGGCCTTGATATAGCGCACTTTCACGCTGTGTTGCCGGGCCAGCTTTTCGGCCAGGGCATGATCCTCGTCCCGGTCGGTAAAGCTGTTCAGCACCAGATCGGCACCCGTGCGTGCCAGTTCGTTTGCCACGCCCAGGCCGATGCCGGAATTCGATCCGGTCACGACCGCCGTCTTTCCTGTCAGGAATCTTTCGAACATTGGTTCCCCCAATCATGGTCCTTTCCGCCCGCGAACCGGCATGCCATCGGGACCGTTGCAACCGCAAACTGCAACCTTTGTCCTGTCGCGGCAACCAGGCGACAGGACTGCCCGGAACATAAAAAAAGCGCCCGCACAAGGCGGGCGCAAGTCATGAGGCAGGTTTCATACAGGCAAGAAACCTATCGAGCAGTAAGACACTTATACGCGAGTCCTTGCCCGAGTCCAACAGCGAAGTTGGCCGCGCCATTGACGCCCGGCGGACGAGCCTGTTGAAATCCATGCCAAACAAAGAATGACGAGGCAGGCGGCGATGCGAATCTTCAAAATCCCTAACAAATGCGCGATCAAACGTGCCTTGCTGGCGTTGGTGGCGGGCCTGTTCACTGTTGCATCAATGCCTCTGGCAAGTCTTGGAAAACCTGCTCATGGCATTGCAATGTATGGAGAACCTGCCCTGGAAGCGGGCTTCGATCAGATGCCGTACGCGAATCCGGCCGCACCGAAAGGCGGGTCGATTCGGCTGGCGGAACCGGGCGGATTCGACTCGTTGAAACCCTGGGTGCTGAAGGGCAATCCTGTCTGGCCGATCCTGTTCCAGCCCGGACTGCTGACGGAAACGCTGATGTATCGCTCGCTGGATGAGCCGTTCACGCTCTATGGCCTTCTGGCCGACACCGTAGAGACCGATCCCGAGCGGACCTGGGTCGAATTCACCCTGCGCCCCGAAGCCAGGTTCTCGGATGGCAGTCCGGTCACGGTGGAGGACGTGATGTGGTCCTATGAGACCTTGGGCACACAGGGTCATCCCCGCTATCGGGGCGCCTGGGCCAAGGTCGAGAAGATGGAACAGACGGGCGAGCGCAAGATCCGCTTTACCTTCAAGGAAAAGGATCGCGAACTGGCGATGCTGATGGGAATGAGGCCGATTCTCAAGAAGGCACAGTGGGAGGGCCGCGATTTCAGCCTTTCGGGTCTGGATGCGCCGATCGCGTCGGGACCCTATGTCATCGACAGCGTCGATCCCGGCCGTTCCATCACCTTCAGACGCAATCCCGATTACTGGGGCGCGGATCTGAACGTGCGCAAGGGCCAGAACAACTTCGACGAGATCCGCTTTGACTACTTCGGCGACGCCAATGCCATGTTCGAGGCATTCAAGGCCGGTGAGATCAGCGTATGGCGCGAATTGTCGCCCCGCAAATGGGACGAGGAATACGACTTTCCGCTGGCGGCGCAGGGCAAGGTGGTGAAATCCGAGATCGGCAACGAACGGCCCTCGGGGATCATGGGGTTGGTGATGAATACCCGCAACCCGCTGTTTGCCGACTGGCGCGTGCGGCAGGCGATGATCGAGGCATTCAACTTTCAGTTCATCAACGCGACGCTGAATGGCGGCAGGGAACCGCGCATCACGTCCTATTTCGCCAATTCCAGCCTCGCCATGCGTCCCGGCCCGGCCGAGGGCCGGGTGGCCGACCTGCTGCGCCCCTTCGCAGCGGACCTGCCGCCCGGTACGCTGGACGGCTATACCCTGCCCGAGGGCGCCGACCGCCCGCTGGACCGCAAGGGCCTGCGCCGCGCGCTGAAGCTGATGGAAGAGGCCGGCTGGACGGTGCAGGACGGCCGGATGAAGAACGCCGAGGGCCGCCCCTTCGCCTTCGAGATCGTGCTGAACCAGTCGGGCAGCGCCATGCGGACAGCCTCGGAAACCCAGCAGATCGTCGATATCTATATCGAGGCGCTGCGCAATCTGGGCATCTTTCCCCGCGTCACCGAACTGGATTCCGCGCAATATGTCGAGCGGACGAACAATTTCCAGTTCGACATGACCTGGTATGAACGCGCGCTGTCGCTGTCGCCCGGCAATGAACAGATGCTGTATTGGGGATCGGCGGCAGCCGACCAGCCGGGCAGCCGCAACTGGATGGGCATGAAGAACCCCGCCGTGGACGCAATGATCGCCGAAATACTGAACGCCGGCAGTGACGACGATTTCAACGCCGCCGTCCGCGCGCTGGACCGTGTGCTGACCGCGGGCCGGTATGTGATCCCGGTCAGTTTCTCGCCGGTCTCGCGTCTGGCCCACGACGCCAACCTGTCGTATCCTGAGAAGGCAACGCCGCTTTACGGAGATTGGCCGGGTTTCATGCCCGAGCTTTGGTGGCAAGATGAGGCAGAGAGATGAAAGCAACGATCTTCACGCTGCTGGCCTGCACGATCCTGGCCGGCTGCAACACCGTCGCCGGCATCGGCGAGGACATTACCGGCAGCGCCCGCTGGGCGCAGCAGGGCCTGCCCAGAGGATATTGAGATGAAGTGGCATCATGTTCAGGAAAACTGGTCGGCCTTCTACGAAGCGATTCAGGACAAGTGGCCCGAGGCCGATGAGGCCGAGCTGGACGAGATCGACGGCGATCAACGCGGTTTCGTGCGCTATATCTCGGAATTGACCGGGCAGGACCCGTCCGAATCGCGCGAGGAGATCCGCGAATGGCTGCGCGGCGAAATTCCATCGGATGTGGTCATGGACCCGATCCACGACAATCATTCGATCGCGCTCAGTTCCAAATACGTCAACGAGGGCGAGGATGAATATGACGACGATGCCCGCTTCGGCGACGACGAGGAAGAATAGGCCGACGCCGCGCCGGATCGCGGTTGAGTTCTTGTTCCCGATCTGCAAAAGGGCGCGGCTCTAGACCTTCGTGACCGGAGATTGCCTTCCCATGACCCAGACGATCAGGATCGGCATCGGCAGTATCGTGGTGGGGCTGGTGGTGCTGGCGCTGAAGACGCTGGCATGGTGGGTGACCGGCTCGGTCGCGCTGCTGTCGGATGCGCTGGAAAGCACGGTGAATGTGGCGGCGGCGGTCGCAGCGCTGATCGCGATTCGCATCGCCGCGAAGCCCGCCGATCACGGTCATCCCTATGGCCACCACAAGGCCGAGTTCTTCAGCGCCGTGCTGGAGGGCGTCCTGATCATCGTCGCCGCGCTGGTGATCCTGCGCAAATCCTATTACGGCATCCTTGCGCCCACGCCGCTGGAGGCGCCGGCCCTGGGGCTGGCGATCAACGTGGCTGCGGGCGTGCTGAACAGCATCTGGTGCTGGGTGCTGATCAGCCGCGGCCGCCACCATCAGTCGCCCGCCCTCGTCGCCGATGGCAAGCATCTTCTGGCCGATGTGATCACCTCGGCCGGTGTGGTCCTGGGGGTTCTGCTGGCGGTGGCGACGGGTTATGCGATCCTCGACCCGATCCTCGCGGCGCTTGTGGCACTGAACATTCTCTGGTCCGGCTGGAAGCTGATGACCAGTTCGCTCAGCGGCCTGATGGACGAAGCGGTATCGCAAGATCTGATGCGTGTCATCCGCGAGACGATCGCGGATCGCGCCGAGGGTGCGATCGAGGCCCATGATCTGCGGACCCGCCAGGCCGGATCCGCGACCTTCATCGACTTTCATCTGGTCGTGGATGGTGCGACCAGCGTGTCCGAGGCACACCAGATCTGCGACCGGATCGAAACGGCGCTGAAGGCCAAACTGACCGAGGCCCAGATCACCATCCATGTCGAACCCGACAACAAGGCGAAACATGCCGGTATCCTGGTGCTCTAGGCGACGCGCTCCGGACGCGCGGTCAGGCAGCCAGCCTGACCCAGACCGGCACGTGATCGCTGGGCTTTTCGCCCGCCCGCGCCTCGCGGTCCACACCCGTCTCGATCAGCAGGTCGGCAGCCTGCGGCGACAGCAGCAGGTGGTCGATACGGATCCCGTCGTCCCGGTCGAAGGCGCCCGCCTGATAATCCCAGAAGGTAAAGGGGCCGCGCGCTGACCAGGGATCGCGGATGCGGATGGCATCGGTCCAGCCCTGATGGACGATCCGGCGCAGGGCGGCGCGGCTTTCAGGCAGGAACAGCGCGTCGCTGACCCAGTTTTTCGGATGAGCGGCGTCGCGCGGCTCGGGAATGACATTGAAATCGCCCAGCATCACCACCGGCATTTCCTCTGCCAGAAAACGGGCGGCGCGCAGGCGCAGGCGTTCCATCCAGGCCAGCTTGTAATTGTATTTCGGTCCCGGCGCAGGATTGCCGTTGGGCAGATACAGGCCCGCAATCCTGACCGCCTCGCTGCCTGTCACCGTCGCTTCGATATAGCGCGCCTGTTCGTCGCCCTCGCCGCCCGGCAGTCCGCGGCGCACATCCTCCAGCGGCAGTTTGGACAGGATCGCAACCCCGTTGAAGCCCTTCTGGCCGTGGGTTTCGACATTCCAGCCCAGATCCTCGAAATGGTCGCGCGGGAAACCCTCGTCCACGGACTTGATCTCTTGCAGGACGACGACATCGGCGTCGGCCCCCGCCAGCCAGCCGGTCAGCGCCCCGATCCGCGCCTTGACACCATTGATGTTGAAGGATGCGATCTTCATGGCCGCAATCTAGATCACCGAGGCGCAGGTCCGCAACCAGATGCGGCGTTCCGGATCCGTAGCCTAAAGGCCGACCAGGGCGCGGGCGAAATCCCCCGCATCGAAGGCGTCGAGATCGTCGATCTGCTCGCCCACGCCGATGGCGTGAATGGGCAGGCCGAACCGGTCGGCCAGGGCGACCAGAACGCCGCCCCGCGCGGTTCCGTCCAGCTTGGTCATCACCAGACCCGAGACATCGGCCAGCCTGCGGAATGTCTCGACCTGGCTCAGCGCATTCTGACCCGTGGTCGCATCCAGAACCAGCAGCGTGTTATGCGGGGCCGAGGGATCCTTCTTGCGGATGACGCGGACGATCTTGGCCAGTTCCTCCATCAGATCCTGACGGTTCTGCAAGCGACCCGCCGTATCGATCAGCAGCAGGTCGGCACCATCGGCCTCGGCCCGGATCATCGCGTCGAATGCCAGGCTGGCGGGGTCGCTGCCCTGCGCCGCGACCATCACCGGCACGTCCGCGCGACGGCCCCAGACCTGCAATTGTTCGACCGCCGCCGCGCGGAACGTGTCGCCCGCCGCGATGACAACGTTCTTGCCCGCCGCCCTGAACTGGCTGGCCAGTTTGCCGATGGTCGTGGTCTTGCCCGATCCGTTGACGCCGACGACCAGCACCACCTGCGGCTTTTTCGGATACAGAGGCAGCGGGCGCGCGACCGGTTCCATGATCCGTGCCAGTTCGGCGGCCAGCAATTCCTTCAGCTCCGTCGCCGAGACAGGCCGGCCCATCCGCCCCTCGGCGATATTGGCGGTCACGCGCAGGGCCGTTTCGACGCCCAGATCGGCCTGGACCAGCATGTCCTCCAGATCTTCCAGCATCTCGTCGTCCAGCGCCCGGCGGGGCTCGGCCGGCTGGGCGGGTGCACGCGCGAAAAGGCGCCCGACCATGCCGCTGGTGGGTTGCGGGACGGGCGCGGGCGAGGCCGGGCGCGGGGCGATCGGTGTCTCGGGGGGCGCGCCCTCTGCCTCTGCGTCCGCCGCGCCTTCCGCGACGATGTCGTCCAGCCCCTCGCCGATCTTCGAGGAGGATCGGCTCAGCCTTTCGCGCAGTTTGGTGAAAAACGACATGTCCGCATCCTTTTCGTCGCGCAGACCCTAATCATTTGCAACGCCGAGGGAAAGCCGATGCCCCTGCCTTGTTCCTCGAATATGCACGTGGGTCCGGGGGGGGGGGAAACCCCCGGCCTCGCCTATCCGCGCATTGCCCGGAACAGGCTTGCCAGATGCCGGGTCGAGGGGTCGTGGCCGGGTGCATCCTTGCCCTTCAGCAGCGGCTCGACCTTCAGAGCCAGTTCCTTGCCCAGTTCGACGCCCCACTGATCAAAGCTGTTGATCCCGAGAATCACCCCCTCGACAAAGACGCGATGCTCGTACAGCGCAACGATCTGACCAAGGGTAAAGGGTGTCAGTTGCGGGATCAGCAGAGTGGTCGAGGGGCGGTTGCCCGGAAAGACCCGGTGACGGGCCTGTCGGTCAAGCTCGGCGCCGTCCAGCCCCTTCGCGGCCATCAAGCTGCGCGCCTCGTCCAGGCTGCGGCCACGCATCAGCGCCTCGGACTGGGCCAGGCAATTGGCGGCCAGCAGAATGTGGTGTTGGGCCAGGTCGTCCTCGTGACCGCGCGCGGCCAGGATGAATTCGCACGGCACGATCACGGTGCCCTGATGGATCAACTGGTAGAAGGCGTGCTGGCCATTGGTGCCCGGCTCGCCCCAGACCACGGGGCCGGAGGTGGTGGTCAGATCGCTGCCATCCATGGCCACGCGCTTGCCATTCGATTCCATTTCAAGCTGTTGCAGATAGGCCGGCAGCCGCAGCAGGCGGTTGTCGTAGGGCAGCACGGCGCGCGTCGGATAGCCGCAGATCTGATGATGCCAGATCCCCGTCAGCGCCAGCAGGACCGGCAGGTTCCCCGCCAGCGGCGCGGTGCGGAAATGCGCGTCCATCGCCGCGCCGCCTGCCAGGAAGCGGTCGAAATCCTCGGGCCCGACGGCCAGCATCAGCGACAGCCCGATCGGCCCCCAGACCGAATAACGCCCGCCGACCCAATCCTCGAAGCCGAACACGCGGGCAGGGTCGATGCCAAAATCCGCGGTCCTGTCGGCGGCCGAGGACAGTGCCGCGAATTGCGCCGCCGGTTCGCTGACGGATCTCGCCATCCAGTCGCGCGCCGTGCGCGCATTCGTCATCGTCTCGATGGTGGTAAAGGTCTTCGAGGCCACGATGACCAGCGTCGTGGCCGGGTCCAGCCCGGCCAGCGTATCGGCGATATCGGCCCCGTCCACGTTCGACACGAAATGCGTCCGTGGCCCGTCGTGATAGGGTGCCAGCGCCAGAACGGCCATGGCCGGGCCCAGATCGGAACCGCCAATGCCGATATTCACCACATCGGTGATGCGCCCGCCCTGCCCCGTGAAGCCGCCGTCGCGAACGTCGCGGGCAAAGGCCGCCATCCGGTCATGCGTCTCGCGCACGGCGGGCATCACGTCCTGGCCGTCCACGCTCACGCTGCCCGCAAGATTGCGCAGGGCGGTATGCAGCACCGCCCGCCCCTCGGTCTCGTTGATCTTCCGCCCCGAGAACATCGCCTCGCGCCGCGCCTCGATTTGCGCGCCGGTGGCCAGTTCCAGCAGCAGGTCGCGCGCGGTCGCATCGATCATGGTCTTGGAATAATCGAAGACCAGATCGTCGGCGCTGGCGCAGAAATCCGTCGCGCGGCCGGAATCGGCCTGGAAAAGACCGGTGATGCGATCTTCGCCCTGTTCCGCGCGGTGGGTTCTCAGGCGGGTCCAGTGATCGGCCATGATCGTCTCCGTCATTCCGCCCAGTGGACGATGGCGTTGTCCAGAAAGGCGCGGATCGGCGCCTCTTGCGGGCTCAGCTTCTGGGCGCGTTCCAGCGCCTCGCGCTTTTCCGGACCCATGATCAGAAGGTGGATGTTGATCGCGTCGGCCAGAACCGGCCGGGTCAGGGTGATGCGCGGCTCTTCCGCGCCCTCGGCGCGGATCGCCATGACCGGTGGCGCATCGCTGGCAAGGGCCGCCTCCAGATGATCGGCGCCGGGGAACAGGCTGGCGGTGTGCATGTCATTGCCCATGCCCAGCAGGGCCACGGTGATCGGCAGATGCGGTGCGATCGCCTCGGCCAGCGCCCCGGTCGCGTCATCGGGCTGCGGATCGCCGGTATAGAGGTCGATATAGCGCGCCGCCGCCGCCTTGTCCTGCAACAGGTGCCGCCGCAGAAGGCGGCTGTTGGACCGCTTGTGTTCGCCATCGACCCAGCGTTCGTCGCCCAGAAAGACCGTCACCCGCCCCCAATCCAGATCGCTGCCGCTGAGAGTGTCGAAGACCTGCATCGGAGAGGTGCCGCCCGGCACGCAGAGGCTGGCGGCCTCATGGGCGCGCAGATGCTGGGACAGTTGCGAGGCCAGCCGGTCGGCCAGCGACAGGGCCAGCATCTCGCGGTCGGGATATTCCTTGAACTCCATGCTCATGACCGGATTTCCCTCCACCTTCGGTTGTCGCGATGCATCAGCCGCAACGCTTCTTCCGGCCCCGAGGATCCCGCGTCATAGGGTTCGGGCCTGCGCTTGCTGTCCTCCCACGCGGCGATGATCGGATCGGTCCAGGCCCAGGCGGCCTCGACCTCGTCACCGCGCATGAACAGGGTCTGGTTGCCCCGGATCACGTCCATGATCAACCGTTCGTAGGCGTCGGGCATCTCGGCCCCTTCGGGGCCAAGCGCCTCGGCAAAGGACATGTCCAGCGGCACCTGCACCAGACGCATCCCGCCCGGCCCCGGTTCCTTGATCATCACCTTCAGGTTCATACCCTCGTTCGGTTGCAGCCGGATGACAAGCTCGTTCGCCTTGGGCGCGCCGGTCTCGTCAAAGATCGAATGCGGCGGCTCCTTGAAGGTGATCGCGATCTCGCTGGTCCGGGCGCGCAGCTTCTTGCCGGTGCGCAGATAGAAGGGCGTGCCCTGCCAGCGCCAGTTCGAGATGCGGACCTTCATCGCGACATAGCTTTCGGTGCGCGAATCGGGATTTTCCGCGTCATCGACATAGCCGCCATCCTTGCCCTGTGCCTGATACTGGCCGCGCACGATCTCGGACGGCTCGACAGGCTCCAGCGCGCGGATCACCTTCAGCTTCTCGTCGCGCACGGCATCGGGGTCGAAATGGTAGGGCGGCTCCATCGCGATCAGACACAGAAGCTGCATCATGTGGTTCTGGACCATGTCCCGGATCGCGCCGGATCGGTCGTAATAGCCGCCGCGCCCGGCAACGCCCACGGTCTCGGCCACGGTGATCTGGACGTGATCGACATATTGCGCGTTCCACAAGGGTTCGAACAGGATGTTGGCGAACCGGACGGCCATCAGGTTCTGCACCGTTTCCTTGCCCAGATAATGGTCGATCCGATAGATCTGATGTTCATCGAAATGCTGCGCCAGGATCCGGTTCAGTGCGCGGGCCGATTCCAGATCGCGACCGAAGGGCTTTTCGACCACGATTCGGCTGTCAACGTCGGCAATGCCGTGGCTGTGCAACCGTTCCGCCAGATCGCCGAACAGCGAGGGCGCGACCGAGAAATAGAAGGCATGGACCATGCCGTCGCGCATTCGCTTTCGCAGTTCCCTCCAGCCGCCCTCGCCCTTTGCATCGATGGAGACGTAACCCAGCAGGGCGAGAAACCTGGCAAGATTCGGGTCATTTTTCCTGACCTTGCCGAATTCGACGATGGCCTTGGATGCCTGGTCGCGAAAGCCATCATCGTCCATCTCGGATCGCGCGGCGCCGATGATGCGTGCGGTGTCGGGGAATTGCCCGGCCACGAACCGCCTGAAAAGGCCCGGCAAGATCTTGCGATGGGCCAGATCGCCCGTCGCCCCGAAGATCACGAGGTCGAAATCATCGACCGGAATGACGCGCGAGACCATGCTGTCCTCCTTGACCCTGGCACCTGCCATACTTCTTGTTAGCGTTAACAGCAACGTGCTTCAACCTTTCAGTCTCTTGGCCAGCCGCGGAAGCCGGCACCGCCTCAGCATTTCGGCGCGGCTCATCGCGCCGCCCAGCCGCGCGGCCTTGTCCCGCGCCGCATCGACGGCTTGATCGACCGCCGAAGGATCGCGGTCGTGCAGATCCAGAAGGAACAGGTCGGGGTGGGTGGCGCGAAGATCAAGCCGCGCCATCAGGGACCGCGGAAAGTCGCGCAGATTCGCCGTCACGATCAGCGGCGCGGCCGCGTCCAACGCCGCCTCGACGACGTGCCTGTCGGCGGGATCGGGAAAGGTCATGTCGATCGTCCGCACGCCGTCATCGGCTGCGATCGCATCGGGGAATCGGTCCGTCAGCAGGGCGATCTCGGCCCCTGCCACGACTTCCTGATCGGATCCCAGCCGGGCGGCGGCGCGGCGCCATTCCTCAAGGATGCGTGCCGACCAGACCGGATCATAAAGTCCGGCCGCGCCCAGATCGGCCAGGATCTCTCGCAGGATCGTGGGAAACAGGATGTTGGCGTCCAGGACTGCCCGCATCAGCCGTCCAGCCGGAAGAACAGGGCTTTCAGATAGCCGGTCTCGGCCAGTTGCGGCAGAACCGGATGATCCGGCCCGGCCTGTCCGACATGGATCAGAACGCCGCGCCGGCCGCCCCGCCCGATACCGCGCGCGCTGACATTGCGAAAGGCGGTCAGGTCGGCGGCATGGCTGCACGAGCACAGGACCAGATAACCGCCCGGCGCGACCAGGGGCGCGGCCAGCTTCGCCACCCGCTCATAGGCGCGCAAACCCGCCTCAAGCGCCGGTTTCGAGGGCGCGAAGGCGGGCGGATCGCAGATGACCAGATCGAAATGCCGGCCCTCCTCGGCCATCGCCTCCATCGCCTTGAACGCGTCGGATTGGCGTGTTTCCAGACGGTCGGCCATCCCCATCGCCGCGGCCCCGCCAGCCGCCAGATCCAGCGCCGGCGCCGAGCCGTCAACGCAGACGGCGCCGGTCGCCCCGGCAGCCAGCGCGGCCAGCGCGAAACCGCCGACATGGCTGAACACATCCAGCACCGACAGTCCGGCGGCAAGACTTTGCGTGAAGGCATGGTTGGGGCGCTGATCGTAGAACAGGCCCGTCTTCTGGCCACCCATCAGATCGGCCATGTAGGTTGCGCCGTTCATCACCACCGGAACCGGCGCGTCGGGGGCCGGGCCCAGCACGACCTCGGTCCGCTCGGTCAGACCCTCCAGCCCTCGCGACCGCCCCTGACCGTTCAGGATCACGGTCGCGACGTCTGTCGCCTCGACCAGCGCCCCGGCGATCTCGCCGGCCATTCGGTCCGCCCAGGCGGCGTTGGGCTGCATCACCGCGACATCTCCGAACCGGTCGATGACCAGCCCCGGCAGACCATCCGCTTCCGCATGGACCAGCCGATAGAACGGCGCATCGTAGATCCGCCGCCGCATCGCCAGCGCCCGCGCCATCTTCGCACGCAGCCAGGCCGCGTCGATTCGCGCCGCCGGATCGGCATCCATCACCCGCGCGACGATCTTCGAGGCCGGGTTGACCGTCACCAGCGCAAGCGGACGCCGCTCGGCATCCTCCAGCACGGCAAATTCGCCCGGCGCGACGGCGCGCGTGCGCCGGTCCAGCACCGCCTCGTCGGCGAAGACCCACGGGAAACCATGGCGGATCGCCTGCGGCTTGGCCTTGGGCTTCAGCCGGATCACGGCCAGATCTGACATCGCGAACACTCCTTTGCGGCTGATCTGGCACGGGCTTTTGCGATGCACAAGCGCCGGCCCGGACTTCCGCGGGCAAATATCGCAGAGATCAACATCCCGGCGACCGGGGCCGCGCCCCCTGCCCGGCCACCGGCGGCACAGGGATTGAACCGTTACCGCTAACAGCGTATAGTCTTGCCAAAGCCAGAGGAGTTCGCCCGATGAAACTTCACGCCACCATCGACCGCGTCACCGACCGCATTCGTCGCCGGTCGCAGCAATCCCGCGACGCCTATCTGAAAAAGATCGCCAGGGCGGCCGAGGACGGACCGCGTCGGGCGCATCTGTCCTGCGGCAACCAGGCCCACGCCTATGCGGCGATGGACGACAAGGACGACATGGCGACGACCCGCAAACCCAATATCGGCGTGGTCACGGCCTATAATGACATGCTGTCGGCGCATCAGCCCTATGAACGCTATCCCGACATCATCCGCCGCGCGGGCCATGCGGCCGGGGCGACCGTGCAGGTCGCGGGCGGCGTGCCCGCCATGTGCGACGGCGTCACTCAGGGCCGGGCCGGAATGGAACTGTCGCTGTTTTCCCGCGATGTGATCGCACTGGCAACCGGTGTGGCGCTGTCGCATGATTGCTTTGACGCCGCGCTTTACCTGGGCGTCTGCGACAAGATCGTGCCGGGTCTTGTCATCGGCGCTGCGACCTTCGGCCATATCCCGGCAGTCTTCATTCCCGCCGGGCCGATGCCCTCGGGTCTGCCCAACGACGAGAAATCAAAAATCCGCCAGCAATTCGCTGCCGGCGAGGTGGGTCGCGACGCGCTGATGGCGGCCGAGATGGCCAGCTACCATTCGCCCGGCACCTGCACCTTCTACGGCACCGCCAACAGCAACCAGATGCTGATGGAATTCATGGGCCTGCACCTGCCCGGATCCAGCTTCGTGAATCCGAACACGCCGCTGCGCGAGGCGCTGACCGTGGCGGGCGTCGAACGCGCCGCCGCGATGACGCGGCTGGGCAACGAATACCTGCCGGCGGGCGAAATCCTGGACGAAAAGGCCTTTGTCAACGGCATCGTCGGGCTGATGGCGACGGGTGGATCGACCAATCTGGTGATGCATATTCCGGCCATGGCGCGGGCGGCGGGCGTTCTGATCGACATCGAGGATTTCCACGATCTGTCCGAAGCCGTGCCGCTGATGGCGCGGGTCTATCCGAACGGCCTGGCTGACGTGAACCACTTCCACGCCGCCGGCGGGCTGGGCTACATGATCGGCCAGCTGCTGGAGGCCGGATTGCTGCATCCCGACGTGCGCACGATCAACGGCACCGGACTGGACGGCTATACCGCCGAGCCGAAACTGGACGGCGATCGTCTTCGCTGGGAAGCAGGATCGAAAGACACGCTGAACGACAGGATCCTGCGCCCGGTCAGCGATCCCTTCGCCAGAACCGGCGGACTGAAGCAGCTGGAGGGCAATCTGGGCCGGGGTGTCATCAAGGTCAGTGCCGTCGCCGAGGAACGCCACGTGATCGAAGCAAAGGCCCGAGTCTTTTCCGATCAGGAAGACGTCAAGACCGCCTTTCGCGCCGGCGAATTCACCGAAGACACGATCGTCGTGGTCCGCTTTCAGGGACCGCGCGCCAACGGCATGCCCGAACTGCATTCGCTGACGCCGACGCTGGCCGTGTTGCAGGATCGCGGGCTGAGGGTCGCGCTGGTCACGGATGGGCGCATGTCGGGCGCGTCGGGCAAGGTGCCCGCCGCGATCCATATCTCGCCCGAAGCCTCGGTCGGCGGGCCGCTGTCGCGGGTCCATGACGGCGACATGATCCGGCTGGATGCGACGATGGGCACCATCGACTGCCTGGCAGAGGACTTCGACAATCGCAAACCCGCAGCCTTCGACCCCGGCCCCAGCAGTCAGGGGATGGGCCGCGAGATGTTCGCCTTCTTCCGCGCCAATGCCTGTGACGCGACCGAAGGGGCCGCCTGCGTCGTCTGAGGCAGAGGGCGCCACCGGTTCCTCCGCGTCCCGCAGGGTGCGGCGCGACTGTTCGCCGAAATTCAGCGCAGAACTCGGCGGCGGTCGGGATCACGCCCAGGATTTCGGACCGATCCGAGGCGATGCCAAGGACGCGATCGCGCCCGGCCTGCGACCTGACACAGCGCCGGCAAAGCCATCCATTCAACCGATCTGCGGCGGACCGAAACGCCGGATCATCCGGTCGCGGATCTGGTCGCGCGTCTGGCGATAAGCGGCCAGCCTGGCTTCGCGCCCCTCTGCCAGCCCGGTCGGATCCATGATCGGCCAGTATTCGATATCCAGATGATACAGCCGCGTCATTTCCAGCGCCAGCCTCTGGCTGGCCGGAGACAGGGCGACGATCAGATCGAACCCGCCAAGATCGTCGCCCCAATCCTGCATCTCGTCGAAACTGCGGCTGCGATGATTGGCGATCACGACCCCGATCTCGTCGCAGACGCTGATCGCGAAGCCGTCCACATCCATCCCGCCCCTCACCCCGGCCGATTGGACATAGGCGGCGCGGCCATAGAATTTCTTCATCATCCCCTCGGCCATGGGCGAACGGACGGAATTGTGGTCGCAGCAGAACAGGATCGAATGCGGGATCTTGTCCTGCGACATCGGATCAGGCCTGCGGGACCAGTGCGCAAATCAGCGTGAACAGCCGCCGCGCGGTGTCGATGTCCAGATCGGCCTTGCCCTGAAGACGTTCCTGCAAGGTCCGCGCGCCCTCGTTATGGATGCCGCGACGAGCCATGTCGATGGCCTCGATCTGCGCCGTGGGCAGTTTCTTGACCGCGTCGAAATAGCTTTGGCAGATCTGGAAGTAATCCTTGACCACCTGCCGGAATGGTCCCAGCGACAGGTGAAATTCGGCCACCGGTCGATGATCTTCGGTGGCCAGATCGAAGACCAGCCGGCCTTCGCGGATGCACAATTGCAGCACATAAGGGCCTTCGGGCACCGGCAAGCCGTCCCGGCCCGGCACCACGAAGCTGTTATCCTCGATCAGATCGAAGATCGCGACGCGGCGTTCCTGCTCCATCTCGGGCGTCGCGGGCGCGATGGCCGAGTCGTCGATGTCGATCCGTGTGATCCGGCTCATGCCTCGTCCCTCTCATTCAGCAGCGCCAGCCGCGCCTCGACGGATGCGCCATGGGCGTGCAGGCCCTCGGCGGCGGCCAGCCTGACCGCGGCCGGGCCGATTGCCGCCAGCGCGCCGGGCGTCAGCCGCGCCATCGTCGTGCGTTTCAGGAAATCCAGCACCGAAAGCCCGGACGAGAACCGGGCCGAGCGTGCGGTCGGCAGAACGTGATTCGGGCCGCTGACATAATCGCCCACCGCCTCGGGCGTATGCGCGCCAAGGAAGATCGCGCCGGCATGGATGCATCTTTCGGCCAGGGCCTCGGGTTCATCGACGCAGAGTTCCAGATGTTCCGGGGCGATGCGGTTGGACAGGTCGGCCGCCTCGCCCAGATCGCGCGCGATGATGATGGTGCCATAGTCGCGCCAGCTTGCACCCGCGATTCCCGCGCGCGGCAAGGTCGGCAGCAATCGGTCAACGGCGCCGGCAACGGCATGGGCCAGCCCCGGATCGGTCGTGATCAGGATCGATTGCGCATCCGCGTCATGTTCCGCCTGGGCCAGCAGATCCAGCGCCAGCCAGTCGGGGTTCTGCGCCCCTTCGGCGATGATCAACACTTCGGACGGGCCTGCGATCATGTCGATGCCCACACGGCCAAAGACCTGTTTCTTGGCCGCAGCGACAAAGGCATTGCCGGGGCCGGTGATCTTGTCCACCGGGCGGATCGTCCCGGTCCCATAGGCCATTGCCGCCACCGCCTGGGCGCCACCCACGCGATAAATCTCGTCCACGCCGGACAATTGCGCGGCCAGAAGGACCAGCGGATTGATGATTCCGTCCGGCGTCGGCACGCAGATCACCAGCCTTTCGACACCGGCCACCCGCGCCGGAATCGCGTTCATCAGGACCGAGGACGGATAGGCCGCCTGCCCGCCCGGCACATAAAGCCCCGCCGCCGACACCGGCGTCCAGCGCCAGCCCAGGGTCGCGCCTTCGGGATCGGTCCAGCTTGCACCCTCGGGCATCTGCCTTGCGTGATAGGCGCGGATCCGCTCGGCCGCCAGGATCAGGGCGGCCCGATCCCGGGGACCGACCTTGGCCACTTCGGCCTCGATCTCGTCGGGCGCGAACCGTATCCTGTCGGGGGTCAGTTCCAGCCGGTCGAACCGCGCCGTCAATTCGCACAGGACCGCATCACCGCGCGCGCGGACATCGGCGATGATGCCCGCCACGACCGCGTTAACATCGCCTGAATCCTCGCGCTTGGCCGACAGCATCGCGGCGAAGCGGGCGTCAAAATCGTCATCGGATGTGTTCAGCGTGACCGGCATCGTCTTCCCCTGCAATCGCGCCTTGTTAGCGACAAGCCGGGGTTGCCTCAAGCCGCGGCCGGCGCCGATCCCTGATACCGGCGCGAAAGCGGCGCCCCGGCGCCGTCATGCGCCTCAATCCGGATGCGAGGGCGCCTTGCCGGACACGGCCCGATAGGGTCGGGTCACGTCGCGCAGATCCAGATTGATGCATTCCACCTCGGCGGCCAGCGTGCCATCGCCCGAAAATTCCAGCAGCAGCCGCCCGCAGCCGTCCACCCCGGCCTGCCAGCCGATCGTCAGCAATTCCAGAACCGTGTCGGCGTCACGGGTGATCCCGTCGCTTTCCAGCGAGATCACGTCACCGATGGTCAGCAGGGCCTGCACCCGTTCGAAATCGCGTCCCTCGGCGCGGGCCTTGTCCGCATCCTCCCATCGGAAGCGGTTCACCAGCAGCGCCAGACGCCGCGCCCTGGGGTCATGGATGATCTCGGACGCGGGCAGGATCGCATCCTGCACCAGCGCCGACAGGATCTTCAGATCGGCCTCGTCCTCGGCCCGCAGGGCCAGCGGTCGGGGATCTCCGTCAGCGAAACGCGCATCCTGGGCCATGTCCTATTCCTCCTTCACCCTCTCGATATGCGCACCGACGCCGCGCAGCTTGCGCACCACATGTTCATAGCCGCGATCCAGATGATAGACCCGACGCAGAATGGTCTGCCCCTCGGCCGCCATTCCAGCCAGGATCAGGCTGACAGAGGCGCGCAGATCGGTCGCCATGACCGGCGCGCCGCGCAGCGCCTCGACCCCGGTGACGGTGGCATGACCGCCATGCACGTCGATCCGCGCACCCATCCGGGTCAGTTCCGGCGCGTGCATGAAACGGTTCTCGAAAATCGTCTCTTCCAGCACGCTGCGACCGTCGGCCAGACACATCAGCGCCATGAACTGGGCCTGAAGATCGGTCGGAAAGCCCGGAAACGGCGCCGTGGTCACATCGACGGCCCGAACCCGGCCATTGCGCCGCGCGACCTTCAGCCCGCGCGGCGTTTCCTCGACGCTGATACCCGCTTCGTCCAGCTTCTCGCAGAACGCCGCCAGCAGGTCGATCCGACCGCCGAGGCATTCGACCTCGCCGCCGCAGATCGCCGGGGCCAGCATGTAGGTGCCCAGTTCGATCCGGTCGGTGACGACAGGATGGGTCGCACCGTGCAGCGAATCGACCCCTTCGATGGTGATCGTGTCGCTGCCCTCGCCCTCGATCTGTGCGCCCATCGCCCGCAGGCACCGTGCCAGATCGACGATCTCGGGCTCGCGCGCGGCATTCTTCAGGATCGTGGTGCCGCGGGCCAGGGTCGCGGCCATCAGCGCATTCTCGGTCGCGCCGACCGAAACCAGCGGGAAATCGACCACGGCGCCCCGAAGTCCTCCTGCCGGCGCGGTGGCGTGAACATATCCGTCGCGCAGATCCAGATCGGCCCCCATCGCCTCAAGCGCCTTGAGATGCAGATCGACCGGACGCGCGCCGATGGCGCAGCCGCCGGGCAACGAGACCTCGGCCTGGCCGAACCGCGCCAAGAGCGGACCCAGCACCAGGATCGAGGCCCGCATCCTGCGCACGATCTCGTAATCGGCGCGGTGGCTGGTCAGATCGTGGCTGGACATGGCCAGCACCTGCCCGTCCTGAAGGCCGCTCACTTCGGCCCCCAGGCTTTGCAGCAGGGCCGTCATGGTGCGGATATCCGACAGTCGCGGTGCATTGGTCAGCGTCAGCGGCTGATCCGAAAGCAGCGTCGCCGGCATCAGCGCAAGGCAGGCATTCTTCGCGCCCGCGATGGGAATTTCGCCCCTCAGCGGCCCGTTTCCCTGAACGATGATCTGGTCCATCTAGCTGTCGTCCCCGCCCGTCTCGCTGGCTTCATCCTCATCCGGGTCGGGGGCCGAGGCCTCGCGCGCGCGCGCCTGCGCCTTGCGCCGTTGCAGGTTGGCCCGCAACGCGGCGCGAAGCCTGTCCGCGCGCGTCTCGGGTTCCTGTCTGTTTCTGTCCCGTCCGGTCATGCTTCCTGTTATCGCCCGCGCCGGCCGCCGTCCAGTTGCCGCGGCAAGCCAGGCAGCGGCAGGCATTTCCCGATAATTCGCCCGATCCCCCTTGCGCGGCGGCACAGCTTTGTCTAAACGCCGCCCACGGCGCTGCGGTAGCTCAGTGGTAGAGCACTCCCTTGGTAAGGGAGAGGTCGAGAGTTCAATCCTCTCTCGCAGCACCATTTCACACCTATGGCTGAAAAAAATGATCTAAGCCCTTGAAAGACAGGGTCATTTCTATTGCGTCATACACATCTTCCGGCGTGAATGTCAGAGGATCGGAAAAAGCCAGTCTCAGCACTGTTTGGCGAACCGTTTAGCTCCCATTCCCGTAAATATCCCCGCGCCTCGAGAGGAATCGCACGGAGAGTTCAATACACTCTTCAAATTTGCCTGCGTTTGGCAGCGGCTCAGCGGCCTCCTCGACCAGAGCATGGGAACGCCTGAACTACACTTTCGGCTTCGCCGAACACCCGCCATCCGTCGCTTGAAGCGGTCTGGCGGCCGCTGGAGGGGCAGTTCGTCGCCCCATTCGGCCCGTTTTGGAGCGGATCTGGCGATTTTGGACGGACTCGTCCCTCATGCACCCAGCCTCCGTCGCGCCAGGAACAGGTTGCCGAGCGCGAACAGCGTGAGCAGTTGGGCGGGGTTCTTGGCGAGGCCGCGGTATCGGGTCTTCGCGCCGCCGAACTGGCGCTTGATCACCCGGAAGGAATGCTCGGCCCTGGCGCGCACCTTGGCGATGATCCGGTCAATCCGCGCATCGACGGGATGCAATTGGTCCCCTTGGGAGCCCTGCGCATCACGCCCCAGAGCTTGCCTGGCCCCTTGAACTCGGCCTCGCGCTCGGCGCTGACATATCCCTTGTCGGTCCAGACCGAGCCTTCCTCCCCATGCAGCAGTTCGTCCCAGACCTGGCTGTCGTGCAGCCTGGCGGTCGAGGTCTCGAGGCTGTGCGTCACGCCCCTGTAGGCATCGATGCCGATGTGCGCCTTCATGCCGAAATACCAGTCGTTGCCCTTTTTCGTGGACAACATCTGGGGGTCACGGGCGCCCGACTTGGTCGAGGACGGCGCATCTATGATCCTTGCATCCACCAGCGTCCCCGAGCGCAAGCCGATACCCTTGTCCGCAAGGTGGACAGCGTCACCTACGGCCGCGCGGCTGGCGCTACGCCATCACCGGCGACACAGCCTTTGCGGCTGTATCCATCATGCGCTTCAGCGGGGAGAAGGCGCGCTTCGCCAAGGGCTCCAGCCCTAGCTTCATCATGCGATAGTTTGTTCGGTCATGATGCAACTCGCGTAGAACCGCAGCATGTCGGTCGCGCGCCGCCCGAATATCGACCCGGAGCGTCTGGCGGTCCTTTGGCTGGGCTTCGACCAGGGCATGACGCTGTTCACGATCACGCTGAAGCGGCCAGATGACTTCCATCTGGCTTTGCTTTTCAAGCGAAGTGCGTTTGACGGTCACGCGGTCCGGAAGGCCGCATAAGCCTTTGCGCAATTGTGCCGATCTTGCCGCTGCTTCGGAAACGGCTCGCTCTTTCTGCCTGAGGACCGGAATGCGAATCGGCATGGCGCGACCATTCCGCCCCTCGAAGGGTCCCGGGTCCGGCGACGGTCAGCGTGCCGCGACACCACCGAGGAAGCCTTGCCTGCCGGACCAGCCGATCCGATCAGAACCCGAACGAGAATTTGCGCACGATGCCCAGTCGCAGGGCGGGCTGGTAATCATCCTGCACGATGGGCGAATCCGCCGCATCGCCAATCAGCTTGCCATATTCAACCTCGCCCAGGATGGCGGTCTTGTCGTTGATCGCGTAGCGCGCGCGAAACTTGATCGCGGCGGAATTGAATCCGCCGCCGGGGCTGTATGTCGAATAGCCGCTGGCGATCGCCTCGGAGGGCGAGACGCCGAAATAGGTGCCGTTGTAGTCGTCGTTTCCGTAGCCAAGCTCCAGCCCCGACCACAACGTCACGCGGTCGCTGAGATCGGTCCGGTAGGTCGCGCCGACCTCGCCCGTCAAGCCCTCGTTGCCGCCAAAGCCCCGCCGCAGCGTTCCATAGGCGGTGACAGGCCCGGCACCATAGCTGACCTTGGCCCCAACCTCATAGGAACGGTCGATCTTGTCCAGCCCGGCCAGCGCCGCATCGTCGGAAGGATCGCGCGGGCCGACCAGACCCAGCGACGGCGCGATCGAAAAGCCCTGCTTCTCGCCGCCGGCGCCGCCCAGCCGCGCGTTCTGCCAGATTACCCAGGGCGAGACCTCGGCATCCTCTGCGCCCGGATAGGTCGGCTTGCCCTGCACCCCCAGCCCCAGTTCGACCGAGAAGTCGCGCCCGCCGGTCGCGCCGAAATCCTGCGCCAGCGCCGGCGCGGCCAAGGGTGCTGCAAAGAGCGCGGCAAGCAGAAGCTTTTTCATCAAGCAAAATCCGTCGGCATGACTATCTGAACTCTCTTTACGGGCGAATCGGGCCGTCGCACAAGCCGGTGCCTCACAATCCGCGCGGATGGCCGCGACGCGCGCGCATCCTGGCAACAGAATCAACCGGTTTCGGCGGCTTCCAGGTTTTCCAGCGCGGTCAGCCACAGTGTTTCGGCCCGCGCCATGGCCTGCGTCGCCTCATCGCGTTTCAGGGACCATTTCCGCGCTTCGTGCGGATCGTTGTAAAGTGACGGGTCGGCCAGTTTCACATCCAGCTTTTCCAGCATCTCGGTCAGCTTCTGCACCCTTTCCTCGGCCCGCCGGACCTGGGACCGCAGCGACAGCAATTCATCGCGCGGCGCGCGCCTGGGGGCGGGTTTCGACGTCTCGGCCTTCGGCTTGGGGTCGTCATCGCCCGACAGCAGGAAACGGCGATAATCGTCCAGATCACCCTCGTAGGCCGTTACCGCGCCCTCGTTGACCAACCACAGCCGGTCTGCGACCAACCCCAGCAGGTGCATGTCGTGGCTGACCAGCACCACCGCGCCGGTATAATCGTTCAGCGCCTCGGACAGCGCCTCGCGGCTTTCGATGTCGAGATGGTTGGTAGGTTCATCCAGGACCAGAAGATGCGGCGCGTCGATGGTCGCAATCAGCAGCGACAGCCGCGCCTTCTGGCCGCCCGACAATTGCCCGACGCGGGTTTCCGCCTGCGCCTCCATCAGCCCGAATCCCGCGAGCCGGGCGCGCAGCCGGGCCGGAGCCTCGTCCGGGCGCAGGCGGCGCACATGGTCGATGGGGGTTTCGTCCAGGTAAAGCTCATCGACCTGATGCTGGGCGAAATAGCCCACGCGCAGCTTGCCCGATCGGATCAGCTTGCCCGCCATCACGTCCAGCCTTTCGGCCAGCAGCTTCGACAGGGTCGATTTGCCCTGCCCGTTCCGGCCCAGAAGCGCGATCCGGTCGTCCTGGTCGATGCGCAGGTTCAGCTGCCGCAGCACCGCGCGATCGCCATAGCCCACGGCGACATTCTCCATCGCCACGATGGGCGGCGACAGATCCTCGGGCTGGGGAAAGCCGAAACGATGGAACCTGGCCTCTTCCGGCGCCGTGATGGGCTGCATCTTCTCCAGCATCTTGACCCGTGCCTGCGCCTGCCGCGCCTTGCTGGCCTTGGCGCGAAAGCGGTCCACGAAGCTTTGCAGATGCGCGCGCCGGGCGTGCTGTTTCTTTGCCTCGGCCGCCTGAAGCGCCCGCTTCTCGGCCCGAAGCCGGGCGAAATCGTCATAGCCGCCCGTGTAAAGCGTCAGCTTGCGCTGTTCGAGATGCAGGATATGGCCCACGGCGCGGTTCAACAGGTCGCGGTCGTGGCTGATAATGATGACGGTATGGGGATAGCGGGCCAGATAGGTCTCCAGCCACAACGCGCCTTCCAGGTCCAGATAGTTCGTCGGCTCGTCGAGAAGCAGCAGGTCGGGCCGCGCGAACAGCACCCCGGCCAGGGCCACGCGCATCCGCCAGCCACCCGAGAAATCGCTGGTCGGGCGGGCCTGATCGGCGGGCGAAAAGCCCAGCCCAACCAGAATCGAGGCCGCCCTAGCCTCGGCCGACCATGCGTCGATATCGGTCAGCCGGGTCTGGATCTCGGCGATGCGATGGGCGTCGGTGGCGCGGTCTGCCTCGGCCAGCAGGGCAGACCGTTCGCGATCTTCGGCCAGGACGGTTTGCAGCACCGGCAGCGCGGTTCCCGGCGCCTCCTGCGCCACACCGCCGATCCGGGCACGGCTGGGCAGCGCGATCTCACCCCCGTCCGGTGCGATCTCGCCGCGCAGCAGCCGGAACAGCGTGGTCTTGCCGGCGCCATTGGGGCCGACAAGGCCGACCTTGTGGCCTTCGGGAATGGTGGCCGAGGCCGCCTCGAAAAGCGGCCGGCCCTGAATGGAATAGAAGATGTCATCGATGCGCAGCATCCGCGCGACATGGCGCAAGGCAAGCGGGTCGTCAATGCCTGGTGGGGTGGCCATGCGCCCACGCTCATGCGTCGGACCGGCGAAGCCCGCGATCGGACCGATCGCCGTCAGACCGGACATGAAACCGCCCCGCGCAAGACGACGCTGCCTTGCAGATGCGCGGCGGCCATTCAGGTTCGCTCACGGCCCTCGGCCAAAGGGCTGGCGCCGGGGCAGAGGGCGGAATGTTCAAATCACCGTGGGATATCCGCATCGACCGGATCCAGGACTGGCGCACGGCAGAATCGCCATCCAGGCCGCAGGCGGCCAATCGGTCACAACCGCGCCAACTCCATCCCGGGTGCGCCCTCGTTCTCCGTGAGCAAATACCCCGGGGGGCGCGGGGGGCTGGCCCCCCGCCGTCGCGGGACGCAGGAAATCCTGCCTCAGATCAGGCCTTCGGCGCGGAACTGCGCACGAATGTCGCGTTCGGGGCGCGGACCGACATGACTGATCACCTCCGCGGCGGCGATGCAGCCCATCCGGCCGGCGACCTCCAGTGGCGCGCCAAGCGCCAATCCATGGATCAGCCCTGCCGCGAATTGATCGCCCGCCCCCGTCGCGTCCACCGGCACGACCTTGTGGACCGCCGCCCCGACCCGTTCGTCGCCGCGTATCAGGATCGCGTCCTCGCCCGAGCGGGTGCAGATCACGGTGTCGCAATCGGCGCGGGCCAGAGCCAGGGCCTGCTCCAGATCCTCGGTCTGATAAAGCGAGGTCCATTCATGGACATTCCCGATCACGTAATCCATCGGTCCCGCGACCAGCCGGCGGAAATCCTCGCGGTGCCGATCGACGCAGAACGGATCCGACAGCGCGATGCCCGCCTGTCCGCCCGCCTTGTGACAGCAATCGGCGGCCTTCAGGAACGCCTCCTTTCCCTTCGGCTTGTCGAAAAGATAGCCCTCCAGAAACAGCCATCCGGCACCCTGAAAGACCGACGGGTTCACGTCGTCGGGGCCGAGTTCGGCCGAAATGCCCAGATAGGTGTTCATCGAGCGTTCGCCATCCGGCGTCACCAGGATGATGCTGCGCGAGGTCGGCAGCGCGTCACCCGCAACCGGTGGGTTGACAAAGACCGTCCCCGCAGCCTCGGTCTGCTCGGCATAGGAAAGGCCCAGGGCATCCTCGGCCACGCGGCCGATGAAGGCGGTCTTCAGCCCCAACGCGCCGATCCCCGCCAGCGTGTTGGCGACCGAGCCGCCCGGCACCAGCCGCGCCTGCGCCCGGCCCGGCCCGTGATCGTCGGCCTGGGCGGCCATCAGATATTCGGACCTGTCGCGTTCGATCAGCTGCATGATCCCCTTGGTCACGCCAAGCGCGCCCAGCCGCGCCTCGTCTGTGGGCGCGATCACGTCCATGACGGCATTGCCGATCCCGATGACATAGGGCGTGGTCATTCGGTCTTCTCCTCATAGGGACACAGGTCGCGGAAGATGCAGATGCCGCAGCGGGGGCGGCGGGCCTGGCAGATATAGCGCCCATGCAGGATCAGCCAATGATGGGCGTGGCGCTGAAAGCGGGCGGGAACGTTGTCCTCGATCGCGCGCTCGACCTCGCCCACGTCGCGGCCGGGCGCGATGCGGGTGCGGTTGCCGACGCGGTAGATATGCGTATCCACCGCCTGCGCCGGCTGACCGAAGGCGCTGTTCAGCACGACATTGGCGGTCTTGCGGCCGACCCCCGGCAGGCTCATCAGCGCAGCGCGGCTGTCGGGGACGACGCCGCCATATTCCTCGACCAGGATTCGCGACAGCGCGATGACGTTCCTGGCCTTCTGCCGATAAAGCCCGATGGTCCGGATATGCCCGGTCAAGCCATCCAGCCCCAGATCCAGCATCTTCCGGGGCGTGTCGGCCACCGCGAACAATTCCCGCGTGGCCTTGTTCACCCCCAGATCGGTCGCCTGCGCCGACAGCGCGACGGCCACGACCAGCGTGAAGGGATTCGAGAAATTCAGTTCGCTCTCGGGCCGGGGATTGGCCTCGCGCAGCCGCGAAAAGATCGCGACCTGCTGATCGAAGGGCAAGGGGGCGGGCAGACGGGCCATGACGCGGTGCTTGTGACGCCGGTCGCGCGGCTTTGCAAGCCAGGTGTTCCCGCGTCGCGATTCTCACCGGATTGTGCCGACAATCCAGCCACTTCCACGCGGACGTGACTTTCCTTCCGGCGGGAACTGCGACAGCGTGACGCGCGTTGGAAGGCGGTCCCGCGCGGGGTCCGCTGGTCTTCGGCCCGGCGCCAGGCAAGGGCCTTGACGAACAAGGAAGGGGAATCCCATGAAGATTCGCGTCACCACGATCCTCGCCGCATCGGGCCTGATCGCCCTCGGCGCCTGCACCGATCCCTCGCTGAACGGCGGCACGTCCGGCGCCGGCACAGGCCCCGGCGGCCTGAGCCGCACCCAGCAAGGTGCCCTGGCCGGTGCGGCGATCGGCGCCGTGCTGGGTGGCACGCGCGACGAGGACAAGAACAACCGCGGCCGCGACGCCGCACGGGGCGCGATCCTCGGCGCGGCGGCAGGGGCCGTCGCGGGCAATATCCTCGACCGCCAGGCGGCCGCGCTGGAACAGGCGGTGCAAAACCCGAACGTGCAGATCGTCAACCGCGGCTCGTATCTGCAGGTGACCCTGCCCGAAGGGATTCTGTTCGCCACCGATTCGGCCGCCGTCTCTGGCCCGGCGCAAAACGATCTCTATGCTGTCGCGCGCAACCTGAACCAGTATCCCGACAGCCGCGTCGAGGTGGTGGGTCACACCGACGATACCGGCAGCGCCGCCTATAACCAGGATCTGTCGGAACGCCGCGCCCGGTCGGTCGCGGGCATCCTGACGGCAGGCGGCGTGTCGCCCGCGCGCGTCGTGGCCGTGGGTCGCGGCGAAAGCCAACCCGTTGCCTCGAATGCGACGGCGCAGGGCAAGGCGCAGAACCGCCGTGTCGAAATTCTGATCCGCCCGACCCGCTGATCGCGGAGGACGGAACACAGGATTGGCAAGGGCCGGTTTCGACCGGCCCTTTCATGTTGAATTTCCGGGCAACCGACCGGCAAGAAATCGCGGAAATCCGCGCCACGACGTTGCGTCGCGAACCCTCCGACGCGCGAAGAGTTGTGGTCTGGTGGAGGCGATCGCTGTAAAAGCCGCACCTGCCCCGTATCGGACAGCCGGCCCCGGGCGAGCCCTGTGCAGGTTCGGCGCGGACATCCGACCCGCCCGGGCATGCCGCCACAGCCCGATCGCCGCATGTCGGTGGCCGGCCGATTCGTCCGTGTGAGCAGACGCGAGACGCGGACGAGGAAACCCCCGGCCATGCGGCCGGGGGTTTTTCACTGTCCGACTGAACGAAAGGCTCAGTTCAGGCGACGCGCCACGTCTTCGATGGCGTCATCGATACCGGCCGACCGCTGCCCTGCGGCGACCTGCTGCGCCAGAAGTTCGGATGCGGCGGCGACGGCGGTGCGGACCGCGCGGTCGCGGACGGCACGAACCGCATCGCTTTCGGCGCTGGCGATCTGTTCCTCGGCGGCCTTCAGGCGACGCTCGATCGAGATCTTCAGATCTTCCTTGGCCTTGGCGGCCTGCGCCTCGGCCTCGCGCTTGGCATTGGCGATGATCTGGTCCGCCTGCCCCGAAACCTCGCGCTGCCGGCGTTCATAGCTGGCATAGATTTCCTGCGCTTCCTCGCGCAGACGCTTGGCTTCGTCCAGATCCCTGCGGATGCCACCGGCGCGCTTGTCCAGCAGATCGCCGATGATCGTGGGCACCTTGTAGTAGATCAGGATGCCGACAAAGATCAGGAAGGCAATGGTGACGATGAAGTCGGTATTGCCGAGCGAGAAGAACGACCCCGGTGCCGCGGCGGCCGGTCCGGCGGCGCCTGCCGCAAATACGGCGATGATGCCGGTTTTCTTCATTGCAACGCCCTCTCCATACGGTTGTCCACAGCCTGATCGACGGCGCCCTGATCAACCTGGCCACCGAAGGTTTCGACCAGTTGCGCGGTCACCTCGCGGGCGACCTGACGGGCATCGGCCTGGGCGGAATCGCGGATCTCGCGGATGCGCTTTTCCGATTCCGCCACGCGCGCGGCGATTTCCGCATCGGCATGGGCGATGGCGGCATCCAGTTCCTTCTGGATCTCGGCGCGGTTGGCCGCGACGATCTTTCCGGCCTCGCCGCGGGCCTCTGCCAGCGCCTTGTCATAGGCCGCCTCGGCATCCTTGGCGCGCTGCTTGAACTCTTCCGCCGCCATCAGATCCCCGGTGATCGCGCCCTGACGGTCCGAGATGACGGCCGCGATCCGGGGCAGCGCGATTTTCGACAGAACCCAATACAGCACCACCAGCGAAATCGCGAGCCAGAAGATCTGGTTCGGGAACGTGTCGAAGTTCAGCTGCGGCATGCCGGGCGCGCTAGCCTCGCCGGCAGCCGCGGCGGCTTGCGCAGTTGCCCCGCCATGCTCTGACGCGGCTGCGGCGCCTTGGGATTGTTCGACCACGGTCGTCGCGGCCTCTTGCAACAGGCTTATCATGTAACCCCCTGGCCTCTCGGGTCACGAAGGGGCGAAGGCGTCGGCCCTCACCCCGCCGCAAGGATGGCGTGGGATCAGACCGCGAACATCAGCAGAAGCGAAACGAGGAACGCGAAGATCCCCAGAGCTTCCGCGAAGGCGATGCCGATGAACAGCGTCGCGGTCTGGCCGGCTGCGGCCGACGGGTTGCGCAGGGCGCCGGACAGGAAGTTGCCGGCGACATTGCCAACACCGACGGCGGCCACGCCCGAACCGATGGCGGCCAGACCGGCACCGATATACTGACCCAGTTGAGCGATATTGCCTTCCATGATGAATCTCCTTGCGGTTGGAAGTGATGAATTGGCGGATGGATTGACCTGACGGCCGGCCGGCGCCTAGTGCGACGGGTGCAGCGCGTCCTTCAGATAGACACAGGTCAGGATCGTGAAGACATAGGCCTGGATGAAGGCCACCAGCAGTTCCAGCCCGAACATCGCGGTCACGGCCAGGATCGACAGCGGCGAGATCACGGCGATGGCCGAGAAGCCGGCAAAGACCTTGATCACCGCGTGACCGGCCATCATGTTTCCGGCGAGACGAACGGAATGGCTGACGGGGCGGACGAAATACGAGATCAGCTCGATCAGCGCCAGGACGGGGCGCAGCACCAGCGGAGCGGATGTCACCCAGAACAGGCCCAGGAACGCGGTCCCGTTCTTGAGGAAACCGATGGTGGTGACGCTGATGAAGACGGCCAGCGCCAGAACGCCGGTGACGGCGACATGCGAGGTGACGGTGAAGGACTTGGGCAGAAGGCCCAGCATGTTGCCGAACACGATGAACATGAACAGCGTCATGATATAGGGGAAATATTTCAGCCCATCCTTGCCGGCCACGTCCTCGACCATCTTGTGGATCATGCCATAGGCCAGCTCGGCCACGGATTGCAGGCGGTTGGGCACGATGGCCCGGCCGCGCGTGCCCAGAACCATCAGCGCGGTGATCGCCAGCACAGCGATCGCCATCCACAGCGTCACATTGGTGGGCGTATACCAGTGGACCGGGCCATCGCCGAAAAGCGGACTGACCTCGAACTGCTGCATGGGATGGAAGACAAGGCCGGTTTCTTTCTCCGTATCGGATGCCACGGTCAATCCCTCTTCTCGGTCTCCGGCGCGGGGCCGGGCTTGCGGTCAAGTTCGGCTGCGGTGCGCATCATCGTCTTGATGCCGGCCGCGAAGCCGAGGAAAATGAACAGGATCATCAGAAGCGGCGTGGTGCCGAGCAGATAATCCAACCCGTAACCGATCCCGAAGCCGATCCCGATCCCGGCCACGATCTCGATCACCATGCGCCAGGCCAGATGGGCCTGGTCATGGCCCGCCATCGGCGCGTCGGCCTTCGGCTTGGGCGTCAGCTTCGACAGCCGTTCCTCCAGATCGCGCAAGCGAGAGGCCTCGTCCTCTCTGTCGCTGCCGGTCCGGGGCCCTTCGGCCATCTCTGCTGCCCCCTTGTTATCCGTGCGGTGTCTAGGGTGGTTTGGCAGCCAAGTCAAGCAACCGGGAAAGATGCGCAATGGTTTGTATGGAAACGACATTTCTATTTTCGGGCAGGGATGCGCGGCGGTTGCAATCGCGCCCGCGCGCGGACATTATTCAACCGCGCAGTTGACCTTTGCCAGCCCGGAAAGCCATGACCCTCCCGGATCCCGACCGCCTGAACCTGATCTTCGCCGCGCTGGCCGATCCGACGCGGCGCCGGGTCCTGTCGATGCTGCTCGAGGACGACATGGCCGTCAGCGACGTTGCGCATCCTTTCGAGATGAGCCTTGCGGCGATCTCGAAACATCTGACGGTGCTTGCGGCGGCCGGATTGATCCGGCAGGAGAGGCGCGGCCGGATCACCTGGTGCATGCTGGATCCCGACGGGATGCGTCGCGCCTCGGTCTGGATGCAGGGTTTCGGTCAGTTCGATCCCGTCGATCTGGACGATTTCGAACGGTTTCTGAAAGCCGAGATGAAGGAATGGACCGAAGAATGACCGACCGCCCCGACATCCTGTGCATCGGCGCGATGCTGTGGGACGTGATCGGGCGCGCGCCACGCCGGATGGCGCCGGGCGCCGACGTTCCGGGCCGAATCCGTCACCTGCCGGGCGGAGTGGCGCTGAACGTGGCGGTGGCCCTGGCCCGCTGGGGCTTGGCCCCCGCGGTGCTGTCGGCGGTCGGTCGCGACCCCGAGGGCTGCGCGCTGGTGGCCGAGGCCCAGCGGCTGGGCGTGCTGACCGGCTGGCTGTCGCGCGAAACCGGCCTGCCCACGGATTGCTACATGGGCATCGAGGACAGCGAGGGCCTGATCGCGGCCATCGCAGACGCCCATTCGCTGGAACGGGCGGGCGGCGCGATCCTTGCGCCGCTGTCGGGCGATCTGGCGGGCTGGACGGCGCCCGTGGTTCTGGACGGCAACCTGACCGAGGATCTGCTGTCCGCGATCGCCCGCGATCCGCGTCTGGCAGGGGCCGACCTGCGGATCGTGCCCGCCAGTCCCGGCAAGGCCGAGCGGCTGGAACCGCTGATCGCCGCCCGCCGCGGTTGTTTCTACCTGAACCGGCTGGAGGCCGAGATTCTTGCCGGCCGATCCTGCCCCGATGCCGCCGCTGCCGCCGAGGCCGTGGTGGCGCGCGGCGCGGCCCGTGTCCTGGTCACCGACGGCGCGCATCCGGCGGCCGAGGCGATGGCCAATGCACCGACCCTGACATGCGCCCCGCCGCATGTGACGGTGGCGCGCGTGACCGGCGCGGGCGATTGCTTCCTCGCCGCGCATCTGGCTGCCGAATTGAAGGCCCAGCCACGCGGCGACGCGCTGCGCCGGGCGGTCGAGGCATCGGCCGCCCACGTCTCGGGGCGCGACGTGCCATGAAACACCGTTGCCGGTACCCGTCCGCCACCATGCCGCCGAGGCAGAACCAGCCGGCGCGCGTTCACACCGCCAGTCGGGCGCGGCCCTCTGCACCCTGTTCGTCGAAGCCCGTCTGAAAGCCGTATCATGACCGCCCCCCTGACCTTCTCGCCCGAAGTCTCTGCCGCCCTGGATGCCGGCGATCCCGTCGTCGCCCTGGAATCGACCATCATCACCCACGGCATGCCCTTTCCGCAAAACCTGGACATGGCGCGGCAAGTGGAAGCGGTGGTCCGGCAAGCCGGCGCGACGCCCGCCACGATCGCCGTCATGGGCGGACGGATCCATATCGGCCTGACCGACACGGCGCTGCAGGACCTGGCCCGGACCCCGCCCGAACGGGCGATGAAGCTCAGTCGCGCCGATCTGGCGGTCTGCGTGGCCGATGGCCGGACCGGCGCGACCACCGTCGCCGCGACCATGATCTGCGCCGCGCTTGCGGGAATCCGGGTTTTTGCCACCGGCGGCATCGGCGGCGTTCATCGCGGGGCCGAGACCAGCTTCGACATCTCGGCCGATCTTCAGGAACTGGCCCGGACCCCGGTGACCGTGGTGGCGGCCGGCGCCAAGGCGATCCTCGATCTGCCGAAGACCTGGGAAGTGCTGGAAACGCTGGGCGTGCCGGTCATCGCCTATGCGCAGGACGAATTGCCCGCCTTCTGGTCGCGGACCAGCGGTATTCCGGCGCCGCTGCGCATGGACAGCGCGGACCAGATCGCCAGGGCCGCCGCGATGCGCGCCCGGCTGGGCCTGGCGGGTGGCCAACTGGTCGCCAACCCGATCCCCCACGAGGCCGAGATCCCGCGCGATCGGATCATGCCGGTGATCGAACAGGCGCTGGCCGAGGCCGCAGCGCAGAAGATCGCCGCCAAGCAGGTGACACCGTTCCTGCTGCAACGGATTTTCGAACTGACCGAGGGACGCTCGCTGCACTCCAATATCGCCCTCGTGCTGAACAATGCGCGACTGGCGGCCGAAATCGCTGCCGCGATGGCGAAAGCGGCTTGACCGCCCGGCCAAGCCGCCCGATCCATTCCTCATGCGCATGGACCCTGCCCTGCCTCCAAGACGCCCGGGACTTCTGGGAATGCTGCGGTCGAACTTTCTGGCCGGGCTGGTCGTGGTCGCGCCGATCGGGATCACGGTCTGGCTGATCTGGACGCTGACCGGCTGGATGGACAGCTGGGTCCTGCCGATGGTGCCGCCGCGCTGGCGACCCGAGAATTACATCGGCATCCCGCTGCGCGGGGTCGGCGTCGTCTTCTTTTTGCTGTTCACGGTGCTGATCGGCTGGGTCGCCAAGGGCTGGGTCGGTCGCGCGCTGCTGCGCACCGGCGAGCGGATCGTGGCCCGGATGCCCATCGTGCGATCCGTCTATGGTGCGGTGAAACAGATCGCCGAGACGATCCTGTCGCAGGACGAGGCCCGGTTCGACCGCGCCTGCATGATCGAATATCCGCGAAAGGGCCTGTGGGCCCTGGGCTTTGTCGCCGGGCCGGCCAAGGGCGAATTGGTCAGCCGCACCGCCGATGACCTGATTGCCGTCTTCGTGCCGACGACGCCCAACCCGACCTCTGGCTTCCTGATCTACGTCCCGGCCAGCGACGTCACGATCCTGTCGATGTCGGTCGAGGATGCGGCCAAGCTGATCATCTCGGCCGGGCTGGTCTATCCGGCGCAGTCGTCCAAGACCACGCCGCGCGAGGACAGGGCGGGCGACAGGAACGGCTAGGTCACCGACTCATAAGCGCGCAACCAGATGCGTGTTGCGGCAAGTTTGACGAGTGCGAGGAAGTTGGCGTCGTGTTTCTCGTATCGGGTCGCTATCGCCCTGTAATGCTTGAGCTTTGAGAAGAACCGTTCGATCCGGTTGCGACGGCGGTAGGTGTTCTTGTCCAGCGGCGGCGGGGCGGAGCGTCGTGGGATCTGTCTGATGACTGCTTTCGCGCCAACCCGCGCGAGATGATCGCGCAACCGATTGCTGTCCTAGGCCGCGTCCGCGAGCAGGGTCTGGCCCGATCCGATCGTGCCCAGCATGTCGTCGGCAGACCGACCGTCATGGGCATGCCCGGCGGTCAGCTTGAGGGTGATCGGCAGGCCCTGGGCATCGGTGACGGCGTGGATCTTGGTCGTCAGGCCGCCCCGCGAGCGCCCCATGCAGACGGCTCGAAAGTCACCCACACCGGCGGGGCCGGCGGGCGCTTTGCCCCCGTTTTTGCGTTGGCTCCGTGCTGGTGGACGCGGATCGAGGACCTGTCCACCGACTGTTCCGAACCTTCGTAAGCCGCTGACACAGCTTCGAATATCCGATCCCATACACCCAGACGCGCCCAACGGACAAAGCGGTTATAACACGTGGTGTAGGGGCCATGGCGCTCGGGGATGTCGGCCCAGGGAGAACCGGTCCGGAGCCGCCAGTAGATGCCGTTCAGGACCCGACGATCATCGACCCGCGCAACCCCGCGCGGCTTGTTCGGCAAAAGTGGCGCGATGACAGACCACTCGAAGTCGGTCAATTGGTAGCGACGTTGGGACAAGCTGCTCTCCTCTTTGCAAGGAATGAATCAGCAAAGCTCAAACGCCGCTAGTCATTTATGAGTGCATGACCTAGTACTACAGTTGCGAATAGTGTCGAATTTTTCGGTGTGCGATGGCTGCGGCGACTTGGTGCTCTCGTCGCCATCGTGACCAGTCCCAGATGAAGGCGGCGGTCAGTATTGGGCGCAGCAGCAGGCGCGCGATCAGGTG